>JANNEU010000261.1:0-7285 GCA_031379035.1 Hyphomicrobiaceae bacterium | reverse complement strand
CTTGCATCTGGCGCTGGCGTTGGAACTCAAGCCTCTGCGGTTGACTGTCGTCAGTGCCGATGCGCAATTGCTGACGGCCTGTCTTTCGGCGGGCCTGACCATAGCTGGGGCTTTGGCCATAACCACTTTGCGCCGATTGGGCGGACGCGGGCGCTTGCGACGGGCGATAGGCGTCGTTGCCTGCGCCGGTGGCACCATAGCCAGAGCTGCCACCTTGTCTCCCACCGGGGCTGCTTGGAGCCTCTCCTGATGCGTAAGGGCGCACGGGCTCGCTGTAGCGCGGTTCATAGCTGCCATAACTGCCGGTGCCTTGCGGCGTGGGGCCGGCGGAACCCTGCGGCGCCGGGGCGGAATCGTTGCCATAGGCTCCCATCCGGCCGGCGGCGGGTGCTTCGCGGCCATACTGGCCGTAGTTCTGGTTTGGTGGGACGGAACTCTGCGCCGGTGTTGTCAAAGTGCCAAGACCCGGGCCAGGATCTGTCGGCCTATAGGTATCATTGCGACGTGCGGTCGACCGTTTTGGGACTTGGGATTCGTAGCTCGGGGTGTTGCTGCCATCGGCCTGCGCGTGCGCCGTTTGAGCACCCGCTGCACACCAGAGTACCGCCAACAGAATCGGTGCTGCGCGTGACGCCGTTGACCGTGTCCCAACGCAAAGCCCGCGCCAAGTGGCCTCGGAACTGGCTGGCTGGGGCAGGAATGGCTGGGCCATAGAGGCTGTGAACATTGTTCTTTCCAGCGAAACGAGTGCTTCTGGTGTGCGTCCGGAAGGAGCCGACGCCACCTTGGTCTACGCGCACTCTTTCGCGGAAGTGTTACCAAAGTGTGGCGATATCAAGGGGTTTGCACCAGTTTGACCCGTACCAGGCCTGTCAAAGAGGCCCGCACTGCTGCTGTGGCCAATGTGCGAGGCCGCCACGGCCTGCCCGTGTTGCGACACAGGCGATTGCTTGTTCGATCGATCGGCCCGCAAGCGCAGGGCTGCGCCAGCTGCCCCTGTAAAGTGGGTCGGGCACTGTGCTCGGCATGTGGTCTGCCATTTGTTCGCGGTCGCTCACGAGATTATCCGCGATGCGAATGGCACCCTCCACATCTTCCAACATACGCTCTGCACCTGGCGACGTTGTGGTCCATACCGCTGACGGGTGCTCGTTCCGGCCAAGCGCCAAGTAGACGTTGCGCTCGATCAGCGCCTGAGCTCCGTTTGAGACGAAGGTTCCATAGCCTGATCCGGACCGTTGCTTGCCGTCTTTTGCTGTGCCCTGTTTTTGCTGCTCAAAGATGATCGCGTTGTTGGCGATGTGGGCAAAGACCCGGCCATAGACCCGTGGGTGCCGTTGCCCGGTTCTCAGAAAGAGGTTGCCTTCGAGCGTCAGATACAAGACCGGTAATGGGGCCGTTTCGCCCTCTTTCGGCGCGCCGCAGCCTTGCGCGAAGGCTTCACTGTCATCCACGCAGCCAAACGTGCCAAACAACATGGTCTTGTCGTGATCGCGGATGAAGTTGTACGCAACGGTCACCCGGGCAGCGCTGGGTAGCGGCTTTTTGGGGCTGGTGGTGGTGTCGATAACGCCATCGCTGCAGCGCGCAAGATCGTTGTGAACAATGGCGATGGCATCGAATGCTCCATTGAGGCGGACGCAACTTTCAACGTCCTGGTCGGGCTGGCCGGCCACGTAGTCACTCTTCTGGAATGCCAAATTGGTGATGATGATGTTGCGCTTGCCGAAGATGTAGACCAGCCCAATCTTCGCCGTCGCTTCAAGGGTGACGTCGGCACAGCGACCATCCAATGTGACATTGTCTGGCAATCGGAGTGGTGCTTTCAGCGTAATTTTGGCACCCAAACCCAGCTCCGGTGCAAAGACAATCCAGCCTGGTTTTTTTGTGTTGCTCAGTTCTTCGACGGCTGCGCGTAAACTTCCGGCAACCACTGGCTCTTTACCGCCAGGCGCGTAGTCCGCCAGTGTCGTAACGATTTTCAGTGCGCCGCTGAGCCCGCCGGTTGTCTGTGCGCTCTTGGCGAAACCGCCGATCTCAAGCACCGTGTCAGACTTGCTGACAACGCCACCATTAATGGTCAATCCGGGCCAGGGATTGCCTGGTGTACGCTGGCATGCGGCGGGCTTTCGCAGACCGGGACGCGGGTTTTCACGTTCCAAGCCACGCTCAATGGCGGCCAGTATTTCGGTGTCGTGTTTGGCGAGTTCGGCTGCGGACAGATCTTTCGCGCGGACTGGCGGCGCGGCACTCCAGATGAGGGCCAATGCTGCAACTGCGGTCATCCAAAATGACGGTCTCATCCGCGGATCAGACGCCGTTCGGGCGTCAGCACCGCTTGAAAGACTGTGTCCATGGCTTCTTCGGCCGAGGTCTGGGAGGCCAACAGATAGGCCGCGCGCGCTGCATCGCCAAGCGCGCGTCGCTCACTTGGTTTTTCCAACAGGATCCGTACCCGGTGCGCAAGCTCGGGCACGTCGCCGGGACTGCTCAGCTCACCGGTCACCCCGTCGTCGACAAGGTCAACCACATCAGGTGTGCGATACGCAACAACGGGACAACCTTGAGCCAAAGCCGCTTGGAGTTCATAGGCTGAAAAAACAGAGGCCCGCATAGTGTCGTGGCGCGTAAAGACCGCCACGTCGAGCAATGCGCGATAGGTTGCGATCAAATCTGGGACGGGTTTGTCGATAAGCACAAGGCTGCGTCCCAAACCAAGTTCATGGGCACGTTTGCGCAACACATCTGCGCCACGACCCTGGCCAACAATCAGAAGTTTCAAACCGGGGAAGGCCGGCGCAAGTGTAGCCAAAAGCTCCACAAGCACCGCGTTATCATAGCTGCTGCACAGGTCGCGCACGACGCCGATGACTGGTCCGGCCGCAAGTCCTAACTCTTGGGCAAGGGCGATGACGGCGTCGGGCGCTGGCAGCGTTTCAGGAAAGCGATAGTGGGCCAGGACGATGTTTTCCGCAGCGACACCGCCGCCCGTTAGAAATCGCCACACACTGGGATGATGCACCACGCAGGCGTCCGCCGCGCGTGCTGCGGTTAGCGTCAGGCTCAGCTGCAGCTGTCCCCGCTCTGTCCGTTCCATTCCAATGGGGAAGCTGTCGTGCGGATCGAGCAGGTCGTTGAATTCAAGAACAAGCGGGCAACCGGTTGATCGGGCCGCCAATGCTGCGGCAACGCCATAGAGGTAGGTTCCCTCAGCCTGGATGACGCGCGCACCCGCCGCGACGACTGCTGACGCGTAGCTCGCAGCCACGGCTGACAGGTGCAAGTCCGCTACGTCCTCGGCTTGTTCGATTTGTTTCAGCCGTGTGTACGTGATCCCACCGACATCTTGTGGCCGCTCACTAATTGTCGTGCGTCCGCGAATGTCGCGTGGGTAACCAGGCGGTGTGATTACGTTGGCGGCCCAGCCCGCCGTTTCGACTTGTAGAGCGCGATCGTGCAGCCATAGCGCAGTCGTCGATACATGGAACGGAAGCGACTCGCGTCCAAAAATGGCTACTCGCTTGTGGGTTGTTTTCGGAGCAGATCGTGTGCGCTCTGGAATGAGCGGTGGTGACTCAAAGAGTCTGGCCAGAGAGCGAATGTTGTCTGCTGATTTACCCTCGTTGCTGTTGAATGTGGCACCCGCAATGGCGGCTTTGTCGAGGACCGCTACGGCCTTTCGGATGTGCCCCTGTTCGGCAAGCATGAAAGCCAAAGCTTTGACGCGTTGCTCGGCTGGATAAAGATCGAGAGCCTCTGAGCCAAGCGCTGCTGCCAGTTGGGGATTGTCGCTGCTTGCGGCGCGCGCAATCTCAATCAACGCATAGGCGAGGATCGATGGTTTGGCGTTTTGCGTCTTGGCCCAAGCGGCTGCGTGTTCGCCTCCGCGTTGCGCGCTCATTGTCAGGGCGGACTGAATGAAGGCCACCGCCTCGGCAGATTGCGCGATGCTGGCCGGTACGGCATCTTTGTTTTTAGTGGCGCGCTGTTTGAGCTTGCGGGAATTACGATAGACCTGAAAAAGTCGACCAGGCAGTTTCGAAGCTGCAGACCACGACTTCTTCGATTCGACCAAGGTACTGCCGAGCTGGTATGACACGGTTGTTTTGACCTTGGCCAACCGCTGTTCAAAATCCTTTATGCTGCGCCGCGACTCCAGCAGGGCCTGATCTGTGGACTGCTTGGCGGTCTGCAAACGGTTCAGCTCGCGACGCAGCACATTCATTTCGCCTTCGAGCTGTTGGCTTCGAATCTCGATGAATTTCACTTCAGCAGCCGGTCCTGGAGCAGGTTCTGGAGCAGATTCTGGGCGTCCAGGTGTTTGCGTTACGACTGCAGCGTGCGGCTTGCTCTCAGTCGGATTGCCCTTGCGTTCCAGCATCGGGTAGATTTTTTCGGACGCCGGACTGGTCGCCGCTGTCGCCGCAGGCACGCTGATTCCGGCCGGTGGTTTTGCGGTGACATCCTGCGGCATTGGCCGCGTCATTGGCCGATCAACAGTCGCCGAGCCGATGAGGGGCTGTACGAGCGGCGCCGACCGCACGAACAGCGGTTTTGATGGTGTTGGTGATGTTTGGTCACCGGCGGACGCTGCTTCCAGCGGCGTGCGCCCAGACCAATTTGCTGCTCGCGTGACCGGTACCGCGAGACCTGGCTTGTCTGCTCGGTTTTCATTTGGCGGGTTTGCGGCAGTCGCTACTGTTGCAGCCTGGTCGCTGCTCAGCGTTGCGCCAGTGGCATTCTCAGATAGAACCGCACGCTCTTTCTCGTCCACCACCACTTGCCTTCTTTCACTACAATAAGTTGGAAATACTGCAATATTGACAGAGCAAACGGCTTGTTCTGTCACCGACTAATCATGTCGCGTCCATGCTCTAGGAGAAACGGACTGCCAGCCAACTGCGGCCAATGTCGGGCACAGCTTTGACGCGCCGTCCTCTCAGCTTTGCGCTGTCATGTTTGTTTATCTCACCTGCGCACACGGAGCAAGTTCAGCGGGTCTGAAAGTTGACGGTGGTTGCGTTCAAATTTCCACATCGCTCCACCGCAATCCGAAGCGGGCGAGATACTTTTTTAGACGATCAGCGTCGTTGTTTGATTTTTTCGCCTGACGTGAGTTTGCGAACAGACGCCGGCCCGCTTCACTCATCGTGCGGCTCTCGCGGCAGATCCTGACGACGGCTGCCAATTGCGCGCGGTCAAACAAATCGAGCTTTGTGGTGGCGTCACGTCCTAACACCTGGTCCAGTCCGTCGCCGCTGGCCGCGCGACCATGATCAGACCATTTGACGGTCAAGCGTTCGATTTCCTCGGCGACGAGGCCCTCTGAAATGCGTCCCTGGGGCGCGAGCGTGGCCATGCGCGTTACGGAGGCGCCGAGGTCGCGGAAGTTGGCGAGCCACACGGCGTCACCGGACATGGCAAAGCGGACGTAACGCTCGCGGGCTTCTTTGTTGAAGGACACGGTGTCGCCGGTGGTGCGCGCGTGGCGGGCGAGCTCGAAGTCCAGGTTGGGTGCAATATCTTCGCGCCGTTCTCTGAGGCCGGGTAGCGCGAACGTCCATAAATCCAGGCGCGCGAGTAGATCCTCGCGAAACTTCCCTTCTCGTACCGCTTGGCCGAGATCACGGTTCGTGCCAGCGATCAGCTGGAAGTCGCTGGTTGCTTCTTTGTCGGAGCCAAATGGCAGAAAGCGCTTTTCCTCGATGGCGCGCAAGATCATGGCCTGCTCGTCGATCCCCAGTTCGCCGATTTCGTCGAGGAATAGAATGCCGTCGTGTGCACCCCGCAACAGTCCCGGACGGTCTGATGCCGCGCCCGTAAACGCGCCCTTTACGTGACCGAACAGAGCGGACATTGCTTGATCGCCGCGCAAGGTTGCGCAGTTTACCTCAATGAACGCGCCTTTGACCTGATGGCGGGCTTTCTTGAGCTCAAAAATGCGTCGTGCCAGTTGCGATTTGCCGGCCCCTGTCGGTCCCGTCAGTAGGATCGGTGCCCGTGACCGCACCGCCACCTGCTCGATGCGATCAATCATCCTGTTAAAGGCATCGTTCTTGGTCTCGATGCCGGACTTGAGAAACGACGTGGCCTCGGCGGCCTCGGCGCGGAAGCGGGTTGCGATCTTGTCGAAGCGCGACAGATCGAGATCGATAATGCCGTAGGTGCCCGTGCCGCCATCCTTCCAGCGCTTGGGCGGCGTCAGCTGCAGCAGCTTGCCCGGCACCAACCGCGCTTCTGCCAGAAGAAACCAGCAGATCTGCACCACGTGCGTGCCGGTGGTGATATTGATCAGGTACTCTTCGGCATCGGCATCGAAGGGATACGTTCGCGCGAAGTCGTGCAGTGCGGCGTATACCTCCTCGAAATCCCATGGATCTTTGAGTGTCAGCAGGTGGTGCCGCACTTCGGTATCGGGTGAGACCTGCTGGACGTCTCGGGTAACACGTTCGGCTAGCGCCGTGTGCTGCCGCGCATAAATCAGCTCCAGCCGGTTGATCAGCAGATCAGCGTGCTGATGCAAGGCCACCGTCGGCCGCCAGCGCTGCCAGCGGTCAACATTCTTGCCTTGATCAAGGGTTGTTCCGAGGAACCCGATGGCAATGCGTGTTTTCATCGCGACATTATATCATAAGATAAAATACGATACCAGAGGATCGTAAATGTCAATCATGTATCAATGCTGTTCAGTGCAGATAGGAAAATAAACTATTTAATATCAATATGTTGAAAGAAATTTCTGGACATTTCCACGAATTGGCACGGCCGCTGCAAATGTCCTGGCACATGACCAACAAGGACACCGTGCCATGGCAAACCTTTCGCTGTTCAAGACCTACGCTGGCAAACTGTTGCCGCGCACCAACGCGACCAACAGCGCAGGCGCACCGGCCTACGCGTTCGAGCCGAAGCATCAGCTGGCGCAGCTTGCCCATACGGGCACGCTCTCGCCCACGTTCTACGCCCATGCCGAGGCGCAGCTGGATGATGTTCTCAAGCTCGCCGCTCAGGTTGAGCCGAAGTTCTTAGCGCAGGCTGCCATTCACGCGCGCCAGCATGGCCACATGAAAGATATGCCGGCGCTCTTGCTGGCGGCCCTTTCGATGGCTGACACGGCGCTGTTTGCTCGCGCGTTTCCGCGGGTGATCGACAACGGTCGGATGCTGCGCACGTTCGTGCAGGTCATGCGGTCGGGTGCGGTGGGCCGTAAGTCGTTGGGTTCGCGCCCGAAGGCAATGGTGGCTGGCTGGCTGAACGGTGCGTCGGATCGTCAGTTGATCAACGC
>JANNEU010000253.1:0-31387 GCA_031379035.1 Hyphomicrobiaceae bacterium | reverse complement strand
GTGATGATGTCCTCGCTGATGCCTTCGGAGAAATACTCCTGCTCGGGGTTGCCGCTCATGTTGACGAACGGGAGCACGGCAATGGCCGGCCGCGTCGGCTCGGGGCTGCCGTCGGGTGGCGTGCCCGCAGGATAGGCCGTGTCGTTGGCAGGCGACGGCAGGCGCACATCGCCGACAAAACGGAACCCTTTGCGCGCGATGGTGCGGATCAGCTTCTGGTCGCGCCCGGTGTCGCCGATAGCCTTGCGGGCGGCATTGATGCGGCTGGTCAGCGTCGATTCGGACACGATCCGGCCACCCCACACCGAGGTCATCAGATCGTCCTTGCTGACGACGCGATCGCGGTTCTCGACCAGATAGACCAGCAGGTCGAACACCTGCGGCTCGACGGCTATGCTTTCCGCGCCGCGGCACAGCTCGCGCCGTTCGTCATCCAGCATGTGGTCGGCAAAAAGTACCTTCACGCGGGTTCTCCAGGCGGGTCCCCGAGCTAATCTCAAGGGATACTCACGCGCTTGTCGGGGACAAATCAAGGCCTTGGCAAAGTCTTGGCAGCGCGACGCGCGCACACTGCTGCAATCCCGATGGCGTCACACCGCCCATCACAATCACATCTGCCACCGGGCCATACGACGATCTATCCCTCACGGAACAGCAGGAGATCCTTATGGGCAGGCTATTGGCATTCGGCTACGGCGTGGCGTCCTACGCCTTGTTTTTTGTCACTTTTCTATACGCCATCGGCTTTGTCGGGGGTTTCTATGTGCCCAAGACCATTGACACCGGCCCCCTTGTGCCACTGGCTGAAGCATTGGCCGCCAACCTGGCGCTGATGGCGGTGTTCGCGCTGCAGCACAGCGTGATGGCACGCCAGGGATTCAAGCGCTGGTGGACGCAGTTTGTCCCCAAGTCGGTTGAACGGAGCACCTACGTGCTGCTCTCCAGCTTGGCGCTGGTGTTGCTATTCTGGCAATGGCGGCCACTGCCCGATGTGATCTGGGAAATAAGCAATTTAGATGTTGCGATGCTGGTGACGGCTGTGTCGCTCCTGGGCTGGCTGATCGTGCTGACCAGCACATTCCTGATCAACCACTTCGAGCTGTTCGGGCTGCATCAGGTCGCCAACAATCTCAGCGGCCAGCCGATGCCGACGCCGCGCTTCCGCACGCCGCTCTATTACAAGTTCGTCCGCCACCCGATCTATCTCGGTTTCATCATTGCCTTCTGGGCGGCGCCGGTGATGACGGTGGGGCATCTGCTGTTAGCGGCTGGTACCACCGCCTACATTCTAATCGGCATCTGGCTGGAAGAGCGCGATCTGGTCGACATGTTCGGCGACGACTACCGCCGCTACAAAGAGCGCGTATCCATGCTGATCCCCGGCCGCAAAGCGCGGGGTAGCGCGGACAAGACACTGCCGGCTGAGTAGGCGGCGGCAAACGACCGTAGGGCGCAATAGCCCGCGTCAGGGCGTATTGCGCCGCGCCGCGCGTCAGGCTTTGAACTGGGAGATCACTGCCAGCCGCGGTGGTGCAATACGCTTCGCTATTGCACCCTACGGCCCGCCGCCTACTCCGCTGCCTGCTTGCGCTGCCGGCGGGCGTATTGCAGCAGCGCGTCCTCCGCACACGCCGTGATCGGCGTGAAGTCCTGATGCGCGATCCACTCGGCGCGCGTCGGTTTGCGGATGTAGTTCGAAACGGCGTTGAGCGTCAGATACACGATCTTGCGCGGATAGGGCGTGATGTTGCCCGACGAGCCGTGCACGAGATTGCCGTGGAACAGCAGCACGCCACCGGGCTTGCCGACCGGCACGACGATGCCGCCATCGTCGCAAAGTTTTGTCACAGTGTCCTCGTCCAACGTCCACAGCGGATAGCTGGTGGTGCCGGTGTCGTGGCCGGCTTTCAGGTTGCCGTGATGCTGGCTCTTGGGGATCAGCATCAGCGGGCCGTTGTAGGTGAACACTTCGTCGAGGTAGACGGCGATATTCATGGCACGCGGCTCGGGCATACCGTCGTCACGCAGCCAGGTGCCGTAGTCCTGATGCCACTGCCAGACATCACCGGCGAACTTGGCCTTCGCGTTGATCTTGTACTGATGCATGTAGAGCTTTTCGCCGAACAACTGCTCGACCGGATTGATCAGTCGTGGGTGACGGCCCAGCAAAGCGAAGCCCTCGTTGTAGGTATGGGCGGCAAAGGCCGTGCGCGGCGCGCCATTCTTTTCGCGCCAGATCTCAGGCCGGTTGGCGGCGTAGATGCCTTCGGCCTCCTCGCGCAGGATCGCGACCTCTTCCCCCGAGAACGCTTCGGGCAGGAACAACCAGCCATCGGTTTTGAACTGTGCCACCTGGGCGTCGGTGAGTTTCATGGGGCATCTCCTCATCGTGGCGGTGATTTGCTTTGTATGCTTGGTCGCAAATCAATCACGATGGCCGCCCCGCGTCTATGCAGCCCCGCCTCGAAGCACGTATGGAGCCATGCGGGCAATTCAGCCCACAGCAGCAAAATCGGCAGATCAATGCAGGTAATGAATCTCTTGAGATCGCGGTGGCTGGCCTGCTTTCGCCCTGCGGGCGAACTGCAAGGGCCTACGCGGCCCTCGCACACCCGCACCAGAGCTTCCGCCCTGGACCATCAATTTGGTTCAAACAACAGCAGGTTTCCAAAGTCCCGCGGCCTTTGGCGGGGGCAAGGGGCAGCGGGCGTAGGCGCGCCATTAAAATATGCGCCCCTTGCCTTGCTTCTGCTCGTCGCGACCGCACACGCCGCTGAGCCTCCCCAGTCCGACGCCCAGCGCCAGCGCTTCGCCATGATGGACGCTGCCGAGCGCGGCGATACGTCGGCGATCAACCGGCTGATCAACGTCGGCACCAAAGTCGACGTGCGCGATGAGAGCCTGCGCACGCCGCTCTATCTGGCCGTCGTCCACAACCGGATCGAAGCAGTCAAGCTGCTGCTCTCGGAGGGCGCAAGTGTCAACGCGCAGGCCCGCGATCTCGATACGCCGTGGCTGCTGGCCGGCGCACTTGGCCGCGCCGACATCTTGCGCCTGATGATCCCGCACGGGCCTGACCTGACGATCCGCAACCGCTTCGGCGGCACCGCGCTGATCCCGGCGTGCGAGAAGGGCCACGTGGACGCCGTGCGTGTGCTGCTCGACACCGCCATCGATGTCGATCACATCAACACGCTCGGTTGGACCTGCCTGATCGAGATCGCCTATCTCAGCGACGGCGGGCCACGGCATATCGAGATTGCGCGGCTGGTGCTGCAGGCCGGTGCCGATCCCGATATCGTTGATCGCAAAGGCAAGACGGCGCTCGACCATGCCGAGGCGCGCAAACTCTCAGCGCTCGCAGCCTTGCTCAAGTCGCACAAGGCGCGGCGGGGGTAATGGCGGGGATGGGTAACGGTCCAGGGACATCAGGATCAAATCCCCCACATCGGGTGGCGGCAGCCAGGCTGACCGGAATTGGATCAATGGAAGCACAGAACCGATGAGACATACGTTCAGTCGACAGGCAAGCTGAACCCGCATACCAATGCCAGATGCGCAATCGACGCGACATGATCAAGACACTTGTCAGCTGTTCCACACTCGCAACCGGGGCAACGCTCACCATGTCCCCCTCTGCCTTTGCGCAAGGCAAACCGTCCGCGACGGCCGCCGGGTTTCGAGCACCCCTCGAAAGCGATCCCCATGAGCTGACATTGATGCAGTGGCCCTCTCGCGCGCAGCTCTACGGCGGCGCGCGTGAGCTGGCAGCGGTGCGCAGTAAAATTGCGCTCATTGCCAAATCAATTGCCCCATTCGAGCCCGTTGTCGTGCTTGCGCGCGCCGAACAAGCCGCCGACGCCACGATGTCACTCGGGTCAGGCATCGCCGTATGGCCAATCCCCACCGAAGACCTCTGGTGCCGCGACTCGGGCCCGACATTCGTCGTCTCCGGTAATGGTGAGATCGCGGTGTCCGACCTTGGCTTCAACGGATGGGGTGACAAACAGCGACATGTCGATGGCAGCCAAATTGCAAAACGCGTCGCTGCACACTTGCAGCTACCCGTCTTCGCAAACGGGATCGTCGGCGAGGCCGGTGGTGTCGAGGTCGATGGAGCGGGAACGGCGCTCGCGCACGAGAGTTCTTGGATCAATGCCAATCGCAACACGCAGAGCAAGGCTGTGATCGAACGGCTGCTGCTGGACGCATTGGGTGCCGAACGCATGATCTGGGCACCCGGTATCCGCGGGGCTGATATCACTGACTATCACATCGATGCCTTGGTCCGCTTTGTGAAGCCGGGCCAAGTCGTTATCCAATTGGGCAACAGCCCAGATCGCAGCGACCCGTGGTCGGTCGCTGCCTTTGAAACCTATCAAGCCTTGAAAGCCGCCCGTGATGCGCAAGGGCGCGCGCTCGATATCGTGGTTATCCCAGAACCCGTCCGCGTGCGGGTCCGCTCAAAAGACTTCGTCGCAAGCTATGTGAACTATTACGTCTGCAACGGCGCGGTCATCGGCGCGGAATTCGGTGACGACACGGCCGACACCAAGGCCCAGGCCATCCTGCAAACACTGTATCCAGGACGGCGCGTTGTCAGCCTCAACGTCGATCCGATTGGCGCAGCCGGTGGCGGCATTCACTGCACAACCCAGCAGAAACCCGCCCTAAAGACCTGAGAGCCAAGACGCGCAGGCGGTGTGGCCCACACCGCATCCCTCAATACAGCCCACCACGCCCCGTACTGATCGTGCGGCCGCCTTGCTTTTGCTGCTCAGGGGAGACGAAGTCGGTGCCATCACCGGAGGTGAGGCCGATGACGGAGTAACTATCGTCAGGTTCCTCGAACGGCTTGAAGAACTCCCACATGGTGTCCTTCTCGTCGCTGGCCGCACGCACGCCGGTCTTACCGTTCACGCGCACGGTCTTCAGGCCCGGAGGTTGCCGGAAGGGCACCGGTTTCTTGTCGGCCAGCACGAGTTTCATAAAATTGCCGACGATGGGGGCGGCGAACTGACCGCCTGTGCGGCCCTTGCCCATCGGCTTGGGCGTGTCGTAGCCGATGAACACACCGACCACGAGATCCGGCGTGTAGCCCACGAACCACGCGTCTTTTTCGTCGTTCGAGGTGCCCGTTTTGCCGGCGACGGGAACACCAGGAATGAGTTCCTTGACGCGCGTGCCGGTGCCGCGCTGCACGACGCCTTCCAACACCGAGGTCATTTGATAGGCCGTGTGCGGGTCGAGGATCTGACGGCGCTCGTCAGGCAGATCAGGCTCTTCTCCGGGCGCATCGACACGGCACTTCGCGCAATCACGATCATCGTGACGCCAGATGGTCTTGCCCCAGCGGTCCTGAATCCGGTCAATCAACGAGGCGCGCACCAGCTTGCCGCCGTTCGCAAACGTCGAATAGGCGGTCACCATGCGCAGCAACGTGGTCTCACCCGCGCCGAGCGACATCGACAGCACCGGCAGCAGATCGTCGTAGACGCCGAAGCGCTTGGCGTACTCGACAATCAACGGCATGCCCATGTCGTCGGCGAGGCGCACCGTCATCTGATTGCGTGATTTCTCGATACCGTGGCGCAGCGTCTGCGGACCGTAAGACTTATCGCCCTCATAGTTCTTCGGGCACCACTCTTCGCCCTTCAGCTGCTCCTTGCAGAACGGCGCATCAAGCACGATCGACGTCGGCTTGTAGCCGTTGTCGATGGCGGCCGCGTAGACGATGGGCTTGAACGACGAGCCCGGCTGACGTCGCGCTTGCAACGCACGGTCAAACTGGCTGGCGGCGAACGAGAAGCCGCCGACCACAGCGTGCACACGGCCGGTATGGGGGTCCATGGCAATCATGCCACCGGCCACTTCCGGAACTTGCATCAGCGACCAGACCGCGCCGGGACCATCCGGCTTGGTCGGATCTTTCGGCGCGACCCAGACCACATCGCCAACGGCGAGTACGTCGGCTGGACCAGGGGTCTTGGAGGCCTTCTTATTGGCCCACTTGATTTCGTCGTAGGGGATGTCAACGCCTTCGCGGTCAGCCACCAGCTTGCCGTCGGGCTGCCGACCGGGCTTCAGGCCGATCTGCGCCTTGGTACGATCCATGCCAATGACAACGCCGAGCCGCCACGGTGCCATATCGGACGGCGTATCAATTGTGCCGAGGGCAATGCCCCAGTCCCCGCCGGCGTCAATTTTCTGGATCGGGCCACGCCAGCCTTTGTCGCGGTCAAAACTGACGAGACCATCGATCAACACGCGGCGCGCGATGCGCTGCATCTTCGGGTCGAGCGTGGTGCGCACCGAGAGACCGCCATTGACCTTGCCATCGCCAGCACCCGTGCGGTCGGCTTTGCCGTAGAGGCCATCTTCCTGATAGAGCGCAACCAGCGTACGGCGCACCTCTTCGGCAAAATAGTCGGCGGCGTAAATCTGTGTGCCAAGGCCTCGGATGTTTACGACAAGGTCTTTGACCTTTGCCGCGTCCGACTGCTGCTTGGTGATGTACCCGTTAGCCGCCATCTCGCCAAGAATCCAGTTCCGGCGTTCGAGCGCTTTTTCCTTGTATTTGAATGGGTGGTAGTTGTTCGGTGCCTTGGGGAGAGCAGCGAGATAAGCCGCTTCCTCCGGCTCAAGCTGATCAAGCTCTTTGCCGAAGTAGGTCAACGCCGCGCCCGCCACGCCATAGGCACCGAGCCCCAGATAGATCTCGTTCAGATACAGCTCAAGGATCTTTTCCTTGGGGTAAGCCTTCTCGATGCGCAACGCGAGAATGGCCTCTTTGAGCTTGCGCTCAAGCGTGCGGTCACTCGTGAGCAGGAAGTTCTTGGCGACCTGCTGGGTGATCGTGGACGCGCCTTCAGCACGCCGCTTCGATCCCTTGATGGCCGTTTCCGCGGCCTTCAACGCCGCACGGCCGATGCCGTGAATATCGATGCCGGGATGATCATAGAACCGCTTGTCTTCAGCAGACAGATAGGCACCCGACACCATTTTCGGGATCGTGTTGATCGGGACGAAGATGCGGCGTTCCTTGGCGTACTCCGCCATCAGGCTGCCGTCGTGCGCATGGATGCGCGTCATCACCGGCGGCTCATATTTGGCAAGGCTGTCGTAATCCGGCAGGTCGCGCGACGCCTTCCACAGCAGGTAGCCTGCCGCACCCGAGCCAGCGACGCCCACAATCACTGACGTGGCGAAAACAAAGCCAAGAACGCGCAGCAGCGTACTCTTGCGCCGCTTTTTGCGCTTCGGCTTCATGGGCGGTGGCAGGATCGGCGCACGCATCAGGTCGTATATCCAATTGATCGGCCGTCCGGCGGGACACGAGGACAACTACCGGCATGCGCGAAAGACTGCTGGCACTCACGGCAACACCAATCAACCTTCATGGCGTCGCATCGACTGACAAAGGGGACGTCCACATGCTTACGCGAGTCTCCCGAGAATGCCTTGCCTCCGCGACCACACATGCGCAGCAAATACGAAACGTACGCAGTCGTTGGAGCCTGCCCAGAAGCCTGCCCAGAAGCCTGCCCAGCAGGCATTCAAGGGCACACCCGGGTTGTGCGAGGTCTAGTCTACCCCACCCTGAGCATCAAGCTCGGGATTTGTGCGAATACCGGCCATCACTGCCATTCACAGTCATGTTCGGCCACAATTGCGGCAGCAACGCGCCGACTTATGCCGGGATATCTGTTATTGTGCGCTGTTGGCCTCGGCGATCTGCCGTCCTCACCTCAACGCGCTGTCTCCACCCGCCGCGCCGCGTAGCTATCGACAGCCGTCGCGATTGCCGCGGCAATGCGCTTTTGCCATTCAATCGTCTGCATCTGCTGGGCGTCGATCTCGTGCGTTAGGAACCCTAACTCCAACAGAACAGTGGGCGTTTGCATCTGCCGCAACACCTTAAAGGCCGCCGCGCGCGACGGATCGCGTCCAAGAATGTTCGTCGGCCGCAGTCGATCTACAAGCAAGCTCTTGAACTGCAGTGAAAAATTATGCGTTTCCCGCTTCACGAGGTCGGCGAGGATCGAGTTCACTTGGCTGGCACCGCTGTCGTTTGCACCGCCCAGCCCACCGGCCGCGTCTGCCGCGTTCTCCTTGTCGGCAAACTGCTGCGCGGCCTGGTTCGAAGCGGTTTCAGAGAGTGTGTAGATCGCACCCCCGCGCGCAGTGCGCGCCACCGCCGCATCGCCAACCGAGTCGGCATGAATTGAGATGAACAGGTCAGCACTGGCCGCCTGCGACAGTTCCACCCGCGCATCCAACGACACAAACGTATCGGCTGACCGCGTCAACCGTACATCGTAGCGCTGTCGCGCATCGAGCGCTGCCTTAAGCTGCCGTGCCACCGCAAGAGTGATATCCTTTTCGATCACCTGCGAACCGCTGATCGCCCCACCGTCGATTCCGCCATGCCCGGGATCGATCATGACCACGAACTTGCTGCCGGCCTTACGCTCGGCAAAGGCCTTGGGCGGGGCGGCACTGGCCGCAGCTGGAAGGGTGGCGGGTGCCCAATCTCCCGCAGCGCCCTCGACCTCGATCTCAAGGCGGGGCGACAATCCTGATCCACTGCCGGCCATGGCGGCGCGGGTCACCCGCACCCCCCGCGTGACGTCAATCACGATACGCGAGCGTCCGGCCCCAAACAGGCCATAACGAAAACCTGTGATCAGACCGGCCCCGACCCGACCGGCATCGGCTGGCAAGTTGAAGTCCAACTCCGGAACATCCACAACGATCCGGTCCGGATTGGAAAGGACGAAGACCTGCGGCGTTACGGGCTTGGACACCGCCAGCTCAAACACCGTCCGTGATCCCAGTACGGTAACCCGGACGCTAGTTGCAACGGCCGCCGCCGCAGCCGCAACAGCCGCACCCACCGGTGGGGTTTTGGCAACCTCCGTCGCCCCCATGCGAGCCGGATCTCCAACTGGCATGCGGGTCTTTGCAACGTCCGTCTGGGCGGCGGCGGACACAACCGGCATCACCAGCCCCATCAGCGCCAGGCAGAGGAGCGCTTGAACACACTGCTTAAGACCTTGTTTGCCAAACCGTGGGAGGGTAATCCAGCTGGGAGCCAGCCGCATTGAGCAGGGTGCGTTGAACGGCGTTCCCTGCATTGCTGCCCAACCCATCCGTGTCAGAGCCTAGTTTCGCAGTCGTTCCCGTCCAGTTCGCCTGGCCGCAAGCCAGCGAGGCCCCACTTCAACCTCCCCACCCGGGGCATACGAAGCCCTCAAGCCCCAATAGCCGATAGAAACTCGGCTTATGGGACTCGCGAGTAGCTTGCAACCAACTTGGTAAAGCCCTACCATGATAATGTGATTTGCTGGTTCGACCCGGAATTCGTCTTCTGATCGCGCCAGGCTGTTGCCAGATGTAGCCGAATTTTCTGACATACGTTCAATGCCCGCAAATCGTGGCGAGGACGCAAGTTGGCAGAGTGCTTGGTTGCATCAAGCCCCATTCCCCGATGGTGGCACACACGGCTGCAGCATTAACGTCCAGAGCGGGTCGCGCGGATCACGCGCGCGCACCCGGACGAGCGTTCTCGTGATCGGAGTGCCGGTAAGTCACGAACCCCGTGTTGACCGGTCGCCGCTAGATATTCAACCACAGGCCTGGCCGGCGAGACTGTTCGATGGCTGGAGCATGTGGCCGAGGGGCGCGGGCCCCGAGACCAGCCCGTTGAGTTTGCTGCTAGCCTCACTCAGCTGCAGCGCAGCATCGCCCAGGACGGGACTTCCCTCCAGGACGGTGCGACCGAACCGGAACCGTCACCGACGGCCGAAGATCTGATGTTTCACACGCCCGTCCTACCAGCTGCAGTATGCGCGCCCCTCGGGCGTGCAAGCTGCGTGCGTGCGGGGCGGCTGTTGCCTAGAAGCGGCGTGAACGCAGATCAGAGCTTTGGCGCAGCGGGGCTCTCGAGCCTCGAATGCGCCGTGATTGGGTCCATCCCCAACCCCCACAATGGCGCGCGGACCCGCTTCGCTGCCTGCCCGGCACACCCTGATCTCCCATCTGATCTGAGAACGCCGATCGCAGGATCGCGGGCGCGGACCTCGCCGCCCAGGATCTTTCCGCAATGGACAACAAAACCAACAAGATGCTTATCGACGCCACCCACCCGGAAGAGACCCGGGTCGTGGTTCTACGCAACGGCCGCGTAGAGGAATTTGACTACGAAAGCGCTGCCCGGAAGTTGCTGCGAGGCAGCATTTACCTCGCCAAAGTAACCCGCGTCGAGCCGTCGTTGCAGGCTGCATTCGTCGAGTACGGCGGCAATCGCCATGGGTTCCTGGCATTCAACGAAATCCATCCCGACTATTACCAGATCCCTATGTCGGATCGGCAGGCGCTGATCGACGAAGAGGCCGCCGCCGAAGCCGAGGCTGATGCGGAAGCTGACGCACGCGCCGAGCGCCGCGCGCAGGGCGGCCAACGCCGCGGCCGGGACGGAGGACGCGACGGCGGCAGAGATGGTGGCCGCGACGGCGGACGTCATGGTGGCCGAGATGGCGGTCGCCATCGCCACAGCGCGCAGTCGTCGAATGGCGACACGGCTGTCCAACCCGGCGACGAGCAGCCCCACACTGGCGGCGATGCACACCCGCAAGACGATGCCCATCACGGCACCCATGACGGCACCCATCCAGCCGCCCATGAGGGTGCAGCAGCCCACGAACAGTCCAATCATGACGCCCCGCACGACAACGCGACGCTCGCGGAGGCCACTGGCCACGACGACGCGCGCGTCAGCGAAGCCTATCCGGCCGAGACCGATCCCGGCCACGCGCACGCAGTGCCCCACAGCGACCAGCCGGGCCGTGACGCTGAACGCCATGATCACGGACACGACCATGCCCACGATCACACGCACGATACCCATCAGCATGGCGACACCGCTGCAGCGCACACCGAACACAGCAATGATCAAGCCCATGCCGACGGCGAGAGCCGCCGCCACGGGGCCGACCACATCGAGGAAGTCCCCGAGAACACCGAGGCACCCGAAACCATTGGTGCTGGTGCCGACGACGACAGCAGCAGCGAAGACGAAGGCGGCGATGAACCGCAGGACCGCCCGCGCCGCCAGCGCCGCCGCCAATACAAAATCCAAGAGGTCATCAAGCGCCGCCAAGTGATCTTGGTGCAGGTCGTGAAAGAGGAACGCGGCAACAAGGGTGCCGCACTGACCACGTACCTGTCACTCGCCGGCCGCTACACCGTCCTGATGCCCAATACCGGCCGTGGCGGTGGCATCTCACGCAAGATCACGCAGCCGGGCGACCGCAAGCGCCTCAAGGCCATCGCGCAGGAACTCGACGTCCAGGAAGGCATGGGCCTGATCATCCGCACCGCCGGTGCCGCCCGCACCAGCCAGGAAATCAAGCGCGACTACGAATACCTGCTCCGCCTCTGGGAGAGCGTGCGCGAACTGACCTTGCAATCAACCGCGCCAAGCCTCGTCTACGAGGAAGGCAATCTCATCAAACGCTCGATCCGCGATCTCTATACGAAGGAGATCGATGAGGTCGTCGTCGCCGGTGATCAGGCCTATGAGGATGCGCATGCCTTCATGCGCATGCTGATGCCGAGCCACACCAAGAACGTCACGCGCTACACCCAGCCCGAGGCGATCTTCTCGCGCTACCCGATCGAGCGCCAGCTGACCGCCATGTTCAGCCCCTACGTGACGTTGAAGTCGGGTGGCTACATCGTGATCAACCAGACCGAAGCGCTGGTCTCCATCGACGTGAACTCCGGCAAGTCGACGCGCGAGTATTCCATCGAGGACACTGCGCTGGCGACGAACCTTGAAGCCTCTGATGAAATTGCCCGGCAATTGAAGCTGCGCGACCTCGCAGGTCTCATCGTCATCGACTTCATCGACATGGAAGAGAAGCGTAATAACCGCAAGGTCGAGCACCGCTTGACCGACGCACTGCGCTTCGACCGTGCCCGCATCCAGGTCGGCCGGATCTCGCACTTCGGCCTCATGGAAATGAGCCGCCAACGCATGCGCACGGGCGTGCTCGAAGGCTCCACATCGCAATGCCCGCACTGCCAGGGCACCGGCATGATCCGCTCAACCGAAAGCGTGGCGTTGGCTGTGCTGCGCGGCCTGGAAGATCATCTGGCCAAGGACGCGCGCTCGTCGGTCAACGTTCTTACAACGGCAACGGTTGCGCTCTACATCCTCAACAACAAGCGCAGCTTCATCCTTGATATCGAACGCCGCTATGGCGTCGCTGTCGCGGTGCAGGCCAGCGATCGCATGCAGGGTGCAAACTTTGCCATTGAACGCAGCGCCACACCGCTGTTGCCGGCACGCGCGCCGGATCGCGCCGCCGTCAGCATGGATTGGGGCCTTGATGGCGAGGAAGGTCACCTCGAGACTGAAGACGTGTCGGATGCCGGTGATCGCACCGTCAACGAAATCGAACACGTCGGCAGCGACGAAGATCGCGATGGCGATGACCGTGGATCAGAGCGCAACCAGGAGCGCGGCGCAGATCGGGGCCAGGATCGGGGTCAAGATCGCAGTCAGGGTGGTGCCCAGGACGGCCAACGCGATGGCCGCCGCCGCCGCCGCCGGAGAGGCCGCGACCGTGACCGCGGTGAGCCCGACGCACAGCGTCATGCCGGCACCGACAACAACGGGCAACCCGCACGCAACCTGGATGGCAATCAATCCAATGGTTCACACGAGGGTTCTCATGATGGGCCGCGCGATGAGGGCCATGCCGGCGACACGATTGCCGCGCGCGGCCATGCCAATGACGAACCCCGCAACGGCGACGGCAGCAGTGAAGCAGCCGAGGGCCGTGGCGGCGAACGCGGCGAAGGCGACGGCGCACGCCGTGGCCGCCGGCGCGGCCGCCGTGGTGGCCGTCGTGGTCGTGAGGGCGGCAACGGCCCCGAAACGGGCAATACCGAGCACGGTGCCGACGCAGTACAAGACGCCAATGACGGCACTGCGCCCGAGTTAAATGCCGAGTCGAACGCCGAGTCGAACGCCGAGCCGAACCCTGCATTGAACGGAGATGCGCCGCCCGCGCACGACGATCTACCGTCCCCTGTGCCGCATGCAGCTCAAGCGACGCCGCATCACACAACCCACGACAATGGTGGCGGGCATGCAGATGGGCACGCACACAACGATACGCACGCTGGGCATCCAGCCGTGGCTGCACCACCACCAGTGCGCGCTCCGGAGCCGGTCGTCGTCCGTCCAGCCGCACCGGTCGCGGCAACGCCCACTCCTGAACCGGCGGCTCTAGCACCCCTTCCGGTGACGCCGCTGCCCGAAGCTCCCGAAGATCCGTCCCGCCCCCGCCGCCGTGGCTGGTGGCAGCGCCGCGGGCTCGGCGAGTAAGGCTTCCGGCGTCAGCACAATCCGCCAGCCACGCCCGCAAGAGCGTGGCTGGCGGAAATCGTTAGCGGCTAAGGACAGCGCACGAACAAAACACGCCGCCGGGGTGAGGCGTAGAGTGCTTCCTGGAAAAGCTTGCCCTCGGACTTGATCCGAGGGTGTGCAGCGGTTTTCCCGAAAGAAGCACGACCAAACAAAGGGCTAGGGTCGCTCCTCGATTCCATCAGGAGCGGAACGACCCTAGGAAACGGGAGATCTCGGTGAAACAGTTTCAGTTGGCGATCATGATGTCACTGTTGGGGATGCTCGCGACAGCACCGGCCATCGCCGAGGTCCGTTTCGGCAACAATGTCCGCATCGGCGGCCATGATGTCTCCAATCAAACATTCAACAGCAAGCGGCGCGGTGCTTACTATATCTACGATAAGACACCACCGAACGCCGGGTGCCGATGGCGCTCAAACGCCGATGGCTCGCGCACAAAAGTCTGCCACCTCAAGCGCAAGTCTGACTGACGCCCTCTTCGCGCTTCACAAAGCCACGTGTCAGAGGCTGGATCGCTGTATCGTAGCGGTCGCCGCGTGGCTGTCAGCATCGTGCACCGGCGATCTCGATACCATCGGTTCGCTGATAACGGACAATGTGGTGTGCCTCACACCGGGCCGCCCGCCGTTCGGTAAGGTGGAGTTCCTCGCGGCATCCAGGGCGATGGCGGGCGTCTCCATCGATGACACCAGCAAGATTGAAGAGTTGCCTGTAGCCGGCGACGCAGCCTATCTGCGCAGCGCGCTGGCCTTGACCAACACACCGCCGGGCGGCCCCACACTCCAAGAATCCGGTTACACCTTGACGATCCAGCACAAAGAGGGTGATGGACGCTGGCGGCTGGCCCGCGATGCGAACCTGATGATCTGATCCCCGATGACGCCTGAATCCACCCAGCACTTTGATGTCATCGAAGACTACAACCAGCGCCTCACGGCAGTGTTCCGTGGCGCGGGCGCGGAGCTTGTTGCGCCCTCAATCATCCAGCCTGCGGGTTTGTTTCTCGATGTGGTCGGCGAGAGCCTGCGCGGCCGCACCTACGTGTTCACCGACCCTGAAGGCCACGAGTTATGCCTGCGGCCCGACCTGACTGTCCCCGTCTGCCGCATCTATCTCGATCGCGATCCGACTGGCCGCTCAGCGCAACGCTTCTGCTACAGCGGGCCCATCTTCCGCTATCAGCCGCAAGATGCGCCGAAGGCCAACGCGCGTGAAACACGCCAAGCCGGCTACGAAGTCTTCGGCGTTGCCAATCGCGCTGAGGCCGATGTGGATGTGGTGGCAACGACGGTGGCTGCACTCCGGCATACCGGCCTGAGCGACTTCACGCTGCACATGGGCGATCTTGGGCTATTGCATGCCATCCTTGACGCCCAGGCTATGCCGGCCCGCTGGCGGCAGCGTCTCGCCCATCAGTTCTGGCGGCCAGATGCGTTTCACAACGAACTCAAGCGTCTCGTCTCGTGGCCGGCGGCGTCTGCAGAAGGGATTGATCCCGCACTGTTGGCGCAGCTCGACCCGACCAAGCCCGACGAGGCAGAAACCCACGTCGCGGATTTTCTGGCGCACAAAAGTATCGATCTGTTCGGCACGCGCGAGCTCAGCGAGATCACGGCTGGGTTGCTCGATGCCGCCGCAGACACCAAATCAGGCCCGCTGCCGAAAGCCCGCGCGGACCTGATAGAAAGCTACGTCGCGATTGCTGGCACACCCGCCCAAGCCATCGACACCTTGGAAAAACTCGCCGCGCAGCACCGCTGCGACATCAGCGGTGCCATCGCGCAGTACCGCGCGCGGCTCGCCTTGCTGGGATCGGCCGGCGTCGATCTAAGCGCCGCGCGGTTCTCAGGGGGATTTGGCCGCCGCTTTGAGTATTACACGGGCTTCGTCTTCGATCTGGTCTCGCCCGTACTGGGCGACAAAAGCCCGGTCGCCGGTGGCGGTCGCTACGACAGCTTGTTGGCCGCCGTCGGCGGACCAGCGGATGTGCCCGCCGTTGGCGCATCCGTCTATACAGAGCGCTTGCGCGCAGCCCTCGTGGGAGCCGCGTCATGACAGATCGTCTGCTCCTTGCCGTGCCTTCCAAGGGCCGCCTGATGGACCGCTGCCTTGAGACATTTGCAGCAACCGGGCTCACCATCAACAAATCGGCCTCGGCACGCGATTATCGCGGCACCATCGCCGGACGGCCCGAGATCGAAGTGCATTTTGTATCGTCGTCCGAAATCGCGGATCGCCTGCGGCGCGGTGTCGTTCACCTCGGCATCACTGGCGAAGACCTGATGCGCGAAGCCACTGACGACGCCGATGCGCGCGTGCGGTTTCTTGCCAAGCTCGGCTTTGGTCACGCCGATGTGGTCGTTGCCGTACCTGCCTGTTGGCTGGACGTGCGGACGCTGGCCGATCTCGAACCCATGGCCATGCGCTTTCGCAGCCGGCACGGTCATCGCGTGCGTGTGGCGACCAAGTATCTGAACTTGACGCGGCATCACTTCGCGCGCGCCGGCGTTGCCAGCTATCGTATTGTCGAAAGTCATGGCGCGACTGAAGGCACGCCGGCGTCAGGCTTGGCCGAGTTGATCGTCGATATTACCACGACCGGCGAGACGTTACGCGCCAACGGCCTGAAAGTGCTCGACGACGGCGTGCTGCTGAAAAGCGAAGCCAATCTGATCGCGTCCAACGACGCGCGCTGGACACCGTCATTGGACGCAGCAGCGCGCGATCTAGCCCTGGCCCTGGCGAGGGCCATGCAGTCGCCGTGACGGCAAGTGCGCTGTCAAGTGCGCTGTCAATTGCTCTGACGTAGTCGAATTTCGACACGGCGATTGCGGGCCCGGCCGGCGTCGGTGTCATTGGTATCCAACGGGGCCCGGTCGGCCATCGCGACGACCGACATCTGCTCTGGTTTCACACCGTGCGCCTCGAGGAACTTCGCTGTCAGTTCAGCGCGCCGCTCCGACACCGTGCTCTTGAGCCGCTGCGTGCCGCGGTTATCGCTATAGCCTTTGATTTCGATGGTCGTTCCTGGGCAACCAACAGCCACCGCAAGCACTTCGTTTAGCGTCTTATGATGGCCGATCTCAAGCATATCCTTGGCGCGGTCAAACTGGATCGTCAGCGGTGCGTCGCCACCCATCCGTGCTTGCCGATCACAGGTCGGCGGCAATGTCGCTTTGGCCGGTTCCGCCACTTTAGCCGCCGTCTCCAGCACACCGGTCTTCGGAGCTGGAGCCGCCGCGATTGAAAAAACGGTAGCACGGACTGAAGACGTTTCCGCGACCACGCGCGGCGCAACCGCATTCGCCACTGGAGCCGGTGGCGGCGCGGCGGCACTCTCAACCGAGGCCGAAACTGCAAGCGCCTGTCGCCGCGCGGCGGCGTCGGCGGAGGCCAGCGCCAACAGGGCCGTGGTCCGCTGCACAACGTCCTGCTGTCCCTTGAGCTGCCGGTTGAGATCGTCGATCTGTGGCCGCAGCATGCCGACCTCACGCTCAGAGGACATCAGGCGCGCCTGTAGCGACCTGATCCGCGCCTGCTGCTCATCAATGACCGTCTGGCTTGCCGCATCCATCACAGCGCTGCCGAGCAGCCACGACGGCAGCTGCAGATTGCCCTGCAGGCGCAGCGGCGCTTCTGCCACCGCCAAGTTGGCTTGCCGCGCCCAATCGGCACCGCTGACCATGAAAACGAACCCAGCAACGACGGCGATTGCGCCGGCCAAAGCCGCGGGCCACCAGGCCAAGCGCAGCTGTTGACGGCTCCTGTTGTGGCCAGCGATGGCCGGCGTGGATGCTTCTCGCCGTTTAATCTGCAGCATGTCCAGAGGCCTCCAGAACTACGGCAGCGCCACCACCATCAGCCCTGCCAGTTGTGCCAATGCGTTTTCAATCGATACGGTCAGAGCCGCGCTGACCAGAGCAGCACGTCATCCCGTCGCCGAGCGGTGCCATGATCAGCGGGTTGAGCGCAAAGCAGTTGAAGAAGTGACAAGCCCCGTCAGCACATGGCGAGACGTGCATCGACAGCGCCGACGCGAAAGACGAACCGCGATCGCTTCTGCTTGCCGAGAACGTGCGCATACTGCCCAGCCAAAAACCGATGGGACGATCAGAACATCTTTTTGATGGAACACCGGGCGGCGTGTCGATCACCGCTGCCAGCGCCCCCGGATTCAATTGATCCGTTATCAGGACATTATGGATGGCCCGGAGCCTTGGCAAGCCATCTTATGGCGCAAAAAAGGCAGCCGGTGCAGATGTGGCGGGCCAAGCCAAGGCATTTAGCCAACCAAGGCATTTAGCCAACCAAGGCATTTAGCCAACCAAGCCCCTTAGCCAGGCAAGGCACTGCGTCAGCGACCGAGGCGTGTGAAGCCGGGGGCATTCACACCCGACAGGTCGCTTGCGTAGCGCACGTCAGTCACTCCGGAACCGCACTCAGGCCCGCTCACCAATAGCCCGGGCATCGACGCCCAGTGCACCTACGGCACATTTGACGATCGCCGCCGCGTCGAGCCCAGCGAGGGCGTACATGATCTCCGGTTTGTCGTGATCCAGGAAGATGTCTGGCAGCGTCAGCGGTCGCACCTTCAAGCCCTGATCGAGCGCGCCGGATGTTGCCAGATGGTGCAACACAAATGATCCAAAGCCGCCAATCGAGCCTTCCTCAATGGTGATCAAGACCTCATGCTCGCGCGCCAGCCGGTTGATGAGTGCGGTGTCGAGCGGCTTTGCAAAGCGCGCATCGGCCACGGTTGTTGAGAGACCCAGTGCGGCGAGCTGGTCGGCGGCCTTGAGGCACTCAGCGAGACGCGTGCCGAAGCTCAACAATGCGACCTTGGTGCCCTCGCGCACGATACGGCCACGGCCGATCTCCAACGGGATGCCTTCGGCCGGCATGTCGAGACCAACGCCTTCGCCACGCGGATAGCGGAACGCCGAGGGGCCATCGTCAATCGCCGCCGCCGTTGCCACCATGTGCACCAGTTCGACTTCATCGGCGGCCGCCATCAGCACCATGCCCGGCAATGACCCGAGGTAACCGACATCGAACGAACCCGCGTGCGTGGCCCCATCGGCACCAACCAGGCCCGCCCGGTCAATCGCGAACCGCACCGGCAGCTTCTGCAGCGCCACGTCATGCACGACCTGATCATAGGCGCGCTGCAGGAACGTCGAATAGATCGCCGCGAACGGCTTGTAACCTTCAGTCGCCAGCCCCGCAGCAAACGTCACGCCATGTTGCTCAGCGATGCCAACGTCAAACGTGCGATGCGGAAATTCCTCGCCGAACAGATCAAGACCCGTGCCTGATGGCATCGCGGCAGTGACGGCCACGATCTTTGGATCCTTGCGGGCTTGTTGGATCAACGCCTCGGCGAACACGCGCGTATACGCCGGCGCATTGGGTTTCGCTTTCGCCTGCACGCCCGTAATAACGTTAAACTTGTTGACGCCGTGATACTTGTCGCTGGCGGCCTCGGCAGGGGGATATCCCTTGCCCTTTTTTGTGACGACGTGAACCAGGATCGGCCCCTGCTCGGCGTCGCGCACATTTTTCAGAATGGGCAGCAGCACGTTGAGATCGTGCCCATCGATCGGACCGACGTAGTAGAAGCCAAGCTCCTCAAACAGCGTGCCGCCTGTCCAGAAGGTGCGCGTGTGCTCTTCGGCGCGCGCCGCCCGCCGCTCCCATTGCTTGGGCAATTTGTGGACCAGTTGCTTGCCGATCTCGCGCAGATGCAGGTAGGTGTTCGACGAGGAGATACGGGCCAGATAACTTGAGAGAGCGCCAACCGGCGGCGCGATCGACATGTCGTTGTCGTTGAGGATGACGATGAGACGCTCGCTGCGCGCGCCAGCGTTGTTCATAGCCTCATACGCCATACCCGCACTCATGGCTCCATCACCGATCACCGCGATGACATTGTTGTCACGGCCGTCAAGATCGCGGGCTACGGCCATGCCGAGGCCGGCCGAAATCGATGTCGACGAGTGCGCCGCGCCGAACGGGTCGTATTCGCTTTCGGTACGTTTGGTGAAACCGGAAAGGCCGCCGCCCATGCGCAGCGTGCGAATCCGGTCGCGGCGGCCGGTCAAGATCTTGTGTGGGTAGGCTTGATGGCCGACGTCCCAGATCAACCGGTCATCGGGTGTGTTAAACACCCAATGCAGCGCCACCGTCAGTTCGACGACGCCGAGGCCCGCACCCAGATGGCCGCCGGTCACTGACACCGCCGAAATTGTTTCAGCGCGCAACTCGTCGGCGACTTGCCGCAGGTCCTTCTCAGACAACAGCCTGAGATCGGCGGGCACGTTGATATGGTCGAGCAGTGAGGGCTTGGTGCTGTCTGCGGTCATGGAGCGTCGGTCTCGCGAAGCACGGGTCCTGCGGGGACCACCGGGTGTGGGCACTCAGAGACTTGCCCGCACACGAGCACACACCCAAAGTGTCCACTTGGCCAAAGTGTCCACTCAGTATGACAGCAATTCGCGCCCAGGCAAAAGCCCCTGCGGCACCAAACCCGACGGGAGGTGGGGCTAATCGATCACAGGCGGTTGTTAGGGCGCACTGACCCGCTCAGGTGATCGCTGCCAACCGGGTGTCGAGGCTCAGAACGAGGCACCAGTGGGGCTCGAAATCGGCACCCAAGGGCCAGACGTTGGCCTGAAACACCTCCAGCATGCGCGCCTCGTAGCGCTTGAACCACGCCCTGCGGCAGAGCACGAACTTGGGCGCAGCGACGATGGTTTCGCGGTCGAGGATGGCCAACGGGCACCAGTCGGGGTTCTTTTCCAGCCACTCGTGCACAGCCACCATCAAGGTCGGGTAGCCGGGGTGCAGCATGTCATCGAGCACGATCAGGCCTTCCGGGGCCATCACGGCGACCGCGCGTTCCAGATCGCGGGTCAGGGCGTGCCGGCTATGCTCGCCGTCGATGTGGAAAAAGCGCAACTTGCGCCCGCCAACCTTGGCCAGCAGGTCCGCCGGCACCATGGTGCGGCTATCGGTCTTCCAGGTGACGCGGCGCGCGGTATCGAGACCGTGCTTGGCACAATTGGCTTCGAAGCGGCCCAGCACTTCCGGGTTAGGCCAATCGAACAGGTCAATGCCCAGCGCCACTTCGCCTGGCTCCAGCGCATGGCCCAGCGCGATAAAAAATCGGCCCTCAAACGTGCCTATTTCAGCGATGGGGCCAGAGATGCCGAATTCGGTCTGCAGCCGCATCAGTCGGCCGCACACGGCGGCTGCAAACTTCGACGACATGCCGACGACATTGTCATAACCATCAGCAAGGTAGGCGTCGGCGGCCGCAACGCCAATGGTTGGCCGCGGCGCTGGATAGGTCGGCTGGTCGGGCATAGTGCGGATATCCGAAGTGGGAGGAAAACGGCAGTGCCGCCACACCACGCGTTCGTGACGCCAACAAGGCACGCGCCGGACGGCGTCGATGCTGGCACCCGGCCAACACTCAGAGCACCATTCGCCTTATTTATCGTGGAGCATACTTGAGCTGGAGCCTAACCGCCGGGCCCCACCAGTGGGCCAGGGAGTGCGACCTTGGCATGCTCGATCCAGCGCTTTTCGTTACGATGGAGCAGGTAGCCGATGCCGAAGAAGCCCACGATAGCCCCCACCACAAGGATCGGCGCCCACGTCTTATGCACCGCGAAGATCAGCTGCCCGAAAGCATAGCCACCAAAGCCGAACACCCCCGCCCAGAGAATTGCGCCCGTCGCGTTGGCAAACAGAAACGTCCACCACGGCATCCGGTTCACACCGGCGAGGAACGCCGCAAGGATACGCAGCAGCGCAATGAAGCGGCCAAAGAACACGATCCACGCGCCGTAATTCATGAAAAGGTACTGGCCGAGCTTGATACGATCTTCGCTCATGTTGATGCGCGTGCCGTGCTTGAGCAGCAGCGGATACCCGTATCGCTTGCCGATGCCGTAGCCGAGATTGTCGCCGATAATTGAGCCGATGGTGGCCGCAGCCACAATCCCATAGATCGACAAGTCGCCGGTGGCCGCTGCGTAAACGGCGGCAAGAACGAGAATGGTTTCCCCCGGCAACGGAATACCCATGCTTTCAAGACCGACAATCGTTCCGATCCCCCAGTAGCCGTAGTTAGTGATCAGCGGCTGCAGGGTTGCGTGATCGAAGATGGCCATGAGGTCTCGTCTCGAATTTGCCGAAAGCACTGCCGTTGGAACGCACCGGCTGATCTGCGGCCGGATCAATAATCCTGTTTAGCCGCAGCTGACCGCCGTCCGTCAACAGAAATTCCATGCCAGCGCACGGCACTTTTCTGACGGCACCACGACAAGTTTGAGACCGCAGCCCGCATCTCGCAGCTGCACATGACGGCCTTCAACGTTCGCTTCAAGGCAGGCGGCACGCCCAGCGACACAACTGATGTGCTGCCCTGGATAACACGAGGACTTGGGTGGGACGGAGCGAGCGGGAGTTACCCCTTCGGGACATCTTTTGCTGCGTCCACCGGCGGGCAGCCAAGCTTGGCGGCGGCCGTCGCAACCGAGGCAAGATAGGCCCGTTCCGCCATGATTTCCTTGTAGGCGTTTGTGCCCTCTTCGGGTGTGCTGCTCGCCCGGAGCACCGCATGCGCCAGCGTTGTCGGCGCACTGGAAAGCTCGGCTGTCATGCTCTTTTGCCACTGCACGATGCGGCGCAGCCGTTCCGTGCGCTCAATGTCCAACCCTGGACAGGTTGAGGGATGGATTTCACTAAGCCCCGTACTTGCGGCCGCAATGGCCTGTGCATTGGCGGCAGCAATCGACCCGGTCACGGGCCCGTTATACGAAGACGGGAGCGCTCCCATACCGCAACCGGAAAGACCCACACAGATAGTCACAGCCAAGCCGAAGCCGATCAAGCTTGTGCGGTGCACACCACGTGCGGTTGATGTCATTCGGATCGGCATAGCGGGCACACAGGCAGCAGCGTTCAAGCGGGTTCACGCACAACAGCAGCACGCGACACTCTCGGGTGCACAAAAGCATCCTTAAGGTACGAAGAGACCGCACTCAACTGATTGACTCTGCTACACGAGCTCGACCCAACGCGCGATAGGTCAGAATAGCCAGCGCGACCCCAACAGCAGATTTGACGCGATCAGTGATTTTCGCGTCACACATTTCCCTTGATTTGTGCTCCTGCCGCCATCAGATCAATCCGACTGTGTTCCGCGTCTCAGACCACTGCCCGTTCATGGGCGGGCGGTCACGAGGTCATCCCCAACACTTGATAAATTAGGGCAGGCGATGCTGGCTTGGCTGCAACAAGAATCCTTCGCTCTGCTCAATGTCATCATGATTGACGTAGTCTTAGCAGGCGACAACGCGATCATCGTCGGTCTGGCGGCGAGCCGCGTCGCGCCCGAGATGCGGGCCCGTGTGATCTTCTGGGGCATCGCCGGTGCCGTTGTACTCCGCATTCTGTTTGCCGGCATCACCGCTCAATTGCTGGCCATTGTCGGCCTGACCTTGGCCGGCGGCATTCTGCTGTTGTGGGTGTGCTGGAAAATGTACCGCCAGCTGGTGGCCGGCGAACACGCGAGCGAAGCCGAGATGGCGGCGGGAGCGGCGGCAGCCGGTAGTATGACATTCGGCCAAGCCGTCACCCAAGTCGTGCTGGCCGACGTGACGATGTCACTCGACAACGTGCTGGCGGTGGCTGGCGCGGCGAAGGGCTCGTTTGCCGTGCTTGCGATTGGCCTCTTCATCGCTATCGTCCTGATGGCGGTGGCCTCCCACTACATCGCGGGACTGCTGGTCAAATACCCCTGGATCAGCTGGATCGGCCTGCTGATCATCGTCTACGTGGCGCTGACCATGATTTGGGACGGCTGGCACCAGATCGGCCGGGTCTATCCATCCCTCCTGTCGCTGCAGACCCTGCGCGCCGCCTTCGGGCTCCCGTAACGACGGTGAGCTTCAGACAGCAAAAAGCCCGCGATCCCGGGGGGACAGGATCGCGGGCAGATCACGAAGGCGCGGCTCAGGGGGGTGAGGGTACGGTGCGCCTCCGGAATAGTTAGACTAAAGCATAACGGGCTGTGGAAATCAAGTCTTCAGTCACATTAATCTTTCTAATTGAGAGATAATAGGTGCCGAATCAACCCACTCATCAGCTATTTGCGGTCCGTTCCTCGGGTGCCACGGCCAGGGTTAATGTGCGGTCCAGGCGCAGGATATGCACGGCCACTGACCGGCCGATCCTGCTGGCATCCATGAGCCGGACCAGATCATCGATCCCGCTCACGGTATCCTGATCGACGGCCATGATCACGTCACCGATCTGCAAGCCTGCGCGGTCTGCTGCCCCCCCCGCCATGATCTCCGCGATCCGGACCGCTGAGCGCTGCTCCAGCCCCAGGCGGTGGCGCATCCGCGCATCGATGGGCACTTGCTGACCGGCCATCCCGAGCCGCGCCCGCCGCACCCGGCCGTGCGCTAAAATTTGCGTGAGCACGTGTTGCGCGGTGTTCGAGGCCACCGCGAAACAGATGCCCTGCGCACCGAGGATCGTGGCCGTGTTGATGCCGATGACGTGCCCGGCTGAGTTGACCAGCGCGCCCCCGGAGTTCCCTGGATTGAGAGCGGCGTCGGTCTGGATCACGTCGTCAATCAGGCGGCCATTGTTGGCCCGCAGACTGCGGCCAACGGCGCTGACGATGCCTGCTGTCGCCGTTGACTGGAAACCGAGCGGATTGCCAATCGCGATGGCGATATGGCCGGGCCGGACACGCTTTGAGTCAGCCAAGGTCAGCGCCTCAAGCGTTTCGTGTGTCTCGGCCCGCAGCACCGCCAGATCGGTATCCGGATCGCGGCCGATGACCCGCGCCGGCATGCGCCAGCCCTCGCCCAGAGTCAGCTCGATGCGCGCAGCCCCCTCAACCACGTGATTGTTGGTCAGCACCAGCCCGTCAGGCGACACCACGACACCCGAGCCCGTTCCGTGTCCCATCCGCGCGCCGGGCCCGGGTCCGGACACCTGGATGTGGACAACCGCCGGCGACGCGCGCTCGATCGTGTCAGCGACCGTGCGGCTGTAGGCGTCGAGTAGTCCATCGTCGGCGGCCGTATCAGGCATCGGGCGGTCTCGGTCTGCTTTCAGACGTGCGCCCAAGGACAATCGCCGGATCGCATTAGGCATAACGTGTTTCCTGTGTAGCTGATGGTTTCCGGCATATGGGAGGCTGATGACGGCGCGTCGAGAGCTTGGACCGCGCCGCACCCGGGGTTTTGCGATGGCATCAGGATCGGACGGTGTGTTCAACAGATGGCGACGCCGCCGGTGGCAGCCGAATGCTGCGGCGCTATCGGCCTTTGTCGGCCTGACGCCCGTCACTGTGATCACCGGTGCGTCTGAAGGCATCGGCCGCGCCATGGCCGAGCAATGGGCCGCGCAAGGCCATGATCTGCTGTTGGTGGCCCGTGACGTGGAGCGGCTCAACAGGGTGGCGGCCACCCTGCGCCTGTCGTCTCAAGCAAAAGTGTCGGTCCTGGCGCTCGACGTCACGATGAGCGATGCGCCGACCAGGATCGATGCTGCACTCGCCGATCTGGAAAGCTATGCCGATGTGCTGCTCAACAATGCCGGCATCGGCCTGTCCGGTCCCTTTGTCGAAGCAACGCCTGCGGCCATCGACACCGTGATCGCACTGAATGTGATGGCGGCGACCCGGCTCGCCCGACACCTATTGCCGGGCATGCTGGTGCGTGGCCGCGGCGGCATTCTTTTCGTCGCTTCGCTCGCTGGCTACACGCCGGGCCCTGGACAAGCCGTTTACTATGCCAGCAAAGCCTACGTTATCTCGTTGAGCGAAGCACTGGCCGTCGAAGCCACCGGACAAGGCGTGCGGATCACCTGCGTGGCCCCCGGTCCCGTCGATACGGCCTTCCACGCCAAAATGGGTGCCGACACCGCACTCTATCGAACAGCCATGCCCGGACAGAGTGCTGACCGGGTGGCCAGGCTCGCACTGCTGGCTTTCCGTCTGGGTGCCCGGACGGTTGTGCCGGGCCTTCTTGCCAGTGCGATGATGGTGGCCCTCCGGCTGTTGCCGCACCGATTGACGGTACCCGTTGTGGCGACGCTGCTGCGGCCGCCCGCTGTCACGAAATAGCAACGACTGAAAATGATTCGAATCTTTGTGCAATTTTCACAGATCGCAGCTAGATTAGGACTACGGCGGACGGATCGAGTATCGCGTACCGGTATGCCGACAACGGCGGAATGGAACGATGGCCTTTGGCCGCGCCCCATTTCGCCGTTTGTATTTCTACCACCGTCTCTGTGCGGCCCGCATTCGAATGTTCTGTTATTGTTCTTGACGCAGCTTCCGGTTGCTGCTTAAACTTTCACGCGGAACATAGTCTTGCGTGCGGGTTTGCGATGTACGGACAGATTTCCACACTTGCGTTCGTCGGCATCGAAGCGCGCCCGATCGATGTCCAGGTGCGCCTGTCATCGGGCAAGTTTCATTTTGCCATTGTCGGCTTGCCTGACAAAGCTGTCGCCGAAAGCCGGGAACGGGTGCGCAACGCCTTGCACGCCTTGGGGCTGGGCCTTCCCAAAAAACACATCACCGTCAATCTTTCGCCAGCCGACCTCCCAAAGGAAGGCAGCCATTTCGACCTCGCCATCGCGCTCGCCTTGATGTCGGCCTTGGGTGCCATCTCGCCCGATACCATCGCCGACTTCGCAGCAGTTGGAGAATTGGCGCTTGACGGTGCCATCCGCAGCGTACCGGGCGTGCTGCCAGCCGCCATTGGTGCCAACATTATGGGCAAGGGACTGATCTGCCCCGCCGCCAACGGCAGCGAAGCCGCCTGGGCCGGCGAGGAGATGCGCGTCCTGGCACCGCCACACTTGCTGTCACTGCTCAATCATTTCAGGGGCCTGCAAACCCTGCCACGGCCTGAGCCAAACGTCAGCCGCACCCTCACACCCGCGCTGGATCTGCGCGACATCAAAGGCCAGGAAGGTGCCAAGCGGGCCCTCGAAGTGGCCGCGGCAGGTGGGCATAATTTGCTGATGGTGGGCCCGCCCGGCTCAGGCAAGACCATGCTTGCGCAGCGTCTACCGTCGATCCTGCCGCCGCTGAGTAGCGAGGAGATGTTGGGCGTCTCCATGGTGCAATCCCTCGCGGGAGAGTTGATCGGCGGACGGCTGGCAACAGATCGGCCGTTCCGGTCCCCGCACCATTCCGCGACGATGGCGGCGTTGGTTGGCGGCGGCTCGCGCCCGCGGCCCGGCGAGATCTCGCTGGCCCATCTCGGCGTGCTGTTTCTCGACGAATTGCCAGAGTTTGCGCCGAACGCGCTCGACGCTCTACGCCAGCCCCTTGAAAGCGGTGAAACGGTCATCGCGCGCGCCAACCATCGTATTGCCTATCCGTGCCGGTTCCAGCTGATTGCCGCCATGAACCCGTGCAAATGTGGTGGCTCAGGCCCAGGGCTTTCCTGTAAACGTGGCCCGCGTTGCGCGGCAGACTATCAGGCGCGTTTGTCCGGCCCGCTCCTCGACCGCATTGATCTCAACATCGAAGTGCCGGCGGTCTCAGCCGCCGACTTGTCACTCCCCGCCGCCCGCGAAGGCAGCACCGACGTGCGCGCACGCGTGACCGCCGCGCGCGCCCGGCAAGAAGCGCGCTTCAAATCGTTGGGGGTGAAAGGCATCCGCGTGAATGCCCATGCCAGCGGCCACATTCTCGATCAGATCGCGACGCCCGAACCGGATGGCGTCGCGCTCCTGCGGACGGCTGCCGAGCAGCTGGGTCTTTCCGCGCGCGGCTTCCATCGCGTGTTACGCGTTGCCCGCACCTTGGCCGATCTCGATGACCGGGACACCGTCGCGCGGCTCCATATCGCCGAGGCATTGAGTTATCGCGGTGAGAGCCTTCGACAGCGGCAAGCGGCATGACGGCAGCTCAGCGTGTCGCGCCGGAAGTCGCAAGGTTCACGCTTCAGCTGGCGCGCCGTCCGGCGGTGACAAAACCTGCGAGCCGCTGACAGTACGGCTGACAGACCATCAGTGGCCTTAGGGTCGTTCCGCTCTTGATGGAATCGAGGAACGACCCTAGCTCTTTGTTTGGTCGTGCTTCTTTCGGGAAAACCGCCGCACACTTTTCCCGGAAGCACTCTAGCGCATCTCAGCGCAGAGCATCGACAGGCGTGGCGTATCTCTGAGCCGACCAAACCAAGCGCGACCCTCACGCCTCAGTTCCCGCCCAACTTCGTCCGGGGAGCGGCTACATCGGCGGCTTCACGGGAGAGCAGAACCTGCTGCACTTTCTCACGGCGCTGGCGTCGGTGTTCGGCGGCGAGCACTGCCATGCGCGCTCGCGTCGCAGTCCAGGTCGCGAGGTTGTCAGCCGTGCGGGTCTTGATGCCTTGGGCAACAACGCGTACCGGCTCTGCCGCAACAACAACGACATCAACCGGTGGCGGCACGCTGGCCTCGATGTGCAGCGGACATGCCGCAGATGGGTCAGCGATTTTGGGTGCGCCATCGAACCAGACGGGATTGACGACATACCGCCTGTCACAAGTGGCTATGGCCGGCAGGCGGCGCGTCGTCTCAAAACTCCAGTAGGCCTGCTGCAGCGGTTGCCAACTCTCAGCATGCGGATAGGTAGCATGCGTCACCATCGCTTCACGCGTCATGCGGAACGGAAAACTGTGCACGGGAATGCCCGTCTGTCCGCCCGCAAAGGCTTCCCGCGCGAGCGCAAAAATGTCCTCGATCAGCGTATTGGTCATCGCAAAGCAACCAACGGATTTGCAGACGCCGTGCACCATGATCAGATTGCCAGTGCGCCCGAGATCACGATCAAGTGCGTTCGGATACCCGATATCGAACGCTAAGTGGAAGCTGGAGTTCGCACGCATGTGGCGCGGCTCGACGGTGTAAAAACCCTCGGGCGCTTGATAGTCGGCGGTGCGTTGTTTGGGGCCGAGGCCACCGGAGAAATTGCAGATCGGATAGGTCTTGATGTGGACAAAGGTGCCGTCAGTCCGCTGCTTCCAGACTTCGAGTTCGGATTCTTCCTTGAAGACGCGGATCAGGATCGGTGCGCGCTCGCCGACGCCAGCAGCCATGATCAGCGCTGCCGTTTCGGCGGCGATCGGCTTCAAGTGTTTGGGGACCTGAGAGGTCACAGCGGGCACCAGCGGTTGCACCACAATCGCGGTTTGCGGACGCTCGCTTGCGCCACCAAGAAATGGCGCGACTGCCACAGCCACCAGCCAAAGCCTGACGGAACCTGTCCGGCTCCTCACTCCGCAACGCAACATCGCATACGCCCCATCCGACCACGGCCAAACTTAGCCGAGGACGCAGCGCGCACGAAAGTACGCCGTCAGATGATGCGCGCACGGTGTGTCGCCGCCGCACCAGGGGACTTGATTTACACTCCGTGTAAAAGTCTGCCGCTCAGGTGCCGGCAGTAAATCGCCTCGGGCGATTACCGGAAGTGCTTGGAAAGCTTGAGATGCTGGCCCTGATAGTGGCTCTTCAGCTCGCGGCCGTAGAGAATATCCGGCACCTCAGCCATGCGCTCATAGACGAGACGGCCGATGACCTGACCGTCCTCAAGAATGAACGGCACCGTGTGCGAGCGCACTTCGAGCACCACGCGTGCGCCAGAGCCACCGGCCGGCGCATGGCCAAAGCCCGGGTCCATGAAACCGGCGTAATGCACACGGAACTCACCAACCAGCGGATTGAACGGCATCATCTCGGCCGCGTGCGTCGGCGGCACATGCACTGCTTCTTTCGACGCAAGAATATAGAACTGGTCGGGATCGAGGATCAGGCGATGACGGCCGGGCCCAGCACCGCGTGCGTGGATCGGTTCCCAATAATCGGCGATGGCACAAGAGCCCGGCGCGTCCACATCAACGATGCCGGTATGCCGGCGCGCGCGGTAGCCGACGAGGCCATCAGCATCGCCGCGCAGATCGACGGAGAGCGCGATCCCATTGGAGATATCGTTGACACCACCAGAGACCAAACAGATATCGCGTTGCAGCGCATGCAGGGCGTCGTCGGTCTCGATAGGCTGACCAGCGCGAAAGCGGATCTGCGATAGGGTTGTACCCGCGCGAACGAGAATGGGGAACGTTTGCGGGCAGATCTCGGCATAGAGCGGGCCGTGATAGCCAGCGGCAATCTGATCAAACGCGCCCGATCCATCGGCGATGACACGCGTAAAAACGTCCAGCCGACCGGTAGAGGATTTCGGGTTGGTGGTCGCGGCGATCCCTGCGGGCAGCGCCAAGCGCTCCATCAACGGCACCAGATAAACGCAGCCGGTTTCCAGCACGGCCGGTTCGCTGAGGTCGATGGCGTGCAACTTCAGTTCGTCGAGTTTGGCCGCCACTGTGTGGCCTGGACCAGGCAGAAAGCTGGCGCGGATGCGATAGGCCGTCATGCCGAGCCGCAGGTCGATGGAGGCCGGTTGCAGCTGGCGCGGACCGAGCGGCTGGGCGAGCGTGAGTGCGCCGTCAGCGATCAGCGCGCGGATCGCCTGGGCTGGGAGGATGCCAGCCGTGAGGGGCGCGGCACGCGGTGGCACCCCGCGCGCGGCGGGACTTGCACGATCAGCGGCGCGATCAGTTGCGCGATCAGTTGCGCGATCTGGCGCGCGTTCAGCAGCGGCACGCTTGGCCGGCTTAGTAGATTTGGCCATGAACTGGGGCACTCCTCGTTGCTTCCATAAACAACGGCTGCCCGGCAAGCAACTCAACGCCGACAGACCCGGGAACACTTGCACCTTCAGCAGGCGTCTCGCATAGAACCCGCGCGCGTCATCATTTCCGGAGTTTGCTCATGTCTCTCGATCTCCCCGGACCGTTGCTGCTCGTCGGTGCCGGCAATATGGGCGGCGCGCTGCTCCAGGGTTGGCTCGATCAGGGGCTCGCCGCGTCACAGATCGTTGTGCAGGATCCCAGCCCGCCGCCGGCGATGGCCGAACTGCTGGCGCGCCACGGCATCCGTGCCGAAGCGGCCCCAACGCTTGCCGTGCCACCCGCCGTGCTGCTGGTGGCCGTCAAGCCGCAGCTGATGGATCAGGTGTTTCCATCAGTCGCCCGTCTGGCGGGACCAGACACCGTGGTGCTGTCGGTGGCAGCCGGCAAGACGATGGCCAGCTTTGAACGGCATCTCCCCGCGCATACCGCGGTCGTGCGTTCGATCCCCAACACGCCCGCCAGCGTCGGCCGCGGCATCACCGCCTGCGTGGCCAATGCCTATGTGACACCCACCCAACGTGCGCTCTGCGACCAGCTGCTGTCCGCTGTTGGTGCGGTGAGCTGGGTGGACGACGAAGCGCTGATCGATGCGGCAACGGCGGTTTCTGGCTCGGGTCCAGCCTATGTGTTTTTACTCGCCGAATGCCTGGCCAAGGCCGGAGTGGCCGCGGGCCTGCCGCCAGATCTCGCAGCGCAACTGGCGCGCTGGACGGTTGCCGGCGCGGGCGAACTGCTGCACCGCTCGGACCTCGACGCCGCAACCTTGCGGCAGAACGTAACGTCGCCGAATGGGACCACTTACGCGGCGCTGCAAGTGCTGATGGCCGACGATGGCTTGCAGCCACTCATGACCAAAGCCATCGCTGCAGCAACTGCGCGCAGCCGGGAGCTGGCGAGCTGAGGCAACGAAGATCCGGATCCAGAATCGATGCTCATCACTGGGAGCACGTTCGCAACGTTCGCGCTGACCGCGGCGCTGATCGAGATCACGCCGGGACCGAACCTAGCGTATCTAGTGGCCTGCCCCGGCTAATTTGACTCATGTGCAGGCACCGCGAACACTGATTCTTGCTTTGTCGGGACCAACCGGCAAGGCAAATCGATCATGGCGGCTAAGAAATTCATCGTCGAACTCGACGACACCGAGCGTGCGCGGCTCAAC
>JANNEU010000243.1:0-6199 GCA_031379035.1 Hyphomicrobiaceae bacterium | reverse complement strand
GGCTACAGCACACCTTGAACGTGTTTCACAAGTAATTGGGGACAGCCACTCTTTGCGCTACGCACTTCCATAAAAACAAAAGGCCGGGCGTTGCCGCCCGGCCTTCGAGGTTTCATTGCCCTGCCGGTCGATGCCGGTAGGTGTCAGTTCCAACGTCTGGGCTTAGGCGGCCTGAACGCGAGACTTCGGCTGTCGCACGGCACGGACCGGGGCCCGCTTGACTGCACCGCGTACACCCTGAAGCCCGGCTTCGTCGCCGCGCTTCTGCTCCTTGATGACCACGTCGCGCGCATCAAATGCGCGACGCAGAACGCTGACAATCGCGTGCGGCCGGACCGACTGGCCCAGAAACACATCGAAAGCTGCGTACCCAGCACCCGGCCACGTATGCACGGAGATGTGACCACCTTCGAGCACCGCAACACCGCTCACGCCCTTACCAGGGATCGTGTGGTGCAAGTGACTATGGAGCGACTTTGCTCCAACTGCCTCGACACAACTCTGCAAAGCACCTTCGACGATATTCAGGCTGTCGAGATGTTTGCCACCGAACACGTCGATGACGAGATGTGTACCTGCGAACTTAGTGCCGTCCCGATCCATGTTTTGATCCGTGAGGACCTCGACAGAGCGAGAAAGAGACGACGGCGTACCAAATTCTTCCGCATGGGTGGTGCTTGAACGAGTCAAGTCCATCCCCAATTGGAAGAGGGTGTCATTAAAGGCCATTTGACCCTCCCCAACCAGTAGACAGATATTTGACCCGTCGGCTCCTTACCTTGGTGGTTTCAGGGTTTCCTTGACCTTTAGGGCAGGTGGACTGACGGACGAGGGGGCATATGGGGCAATACCCCCCCCTACGCAAGAAGAAATGTTGCTGTAGGAACAGATTTTTCCTGGCGGGGGTAACGCACCGTTAACAGACGCATTTTTGCGGCGGAAAAGTGCATGTTTTGCAAGCGGCCTGTGGCGTCACAAACACGCTGCAGGACAGCGGTTTTGACGTTTTTGGACGCTCTGATGCGCCGGCAGAGCCAGCGCAGCGTTAGAAAGCGCAGGTGAGTCGCGGTCTCAGATGGCACGTGCAGCCGTTTTGCGACTTTGGGTGCTATCCCGCCTGTGGCGGCGGATGACGCTGCGCTCTCACTCTGCCGCCACCTTGGCGGCGGCCGTCCGCTGCCGGCGCTTTTCTGCAAACGCCAATGCCGCCTCGCGCACCCAGGCACCGTCAGCCTCAGCCTGGCGACGCACCTTCATGCGCTGCCGGTTGCACGGCCCATCACCGGCGAGCACGCGTTTGAACTCGCTCCAGTCGATCTCGCCATGTTCCCAGTGGCCGGTTGCGTCGTTGAACTTCAAGTCCGGGTCCGGCAGCGTCAGGCCGAGGTACTGGGCTTGCGGCACCGTCGCATCGAGGAACTTCTGCCGCAGTTCGTCGTTGGAGAAGCGCTTGATCTTCCACTTCGTGCTGTCGGCGGAATGCATGCTCTCTTTGTCGGAGGGACCAAACATCATCAGCACGGGCCAATAAAACCGGTTCAGCGCGTCTTGCGCCATCGCCTTCTGCGCCGGCGTACCCTTGGCGAGCACCACCATCATCTCGTAGCCCTGGCGCTGATGGAAGCTCTCTTCCTTGCAGATGCGGATCATGGCGCGCGCGTAGGGGCCATAGCTGCAGCGGCACAGCGGGATCTGGTTCATGATCGCCGCGCCATCCACCAGCCAGCCGACAGCACCCATGTCAGCCCAGGTCAACGTCGGGTAGTTGAAGATCGACGAATACTTGGCGCGGCCGGACAGCAGTTGCTCGAAGTATTCTTCGCGGCTCATGCCGAGTGTTTCGGCGGCGGAGTAGAGGTAGAGCCCGTGGCCGGCTTCGTCCTGCACCTTGGCCAGGGCCGCCGCCTTGCGCTTGAGCGACGGCGCGCGCGTCAGCCAGTTGCCCTCCGGCTGCATGCCGATGATTTCGGAATGCGCATGTTGCGAGATCTGCCGTTGCAGCGTCTTGCGGTAGGCGTCGGGCATCCAGTCGTTGGGCTCGACCTTGTCCTCGGCGTCGACGATGGCCTGGAAGCGGGCCAGCTTGGCGGCATCCTCGGGGCGTGACGGTGGGCTGCTGGCACCGGGCTTTTCATTGAGGGCTTGCGTGTACATGCGGGTCGCTCCGGGTGGGCCGCGCGGGCATCCCGGCCCGCCGCCATCCAAATCATCGGAAAACGATACGCGAGACGCGCCGGGAAGGCAAAGGCGAGCCGCTTAGGCAACCCTGGGGTGCCTGGTCGCCAAGTCACATCCGCTTGGCAATCTCTTCCAGCATCACTTCCGTGGCGCCGCCGCCGATGGATTGGACGCGGGCGTCGCGGGACATGCGTTCAATCGCGCTCTCACGCATGAAACCGAAGCCGCCATGGAACTGCAGGCACGTGTACATCACTTCGTTCACCAGCTCGCCGCAATAGGCTTTAACCATCGACACCTCTTTGGTGGCGTCGTGGCCGTGCGCGTCTTTCCAGGCGGCCGAGTAGACGAGCTGCCGTCCGGCTTCGACTTTGGCTGACAGCATGGCCAGGCGCTGGCGGATTGTCTGCTTTTCCCACAACGGCGCGCCAAACGCTGTGCGCAGGCGGACGTAGTCGGTCGTCAGATCGAGGGCGGCCTGGGCCTCACCCATGGCCATGGCGCCGATCACCACGCGCTCGTTCTGGAAGTTCTTCATGATGGCATAGAAGCCGCGGCCCTCCTCACCAAGGACGCTGTCAGCGGGGATCACGCAGTCTTCGAACACGAGTTCCGCCGTATCCGACGAGCGCCAGCCGTGCTTGTCGAGCGTGCGGCCGACGCTGAAACCGGCGGTGCCTTTTTCGACCAGAAACATCGTCATGCCCTTGCTGCCGGCACCGGCGTCGGTCTTGGCGGCGACACAGTACAGGTTCGCGTGCACGCCATTGGTGATGTAGATCTTGCGGCCATTGAGAACCCAGCCAGCAGCGGTCTTGCGGGCAGTCGTGCGGATGCCCTTCACGTCAGAGCCGGCATCAGGCTCGGTGATGGCGACGGCCGTAATCACCTCGCCGGACACAATCTTCGGCATCCAGCGGTCGCGTTGCGCCGGCGTTCCGGCATTGAAGACGTGGACCGAGGCCATGTCGGTGTGGACCAGGGCCGTGATGGCGACGCCAGAATAGGTGCAGCGCCCCAGTTCTTCGGCGAGAACAACCGTGGCCAGCGTGTCCATGTCGGCACCGCCATAGACCGCCGGATAGCGGATGCCGAACAACCCGAGTTCACCCATGCGGCGCAGCACGCTGCGCGGCACGAAACCGTCTTTCTCCCAGCGATCGCCATGCGGTTTGATCTCGGCATCGACGAAACGGCGCACGAGCGCGCGCAGGGCCTCGTGTTCGGCCGAGAAAACCGGTGAGGCCGCGAGCGCGGCCTTGGCGGGAGAAACGATCATGGACAATCCTTTTGGTGGCGGTAGCGCCATCACTCGGCAGCAAGCGGCGCTGACCGGACGGCCAGCGGCTCGGGAACCTCACAACCGGTCGCACAGCATCGGCCGGGTTGCTTGGAGACCTTGCGGCCCTCGTCCAGCACGCCGCGGTCGAGCAGCTTTTCGACCAGCTCGGCCTTTTCACCGACCGGATAGTTGCGCCAGATTTCGCGCTTCATGGCTTCAGGACTGCCGCCGCCGTGCAACGAGATGAGCGACATCCAGCTGCCGGTGTACGATGCGGTAAGATCTTCCATCAGGCGCGCAACCTCGAGACGGGCCGAGGCAGGCACATCGGGACGGCCAGCCAGGACCGCCGCCAGTGATGCCGCTGTCTCCGGATTGTGATCTTCATCCGGCCCTGGCAAGGCAACAATCAGCCCGCCGGAGACATAGTGTGCAAGGCGGTGCATGTCGTAGATTTGTGTCGCCAGCAGCAACTTGCCGACGTTGGCAAACACCGTGTCCGGCATGATCGAGCCGCCAGGATCTTTCATCCCATAGACCGACGCCGCCACACCGCAGGCAAAGAACCCTTCGACGATCTTGATCAGTTCGACCATGGCGTCGCGGATATGACCGTGTTTGTGCGCATCAAGGCCGTTGGCTTTGAACATCAGCGCGCCGGCGCCGATCAGCAGATCGCCGAAGCCGGCGCGCGCGCCAATGCAGGAGTGGCGATGATGCGTCGCGTACGACGTCGTCAGTAAGCCGGCTTCCTCGCACTGGCCGTCCATGAAGACGCGATCCCACGGCACGAAGACGTTGTCGAATTGCACGACACCGGTTGATTGGCCGTACTTGGCTGAGTATTTCGCTGCGGCCTCACCAGGGCGCCCCGCGGGTCGCGCCACGATGGTGACCCCTTCGGCATCGCATGGCACCGCACAGGCAACGGCAAAGTGCGCGTCTTCCGGCGTCATCGTGCGGCATGGCATGACCAGGAACTCGTGCACATAGGGCGCGGCCGTCACGATGGCTTTCGTGCCGCGAATGACGATCCCGTCCTTGCGGCGCTCTTTGATGTGAACATAAACGTCGGGGTTTTCCTGGGCACCGGGGCGCTTTGAGCGGTCGCCTTTCGCATCTGTCATGGCGACGCCGAGTGTCAGGTCCTCGTCTTGCACGCGATGAAGATAGGCAAGAAAGCGCTGGTGGCTGTCGCTGCCGTGGACAAGGTCGGCGCGCTTGGTCGCCTGGAACAATGCATTGAGCGCATCGTGGCTGAGATAACGCATGGCGCAGCCTGATTCACGGCACGTCAGCCGTACCGCCTCGAGCTTGTAGAGGAGGTCTTGCGACGTCTCGTCGATATGCAGCATCCGGTTGACGATCTTGCCCGACGTCCCCTGCCGGGCCGTCATCAGCGGCGCGTGCTCTGCGACATGCGCAAAATCGTAGGTCACGCCGGTCGCGGCGATGCCGGGTGCCAGCAACGGCTCATCCGCCACCGAGGCAATGCGCCGGCCATTGACGAAAACGCGCGGGCTGTAGCGGCGGAGCGATTGGCGATAGTCGTGGGCGGTCATGAGCATGCGCAGGTCTCCAGTTGATCAGAAGCTAACGCTGCCGGTTGGACTGTCAACGACCTTATACAAACCAGCGACCTATCTGGCCTGCCATCGAAACTAACGGTCGTCATGGCCGCGTCGTGCGGTGCACGCGGAGAGTGACGGCGGCCACCCAAGCGAGGAAAGTTTAATTGCAAGGGACAAACAAATGGAAGAATTCAAGTTTGCACCACGGTACGTCGAAGGGACGCTGAAAACTTGCGCCTTGCTTGGGTGGCCGCCGTCCACACATGACGAATTTTGATGGTCGCTGGTCGAACATTTTGCGCGATGGCGCTACGCGAGCTGGAACCGCTCAAACCGGTGGAGCGCTTCGTCGATCAAGCGTTTGTGCTGCGATGACTTGCTGCTGCCGACCCACGTCCATTGCTGAATCTGAAGTGTCCGCTTCGCCCGGTCAGCTTTGAGATCGAGCGTGGCCACGACCTGGTCGCCGATCAGCACCGGCAGCGCGAAGTAACCGAACACGCGCTTCTCTTTCGGCAGATACGCTTCGAACCGGTGGTCGTAGCCGAAGAACTGCTGCAAGCGCTTGCGCTGGATGATCAGTGGATCGAACGGTGAGAGAATGTGGACCAGGTCGGCGGATGGCTCTGGCGCGAGGTCCAGCGTGTCGGGTGCCGCCCAGAACTCAACGGTGCCCGCGGCCTCCAACCGCACCGGCACCAATGCCTTGCGGCGGACACGTGCTTCGATGACGGCGCGCACGGCAGGCTTTCGTCTGGCAATCAGGTGGCAAATCGAATCGAGGCTCACCAGACCTTGCGACCTGAGCGCGCGGTCGAGCAGATACGCCGCGATGTTTGTGTCCGACGCCGGCTTAGGCCGCGTTTCCCAGCCGAAATGGCGTTGCGTCAGTTCATAGCTCTTCAGCATGCCGACGCGTTCACACACCGTCAGCTGACCAGTAAAGAACGCGAACTGCAAGGCCCGCTTGGACGGCTTGCGGCTGGCCCACGGATGATCTTTCTCGACCAACTCGTCATCATCGATATCGCGGATCGACAGCGGGCCCTGCCGTTTGATGAGCGTGAGCACCTTGCGCATGTCGGCTGCCGACACGTTTTCAAACCAACGGCTTGGTGTCGTCTTGTGACGTTTCATGTCCGCGAGGAAGAACGGGAGATCGCGTGTC
>JANNEU010000187.1:0-3138 GCA_031379035.1 Hyphomicrobiaceae bacterium | reverse complement strand
CCACGCGGGTCCATCACGATCAGCTTGGCACCGCGCTTGGCGGCATTCTTCAGATACGTCGCAGCAACCGGGTGGTTCTCGGCAGGGCGCGCACCGATGACGATGATGCAGTCGCTGTCCTTGGCTGCCGTGAACGGTGCCGTCACCGCGCCGGAGTTGATGCCTTCCATGAGTGCTGCGACCGATGAGGCGTGGCATAGCCGCGTGCAATGGTCGACGTTGTTGGTTCCGAAGCCCTGGCGGATGAACTTCTGGAACAGATACGCTTCCTCGTTCGAGCCCTTCGCCGAACCGAAGCCGGCAAGCGCCTTGCCGCCGTTGCGCGTGTGGATGGCTTTCAGCCCGCCTGCGGCCTTGTCCAGTGCTTCCTCCCACGTGGCCTCGCGGAACACTGTTGACCAGTCGGTCGAGCGCAGGTTCATGTTGGCGTCTTTGGCGACGCCGTCGCGGCGGATCAGTGGCTTCGTCAACCGGTCCGCATGATGGATGTAGTCAAAGCCGAAGCGGCCTTTCACACACAGCCGGTTGTTGTTTGCAGGCCCGTTGCGGCCATCGACGGCGACGATCTTGTTGTCTTTTACATGCGCCGTTGTCTGGCAGCCGACGCCGCAATAGGGGCAGAGCGTGTCGACGCTGCGATCAGCTTTGATGACACGTGTCTGGCTGGCACGATCGAGCAGGTTCGCTTCCATCAGCGCGCCGGTCGGGCATACCTGCACGCACTCGCCGCAGGCCACGCACGTGCTGTCGCCCATGCCTTTGTCGAAGTCGAAGACGACTTTCGAGCCAGACCCACGGTAGGCCATACCGATAACGTCGTTGGCTTGCACCTCGCGGCAGGCGCGAACGCACAGGCCGCAGTTGATGCAGGCATCGAGATTGACGGAGATGGCGGCGTGGGTGGTGTCGGACTTGGGCTTGTGCGCTGCGGGCATGCGCGACGTTGGGCCCGCGCGCAGGCGCGAACCAGTACTGACGCCCATGTCGTCAATCCAGGCCCAGAACTTCGACGTCTGGTCGTGGCTGGTCTCGCGCAATGGCTGATCGGCCGCGAGCAATTCGAACACCATTTCGCGTGATTTCTTGGCGCGCTCGGTCGCCGTTTTCACTTTCATGCCGGCGGCTGGCTTGCGCTGGCACGAGGCTGCCAGTACGCGCTCGCCATCCACTTCCACCATGCACGCGCGGCAATTGCCATCGGCCCGATAGCCGGGTGCCGGATGCCAGCACAGATGCGGGATCGTCGTGCCGTGACGCTGCGCCACCTGCCAGATCGTCTCGCTGGCGTCCGCTTCGACAGACCTGCCGTCGAGTTCGAAGGTGATTTTGGTGGTCATGGCATGAATTCCGAGTACGGGATGTTCAGGAAGTCTTGAAGTCACGAAGGCGTACGATGGAGCCTGCTACCGATGCAGCGGCATAGTAGCGCTCGTCGGCAGTAATCAGTGTTGCGCCATGTTCGATTGCAACGGCGTGATAGAGTGAATCGAATAAGTGCTGCTTATATTTCAGGGATAAGCTGGCAGCTCTTTCATAAAGCCTCGCTTCGTCGACAAACAACGACGCGGTATCCTGCATCAGCGACAAGATCTGAGGGACTGCGATCTGAGTGCTTCTGGTTACCACAGATATGACTTCGACTTTCCAGTGAATTGGAGCAATCGCCCGCAGCGTTCCCGCCTCAACCGCATCCAAAATTGAAAGCGCGGCTTCGAAGTGCGGTTCGTCTTGAACGCTCCACAGAAACCACTTCACCGCAACACTTGCGTCGATGACAATCCTCAAGACCGCCCCTCATGGCGTAGCGCCCGAATCTCGTCATCGCTCAAGGTCAACTTCAACTCCTGCGCTATGGTATTTGCTCGCTCTGACAGGGATCTTTTTGACATTTTTGTCCCAGTCCCGGCCGCAGACTCAATAATTCTCTGAGCCGCCGCCTCGATTGTCTCGCCCGGATACGCTTTCTCCAACGCCGCTCTCACGTCGTCTGAGATATTGATCTGAATGATACCCATAGTGCCATCCTCGCGTGCGTCCCCACACCGGCTCACTTCAACTCAATTTCCACGAATGCGAACTCGTAAGAATTAGCATTGATCACATTGTGATGCACACCGGTCTTGCGCGTATAGGAAACGCCGTGTTTCAGCTCGGCGAAGCTCTCGATGCCCTGCCCATCGACCAGCTTGAGTTTGCCGTCACCCAACGGCACGACGACATAGTCCATCCCGTGCGTGTGAAAGCCGGTCTCAGCGCCCGGTGCGAAGCGCCACTCGGTGACGCGGACTTGGGCGTTGTCGATCTGGACGGTTGGAACGGCTTGAATGGTCATTTGGGGTTTCCCAAGAGTGTTGCCTAAGTTTGGCGAAGTTCAGTGCTTGTGTTTTGCCGCGTCATGCGATGCACCAGCATAGCCGCGCAACTCGGCATATCTGGTGCGTTGGGCGGGCGAGAGGACTGGCGTTATAGCGATATGCGCTTCCAAATGCGCCATGCGAATCTCGCCAAGAAGCATGCTGGATGCAGCAACTCGCGCGGTGATGACATCCGCCGAAGCATTCGCTTTGAAGGCGTCATCGACAGCTTTTTCGGCGTCGACGTAGCGCTGGCCAAGTGTCACCGATTTGGCCTTCATTGCATCAAAGGCACCTTTGACAGTGGCGCGTTGGTCCGGCGTCAATTGCAACTGATCGCCCAGTTCGAGCACGTGCATGGGCCCTGGAAAGCCGTTCACTTCACCGGATTTGGCGAGCCCCATGCCGCGACCGGCAAGAAAACCGGCGACCTCTTCCTCCGACAGCATGGCGACGGCCCGCTTGTCTTGGCCGGCGTACGGCTGTGCCGCGGGGGTGGGTGGCTGTTTTTGGCCATGCTGTGGATGTTGAGCACGTGCGGTGGCTGAGCCGGCAAGTGCAACAGCGACGGCGAGGGCGATGCGGTTCATCTCAGATCCTCCGGAAAATATTTGATGACGCTCTTCATTGGGTTTGCAGCGGCTTGGCCGAGTCCGCAGATTGATGCGTCGGCCATCACCTGCGCGATGTCGCCGAGCAGATCGAGATCCCACGCGGTGCCGGCGCTCATCAGCTTGACGGCTTTCTCTGTGCCGTTGCGGCACGGTGTGCACTGCCCGCAGCT
>JANNEU010000151.1:0-3772 GCA_031379035.1 Hyphomicrobiaceae bacterium | reverse complement strand
GATTGACCTTGCGCAGCCGGACGCGCGTTTGCGACCGTCGCCGCGACAAACGGCTGCTGGTTGGCGCGCCACCGCGCCTGCACATCTGACCCAGCTTCGGTGCCGCGCATGACCCAACGAGCCCCCATAAGGTTCTGTTGGTCCTACCTGCGCCGGGGCCCGCTCACGCTCTCGCGCGTGCCACCGGAGGGCGCCACACCACGGGGTCCGGTTGCCCGGCCATCCGTCCACAGCCTTCCTCCAGCCCAGCCACGACTTTTGAACGACGTCACGTTCGCGATCGCACCCGGCGCAGAGGACGCAAATGGCCCCGGTGAGCGTGAGTTCAAGGGCTCGGTGCAACATTGTTTGTGCCACGCGACCTGGCTGGTGCATCACGTCTGACCCTTGACGTCTGCACAAACTCCAACTTCCATCATGGCCGCGTCGTGCGGAGCACGCGGAGCGTGATGAAATGGAGAAGTGGGTACCAAGCGTCAGACTCAGCACACCAGCGCGCATGTCAGATAGACATACACATATGATATGTGTATGATCTAAAGATGACCATGATCCGCAAACAGTTCTTCATCGACCGCGAGGCGAGCGCGCGCCTGAAGCGCGCAGCCGCAGCACGCGGCGTGTCGGAAGCGGAACTGATCCGGGAAGGGTTGGAGATCGTGCTGAACGAACCAGCGAAAGATCCGGACGCCTGGAAGGCGGCTTTGGTCGTGTCGAAGGGCATCTGGTCAGATCATGAGACGATCGAAGCGGTGATGGCCGAGCGCCGCGCTTCACGAGCCAAGCGCCGCTCGAAGACGACTGCGCGTCAGCGCAGCGCCTGAGCGATGACGATCCTGCTGGACACAAATATCCTGATTGATCATCTGCGCGGCGACGACCGAGCCACATCGTTCCTCAATGAACTCGCGGCGATGCCGAGCGCATCGGTCGTTACCCTCACCGAGTTGCTGGCCGGCTCGCGTTCGCAACGAGAGGACCGGAACATCGAAACGCTCAGTCAGTCGGTGCATTTCTTGCCCGTCGACGAAGCGATTGCCCGCCGTGCGGGGCAGTTCGCCAAACACTACCACCCGTCGCACGGCCTCGACGATTTCGACGCCCTCATCGCCGCCACGGCCGAGCATCACGGCCTCAAGCTCGCAACCCTCAACGTCAAGCATTTCCCCATGCTGAAAGGATTGAAGAAAGCGTATTGAGGGTTTTGTGCGCGCAGGGCGCATGCGCAATTTGCGGGATCGCGAGCGGCCTTCGGAATTTAACTGACTTTGCGGATTTGCCTCATTGCGACGACCCAGACTTTCGAAACGATGCGGTGCAGGCCTTGCCGACACAACGCACCGATGGTTATGGTTGGTGCATGTTTTGGCTCGGGAGGGCGCGTGCATGTTTGTGTGGTGTCGGTTGCCAGCATTGGGTGTTGCGGTTTTTCTAGCTTTTGTTTGCGAACACCACACAGTTGAGGCGTAAAGCTACGTTGACCGGTCCAAAGCTTGTGTGGCGTTGATCAAGCGCCTCAATCCGGCAACCCACATTCAAAGTGGTCTGGCGGCTGCCAAGTGTCCGTTGGGTACGCCCGAGTCTGCTTACACAGGTGCCGCACGCCACACGTGGTTGGCGTCGGGCGCGGCCTGCAATACCGAGCTGGAAGAACTACCGGCTTGCGGTCTGACGAAGAGCTACCTGGATGTCTTCCCGAAGGCCGTTCGGCGTATCGATCTCGGTGATGGCACATGTCTGCATGTCTTGCCTGTGATGCTTTCAGACAAGAAAGACGGCTTCAAATGCAATGCCGTTAAGGCCCGCCCTGCCTGCATCGCCGGCGTTCGGCGTGAAGGCGGCAGCACGATTGTGACACTGGCCGGCGGTACCGAGCGCGGCGCGCTTCGGGCAGACGTGGTCGTTCCTCCGGAACCCAAACGCCACGTGCCGCTCATCGCCAAATCTCAGGCTGGACCGTTGATGGCGCTTGTTCCTGCCGACGTCACGATTTCTGGTGATCCACGCGACTCGCAAGGTTTTCTGCAGCATCACGTGAACTATACGCTTGCGACCTGCACCGGATCGAATTCCGACTGTCGCGAACAAGCCGTGTATCAGGCGGACCGCGCCGTTGGAGAATTGTTGCGTCGCGTGTGGAACCCGCGTCCACTGGTGCCAAGCGAAGAGAGAAAAGCGGATTTCAAAAGGCTTATCGATCGGATGTTGTCTGCAGATCTTGGGCGCAATGAGAGAGAAAAGAAGCTGTTTGCAAAACTCATCATTGAGAATGAAGTGTCTGCGTCGTCGCCCTACCAAGTGCTGGATGCAGTGATACGGAACAGTGGCATAAGTTGGGGGGCCCATCAGATCGATATTGGTGCCAATGAGCCTGGGGAAGTCTCGCTGTTTTGGGATACACTCAGGCGCTGGCGTCAGTCGCCCGGAACGGGAGACTATCCGAAGCTGCGGCAAGCTGATGCCTTGCGGGCATGCCTCTCGCAGCCGATCCGCAATTATTTCGTGGACCATATCGCCCTGTACTTTGGCGCGCTGCCAGACATGAATAAAGGTCTTCGAAGCGAACAAGGAAAGGCATCATATGATGCCCGCTTCAAAGCCTATCTTGACGAGGAAATCTCGCTTGCTTTGGCGCTCAAGGGGCTATTCAAAAAAAGCCCGTTTGCCTGGTTGTACTTTGCTGATCAACGAAATCAGCGCGGACCAAGCGCAGGAGAAGAGCTCAGGAAGATCGGAGTCGCGATGAGGGACGCCGAACTCTCTTCATGCAGCGGGATCACAACGGGGGAGCAGCGGCTTGTTGAGTACATCAAGTCGACCACCGCGCGCGGAGAGCACTACGACATCGACCGGCGTGTCGACAACTTGAAGCGACTGTTGTCGCGCGAGCTCGGCACTAGTCTTGGCCGCTCGTGTCGCGAGTAGCTGAGGCGGGACATCATCGGGGTCCCTCCATCTTCCACCAACACGCCCAACGGCATGCCGTCCTCAACTGCCGCACACGCAGGACAGCACACCGCGCTCTCGCAATGATTGTAGCCTTTCAATTCTGCATGCCCCACTTGCGCACGGTGGCGGCTTCGATGTTGCGGAACACCAGGTTTTCGACGGCGAGACCGGTAAGGATCACTGTCAGCAAGCCCGCAAACACCGCCGGAATATCCAGCAGGTTCTTGTTCTCATAGATATACCAGCCAAGCCCACCCTTGCCGGACGTGGCACCGAACACGAGTTCGGCTGCGATCAAGGTGCGCCAAGCAAACGCCCAGCCGATCTTCAAGCCGGTCAGGATCGACGGAAACGCTGCTGGAATGAGGATTTTGAGCACATAGCGCATGCCGCCCAGCCCGTAGTTGCGCCCCACCATCCGCAGCGTGTTTGACACTGACTTGAAGCCGGAATGGGTGTTGAGCGCGACGGCCCACAGCACCGAGTGCACCAGCACGAAGATGATGGATTTGTCCCCAAGCCCGAACCAGATCAGCGACAGCGGCAGCAGCGCAATCGCCGGCAGCGGGTTGAACATTGCGGTCAGCGTCTCGAGCAGATCGTTGCCGAGTTGAGACATCATTGCCAAGGCCGTGAACAGCATGGCCAGCAGCAGGCCGAGCGCGTAGCCCTGCAATAGCAGCCGCACCGAGTTCTTGGCTTTCTGCGGGATCTCGCCGCCAGCCAGCCCGCCCCACAGCGCCGTCATCGTTTCGGTCAAGGTCGGCACCAGCAGTGCATTGTCGAGAAACCGCGCGTAGGTCTCCCAGGCCACTGCGATGAC
>JANNEU010000117.1:0-2500 GCA_031379035.1 Hyphomicrobiaceae bacterium | reverse complement strand
ATCCATTCCGGCGTCCGCATCGGTCAGGATGGTTTCGGCTTCGCCATGGGTGCCACCGGGCACCTCAAAGTGCCCCAGATTGGCCGCGTGATTATCCAAAACGACGTCGAGATCGGGGCCAACAGCGCCATCGATCGCGGCGCTCTTAAGGATACTATCATCGGCGAGGGCACGAAAATTGATAATCTCGTCCAGATCGGGCACAACGCCGTAGTCGGACGTCATTGCGTCATCGTCGGTCAGGTCGGCATCGCCGGTTCGGCGACCCTCGGTGACTTTGTGGTGGTCGGCGGCCAAGGCGGTGTTGCCGGTCACATCACGGTCGGTGCCGGTGCGCAGATCGCTGGTGCCAGCCACGCCAAAGACAGTGTACCGGCAGGCGCGCGCATGGTTGGCACGCCCGCCAAACCCTTGCGCGAGTGGGCGCGCGAGCAGAACGCCCTGAAGCGCCTGGCGGCTGGCCCGGCAGAGAAGGATGCAGATGGAACGGTGGTCGCTGGTGGCGATCCCGAGGCGGGCTGAGCCCGCTGCAGCGCACCGGCGCGGCGTCCATGAGGAAATTGAGACGGCAATGTTGCGCAGGAATGGGACGGCCAGACAACAGCCTGACAGAAGAGCTGAACACCGTCGAAAAACGATTGGAGCCTAAGTGTGATGGACGACGTTAAGTCCGCGAGTCAGAAATCGGCAACCGACAAGGCATCCGACAAGACGGGTGCCAAGGCGCTGCCGTCGGCGGACATCGAGCTGATTATGAAGCTCCTGCCCCATCGCTATCCGTTCTTGCTGATTGATCGCATCATTGAGATGGATCGCGACGAGAGCGCCATCGGCATCAAGAATGTGACGATGAACGAGCCGTATTTCCAGGGCCATTTTCCAGGCTATCCCGTCATGCCCGGCGTGCTCATCATCGAGGCCATCGCGCAAACGGCAGGCGCTCTGTGCGTCTTCAATGCCGGCAAACGCGACATCCCGCAGATCGTCTATTTCATGGGCATCGACAACGCCAAGTTCCGCAAGCCCGTGTTGCCCGGCGATCAGCTCCACCTCCACGTCAAAAAGACCCGCAGCCGCGGACCGGTCTGGCGCTTCTCGGGTGAAGCCAAGGTCAATGGACAGGTCGTTGCCGAGGCCGAAATCAGCGCCATGATTGTGGATCGGAACGATGCAAAAAAAGCTTAGCGCGAAGTCGGCCACAGCTGTGAAGTCGCCCGCTGTTATCAAGCCCGCAGTGATTAAGACGGCGTCCAAAGCGGCAGCCAAAGCAGTCCCACCTAAAGTGCATCCGTCAGCCGTCGTCGAAAATGGCGCGAAACTTGGTGCCGGCGTCGAAATCGGTCCCTTCTGTCATGTCGGCTCGCAGGTGGTGTTGGGAGCCGGCGTCCGCTTGCTGAGCCATGTCGTCGTCGCCGGCAAAACCACGATCGGCGACCGCACCCGCGTCTTTCCCTTCGCCTCGCTCGGTCATGAACCGCAGGATTTGAAGTTCAAGGGCGAAGACGTGACGCTCTCTATCGGCAAAGAGTGCACGATCCGCGAAGGCGTCACCATCAATCCCGGCACCGCGGGCGGCGGCTACAGCACCACTGTTGGTGACCGCTGCGCCTTCCTCGCCAGCAGTCACGTCGGTCACGATTGCCACGTCGGCAACAACGTCGTGTTCTCCAACAACGTCATGCTGGCCGGCCATTGCACCGTCGGCGACTTTGTCATCATCGGCGGTGGTGCTGGCATCCACCAGTTCTCCCGCGTCGGCCATCACGCGTTTGTCGGCGGTCTCGCTGGTGTCGAGAACGACGTGATCCCCTATGGCATGGCGCTCGGCAATCGCGCCGGCCTCGCCGGCCTCAACGTCGTCGGCATGAAACGCTTGCAGTTCGGCCGTGAACAGATCCAATCGCTGCGCCAAGCCTACCGCCTGTTGTTCTCCAACGACGGCACCCTGGCCGAGCGCATTGCCGATATCGAGTCCCAACCCGTAGCCAAAGATCCCTACGTGCGCGAGATCCTCACCTTCATCAAAGCACCCTCGGAGCGCTCGCTCTGTCTGCCGCGCCAAGTTGGCTGAGATTGGCTGCGATTAGCCGACATTGGCTGACATCGGGGATGGGAGCGTCATCGTGGAAAGGATCGCAATCCTTGCGGGCGGCGGCAGCCTGCCGCTGGTACTGGCGGAAACCATCAGGCACCGTGGCGGCCGCGCACATATTGTTGCGGTCCGTGGTGAAGCCGGCCCACAGGTCCAATCCTACCCGCACACGTGGGTCACTTGGGGTGCCGTCAATGCCATCCTCGCCGCTCTCAAGCGCGAGAGTGATGGCACCATGATGATCGCCGGCAGCGTCAGCCGCCCTGATCTCTTGCGCCTCAAGCCCGATTTCGGGTTGCTCCGCCACCTGCCGAAAGTGCTCGCCATGCTGCGTGGCGGCGATGATGCAGTACTGACCCGCCTCGTCCACTTTTTCGAAAGCCAAGGCCTCACCGTCAAAGGCGTCGC
>JANNEU010000113.1:0-5384 GCA_031379035.1 Hyphomicrobiaceae bacterium | reverse complement strand
GCCGAGTCTCGAAGGCGTATCTCGTGGGCCAGTGCGCTCCAGAGTTTGCCAACACGCTCGGTGTAAAAGTGGTGTATGAGATGTGCGGCACGCTGGATGTTGCGTTGGCGAGCGCTGTGCGCGACGCAGCGCAATCCACTGAAAAAGAGCCGGTGATCTTGCTTTCGCCGGCGTGCGCGTCCTACGACCAGTACAAGAGTTTCGAACATCGTGGTGACCATTTCCGGGCGCTGGCGGAAGCCCTGCCCGGATTCGAGAAAAAGAGGTTCACGTGACAGGCGCGGCAGATAAGGCTCAGGGCGGTGTCATGCTGGCCGCCGGCGGCACCGGCGGGCATCTCTTCCCCGCGCTCGCGTTGGCGCAGGAATTAAAGCGTCGCGATATCATCGTCGATCTCATCACTGATATGCGCGGAGATCGATACGGCAGCGACTTTCCCGCCCGCAACATCTTCGCAGTGCCATCCGATACAATTCGCGGCCGGTCGCCGGTGGCGATGGCAAGAACGGGTACAGCGCTCGCACGCGGCGTTGCAAAAGCGCGTCAGATCATGGCCGAGGTGGCACCGAAAGCCGTCATCGGCTTTGGCGGCTATCCGAGCCTGCCACCCATGCTGGCGGCGCGCATGAAAGGCATTCCGACTGCCATCCACGAACAGAACGCGGTGCTGGGTCGCGCCAACAGATTTCTGTCGCGGCGCGTCACCGCCATCGCCACATCGTTCCACGGCGTTAAAGGCGTCGATGTCGGTATTGCCTCGAAGGCGCGTTTCACCGGCAATCCCGTGCGCGACGTGGTGCTCGAATGGGCGCGGCAAGCCTATACGCCGCCAGCGACCACCGGACCATTCCAGTTGCTCGTGTTCGGCGGCAGCCAGGGCGCGCGCTTCTTCTCTGACACCGTGCCAGCAGCTCTTGCGACTTATCCACCGGAAGCGCGCGCAGCGCTACGTGTCGTCCAACAGGCCCGCGAAGAAGACGTGGCGCGTGTTGAGGCGATCTACAAGACCAACGGCATCACGGCGACGGTCGCGCCATTCTTCCCCAACTTGCCAGAGGCGATGGCGCAGGCGCACCTGGTGATCGGCCGCGCTGGCGCATCGACAGTGTCTGAGCTGACCGTGATGGGCAGGCCTTCCATCCTAGTCCCGCTGCCACACGCGCTCGACAACGACCAGCTTAACAATGCGCAGCGGCTTGCGTCAGCCGGTGGCGCACTGGCGATCGAGCAGAAAGATCTGACGATTGATCGGATGGCAGCGGAAATCGGTCAACTGCTGGACGATCCGGGCCGGTTGGCTGCGATGGCGTCTGCCGCACGCATCTCGGGTCGTCCGAACGCGGTCGTACTGTTGGCCAATCTCGTCGAAGAGCTCATGGGCCGCTGGACACCAGCGACAGTCTAAGAACCCTTTGACCCGTTGCAGAAGTGCGAAGGGTAGGGGGTAAAGAATGGATGCCAACCATGCGCATGCCAGACCAGCTCGGGCCCATCCACATCGTCGGCATCGGCGGTATTGGCATGAGCGCTATTGCCGAAGTGCTGCATGCACGTGGCTATACCATTCAGGGCAGCGATAAGAGCGATGGCGCAAACGTCGCGCGGCTTCGTCAATTGGGCATGCGCGTCTTCGTTGGGCACGCGGCGGTCAATCTGATCGGCGCGGAACTGGTGGTGATCTCGACTGCGGTGAAGGTTGGCAATCCAGAGCTTGATGCGGCGCGCGCCAAAGGGCTGCGCATTCTACGGCGAGCGGAAATTCTGGCCGAGATCATGCGGCTCTATTCGACAGTGTCAGTAACGGGCACGCACGGCAAGACAACGACCACGTCACTGATCGCGCATCTGCTAACCCACGGCGGCACCGATCCGACGGTGATCACCGGTGGTATCGTGCTGGACTGGGGCACGAATGCGCGGCTCGGCAAAGGCCGCTGGATGGTGGTCGAAGCTGACGAGAGCGACGGCACGTTTGTGGCACTGCCCACCGAGATCGGTGTGGTCACGAACATCGACCCCGAGCACCTGGATTACTTCGGCACGGTCGAGAACATGCATCGCGAGTTCGCCCAATTTTTCAAGCAGATCCCGTTCTATGGACTGGCGGTCGCCTGTGTCGATCACCCAGTCGCGCGCGGGATGATTGATCAACTGGGCCTCAGGGCTGATGGACGGCGCTTGCTGACCTATGGCCGCAGTGATGACGCTGATCTCAAACTGCTGCGTGTCCGCGTCGCCGGCAGGATGACCACGTTTGACGCCGAACTGGGCGCACGCGTCACTGGTGGCGCGCGGCGTCTTGAGAGCCTCGAGGTGCCCGTCCCCGGCGAGCACAACGCGCTCAATGCATTGGCGGCGTTCGCAGTGGCGAGCGATATTGGTCTCTCAGATGCGCAGATCCGCGATGGGCTTGCCAAGTTTGCCGGCGTTAAGCGCCGCTATCAGCCGACGGGCATCTGGAACGAGGTCGAGTTCTTCGACGACTACGGGCACCATCCCGTCGAAATCACCGCAGTGCTCAAGGCCGCGCGCGCTGGTGCGCAACGTGGCAGCAAGGTGATCGCCATCTGCGAGCCACATCGCTACACGCGGCTGCGCGACTTATTCGCCGAATTCACGGGTGCCTTCAAAGACGCCGATGTTGTCATCGTTGGGCCAATGTACACCGCCGGTGAGCCGCCCATCGAGGGCATCACGCACAGGGCATTGGCGGAGGCAATTGCGCGGTCCGGCCATCCCAATGTGAGGTCAGTCGATGCCGCACCCGATCTGGCCCATCACATCCGCCAACTCGCCCTCCCCGGCGACACTGTGCTCTGCTTCGGTGCCGGTCAAAGCACAGAATGGGCCCACGCCCTGCCGAACTGGCTGACGACCGGAATTGCGCAATGAGCTTTGCGGATATCACGGCTGATCTCAAAAGCGCGATGCCCGAGTTGCGCGGTCGATTGATCCCCAATGCACCGATGGCGGATATCACGTGGTTCCGTGTCGGTGGGCCGGCGCAGGTGCTGTTCACACCACAGGATGAATCGGACCTCGCTTACTTCCTAAAGCATGCGCCGAACGAGCTGCCGGTCATTGTCGTTGGCCTCGGCTCGAACCTCCTGGTGCGTGACGGTGGCGTGAAGGGCGTTGTGATTCGGCTGGGGCGTGGCTTCGGCGATGTCGTCGTAGAGCCAGGAAACAAGGTGCGGGCGGGTACGGTGGTGCCGGATGTAAAGGTGGCGCGGGCGGCGGGGGATGCAGGTATCATGGGGCTTGCATTCTATCGCGGCATCCCCGGTTCCATCGGCGGAGCGTTGCGTATGAATGCGGGCGCGCACGGCACAGAAACCAAGGATTGTTTGATCGGCGCACGCGCGGTGGATCGTGCAGGCAACGTGCATGTGCTGTCACTGGCCGATATGAAATTCACATATCGCCATTGCGGAATTCCCAGCGATTGGATTTTTACCGAGGCGACCTATCAGGGCACGCCGGGCGATCCAGCCGAGATCCAGAAGCAGATGCAGGAAGTGGCTGACTATCGCGAGGCCAATCAACCGATCAAGGATCGCACGGGCGGATCGACGTTCAAGAACCCGACGGGCAACAGCTCGTGGAAGTTAATTGATGCGGCGGGTTGCCGTGGCCTGCGGGTCGGAGGCGCAAAAGTCTCCGAGATGCATTGCAACTTCCTGATCAACGACCATGGCGCATCGGGCGAAGACATAGAGCGTCTAGGCGAAACCGTTCGCGCACGCGTCAAAGCGCATTCCGGCGTCACCCTTGAGTGGGAAATCATCCGACTCGGTCAGCCTTTGCCCGGCAGGCCATCAGGCGAGGCTCTGGCGCTCGGATAAGTCGACGCGTGGGCGCTTTTACTGCCTGAGCTTCAGTCCCGAAACGCCGATCGCGAGATTGAGCCCTGACTGCGCCTGGGCACTCAGCGGTTGCAGCGTGACGGAGTTCCGCCAGCCACCAAGCAGCGCCTTGCCGCCACCGCCAACACCGATCGATCCATCGACAGCGACGCCGGCGTAGTTGCCGGACAGAACACCAGGCCGGCGTGCGTCACTTGATGACGCAGCCACCGCCCAGACCAAAACTGTCCTGCCGGTGATGCCGACATCGAGTCCGATGTTGGTAATCGAGCCGCGGTAGTATTCGGCAGGGCGGCCGTCGTTGGGCGTGAACCGGCAGCTGTAAGACTTCTTAGAGCCGATGATGTAGCCGATGCCGCCGGGGCTGGAGCAGTTGAGTGTGCCGACGGCGACTTTGGCTTCAGCGCGGGTGGCAGCCGTGGTGGCTGCTGCGAGCAACAAGACCGCGCCAGCTGCTGAATTCAAGCGTTTCATATTGCTCTCCCTTGACCGCAGATTCGCGTGACGTTGGGCGAAGGTGGCGGTAACAGTATGGCGAGTTTGCGTCCGCAGTGAATTGTGCTTCGACCTGGGGGCAGAGCGCGGTGTCGGCAGCTCATGCAGGGAGTGTTGCGCCGACGGTCACCGGCGTCGTATCATCGTCGATCAGCGCGGCAGCGGTCCGATGGGATCGCTGGGCCGCGCATTTCAGTTTGGGCAGCACTTCATGTTGACGGACATCTATCGTTGGTTCGAGACGCGTATTCCCGTGTTCCGGGAAGCGGAGCCTGCCAAGCCGCCGGGCACGTTGCTCGCCTACTACCGGCACTTTCTCGACCCGGTCTGGCCGGTGTTTGCATTGCTGCTGGTGGTCGGCGGCGCGGGTTCGCTGATCGAGGTATGGCTGGGTTCTTATGTTGGCAGCCTCGTTGATCAGATGCGTACGGCAGCGACCCCCGAAACGTTTCTGTCAGACCACAAGTCGCAGCTGATTGGCATGGCCGTTGTGGCGCTGCTGGTCCGGCCAGTGGTGTCCACGGTTCATGATCTGATCAAAAATCAGATGATTAGCCCGCCGCTGACGACGCGGATCCGTTGGGACACGCATCGTTACGTGCTGCGGCAGAGCATCGGGTTCTTCCAGAACGATTTCGCTGGTCGTGTCGCCAACAAGATCATGCAGAACGCGCAGGCAGTGCGCGAGTCGGCGCTCAATCTCATCGACAGCCTCTGGTACGCAGCAGTGCATTTTCTCGGCACGCTGTTTCTGTTTGCTGCCGCCGACTGGCGTCTGGCCTTGCCCTTGCTGGCATGGATGGCGGCGTATGTCATTGCTTTGCGCCACTTCGTGCCGCGCATTCAGACGTTATCGACCGAGGCTGCGGAAGCGCGCTCCATGCTCGTCGGCCGCATCGTCGACAGCTACACCAACATTTCGACGGTCAAACTGTTCTCCCACACCAGCCGTGAGGACGCCTACGCGCAGGCCGCGCTGCAAGAGCAGATGAGCAAGTGGTCCGCGTCAAACCGCAATCTGAC
>JANNEU010000102.1:0-3985 GCA_031379035.1 Hyphomicrobiaceae bacterium | reverse complement strand
TCGCCCCAGCCATCCGCCATGAGACCGAGCAGGAATTCTACCGAGAGCCGTGTACCCTTGACGACGGGTTTGCCCACCAGGATTGCCGGGTCGGCAACTATGCGGTCATTGTGTTGAGCGGCCTTCGGCATAGCGGCATGTCCCAATATGTGCTTGAGGCCTCCAAAGGATCGCGGATTTGCTGAAGCCCGGCAAGCTGAGAATGTCGATTAGACTGCGCATGTCCTTTTTCCACCATTGCCACCGCCGCCCCGACCCCGCTAAAGTTGCCGCAAACGTCAAACAAGTCGCCCCCAAGGACACGCCCCATGGATCTCCGCTTTACGCCCGAGGAAAATGCCTTCCGCCAGGAAGTGCGTACGTTCATGACGACGGAAGTGCCGTTGCACGTGCGCAAGAAGACCGAGGTGGGCGAGGGCTTGTCGAAGGCTGATCTGGTGGCCTCGCATAAGGCGTTGGCCAAGAAGGGCTGGGCCGCACCGCACTGGCCGAAGCAATACGGTGGCACCGGTTGGACGCCGATCCAGCATCATATCTTCACCGAAGAGCTGCAGGCCAACTCGGTGCCGCAGCCGCTGCCGTTTAACGTCTCCATGTGCGGACCCGTGATCATCGCGTTCGGCACCGAAGAGCAGAAGAAGAAATTCCTGCCCGGCATGTACAATCTGGATGACTGGTGGTGTCAGGGCTTCTCGGAGCCGGGCGCGGGGTCTGATCTCGCGGGCTTAAAGACGACGGCCGTCAAGAAAGACGGCATGTATGTCCTCAACGGACAGAAGACCTGGACGACGCTCGCGCAGCACGCCGACTGGTGCTTCGTGCTGGCGCGCACGGACATGGACGCCAAGAAGCAGATGGGGATTTCGTTTATCCTCGTCGACATGAAAACGCCAGGCATCACCGTGCGGCCGATCCAGACCATCGATGGCGGGCACGAAGTCAACGAAGTGTTCTTCGATGACGTGAAAGTGCCGCTGGAGAACCTCGTCGGCCAGGAAAATCGCGGCTGGGATTGCGCCAAGTTCCTGCTGGGTAACGAGCGGGTCGGCATTGCGCGCATTGGCTTGTCCAAGCAGCGCATCGGCCGCATTAAGCAGCTCGCGTCCAAAGTCATGAGCGGCAACAAGTCGCTGATGGACGATGAGCGCTTCGCCGAGAAGGTCGCCGCCGTCGAAGTCGAACTCAAAGCCCTTGAGATGACGCAGCTGCGCGTGCTCGCCGAAGACGCCAAGCGCAAATCCAACATGCCGAACCCGGCGTCGTCGGTTCTGAAAATCAAGGGCTCGGAAATCCAGCAGGCTACGACGGAACTTCTGATGGAAGTGGCCGGCCCGCTGTCAGTTCCGTATCTGCCGGATGAAGCTGACTTCGGCACGGGCGATCATTGGGCGGCACCGGCTGCGCCGCAGTATTTCAACTTCCGCAAGGTGTCGATCTACGGCGGCTCCAACGAAATCCAACGCAATATCATCGCCAAGGCAGTGTTGGGGTTCTGAGTGGCGGCGTCGTTGGCATCCACACTCGATTGTCATCCTCGGGCTTGTCCCGAGGACCCAGGGTCCACCGTACTCGGAAAGCGACGCATTCGTAACGCCTTGCCCCTGCGCCGCCCCAACTTCGACAACGCGCCTGCCGCACAATGGGTCCTCGGGACCCACGGCATACGCCGAGGGCAAGCAAGCCCGAGGATGACACCTGAGAGAAAGCGCGACGCCGTCGCTCTGGATTGACGCGACCTCATTCAACACCATTCCGTTCAAAGAGCACCCCATGGACTTCGACCTTTCGGACGACCAGCGCCAGATCAAAGACAGCGTGGATCGCATGCTGGCGACCGCGTACGCGGATCTGAAAACCAAAGCCGCCGCGCAGAAAGAACCGGCTGGGTTCAGCACGGGCAACTGGGCGCAGTATGCCGAACAAGGCTTGCTGGGCATTCCGTTTGCCGAAGCTGATGGCGGCCTTGGTGCCGGTCAGGTTGAGACGATGATTGTCATGGAAGCGATCGGCCGCAACGCGGCGATTGAACCCTATCTCTCGACCGTCGTTCTCGGCGGCGGCGTGCTGCGGCATGCGGGAACGGCAGCGCAAAAGGCGGCGCTGATCGGCGATGTGATCGAAGGTAAGCGGCGTTTGGCGCTGGCGCATCAAGAGCGCCATTCGCGTTTCGATCTGGCGGACGTATCGACCAAAGCCCGCAGCGATGGCGCTGGCGGCTATATCCTCGACGGTGAGAAACTGGTCGTGCTGGGCGGTGATAGTGCTGACACCTTGATTGTGGTGGCGCGCATCTCCGGTAATCGCCGCGACCGTGCTGGCATCGGCCTGTTCCTCGTTGGTGGAACGTCAGCCGGCGTCAAGCGCACAGGCTACGCGACGCAAGACGGCGGCCGCGCGGCGGACATCATCTTCACCGACGTTAAAGTCGGCGCTGAAGACGTGATCGTCGGCACAGGCGGTGATGGTATGGCCGTGTTGGAGTTGGTGGTGGATGAAGCTATCGCCGCGCTCGCATCCGAAGCCGTGGGTGCCATGGCCGCCCTGCACGAGCTGACGGTGGACTATCTCAAGACGCGCAAGCAGTTCGGCGTGGCCATCGGTTCATTCCAGGTGTTGCAGCACAAGTCGGTCGATATGTTTACGGCGCTTGAACAGGCAAAGTCGATGGCTTACTTCGGCACGATGATGGCGTCGGAGACGAATGCCGCGGAACGCCGCAAAGCCATGGCGGCCGTGAAAGTGCAGATCGGCAAGTCTGCGAAGTTTGTCGGCGAGACGGCGATCCAGCTGCATGGCGGGATTGGCATGACGATGGAATATAAGGCTGGTCACTACTTCAAGCGCCTGACCATGATCGAGCTGGCCTATGGCAACACCGATCATTTCCTGCGCGCGCTGGCGCATGGCGGCGGGCTGATCCCAGCGGCGGCTTAAAGCGGGTCCAACCAGGCCCAGCTTTGCCTCGGAGGAGATCGCCATCCGGGCGGGTTAGCCTTCGCGTAACCCGCCGGTCCGGGGCGGGATTTCTGCGTCCCACGATCCTCGCCCGGCACGCGGTGGGTTACGGTGCTGAAGCGCACCTAACCCACCCACCGAATTCCGTTCGTCGCCGCGAGGTCGTATTCACCCCCGTCCGCGATAGGGGGCTACGCCCTGCTCGGGGAGCCAGACGCCCTTCGGCAGCTCGCCCTGTTGGAAGAACACGTCGATGGGGATGCCACCGCGCGGATACCAGTAGCCGCCGATGCGCAGGAAGTGCGGCTTGAGCAACGTGATCAGGCGCTTGCCGATGCCCACCGTGCAGTCCTCATGGAACGCTCCGTGATTGCGGTGCGCCTGCAGGAACAGTTTGAGAGATTTGCTTTCGACCAGCCACTCATCCGGCACGTAGTCGATGACCAGATGGCCGAAGTCCGGCTGGCCGGTGACTGGACACAACGACGTGAACTCCGGGCACGCAAAGCGGGCGACGTAGGGCGTGTCTGGGTGCGGGTTCGGGACCCGGTCGAGAACGGCCGCTTCAGGGCTGTCGGGCGCGGCTGTCTGTTGGCCAAGCTGCGTCACATGCGCTGCAACGGTGCTTGAACTCGACACATCTTTGGAACGGGGAGGGCGGGCCATGGCATTCGCTTTCTGTCTTATTCGGTCTCGCGCGGCTGGCGATTGAAGCGTCTCGTCCCGTCTCCGCGTTGGGGCCGCTGAAGTCAATGGGCGCGGCGGACGAGCAAGACCCCTTCACGAAACCGGTTGCCGGGCCGGGCGGAGCGCACTACGGGCTGGAGCCCGGCCGTCACGGACATGATGCCGAGCATTAGCCCGTGGCGCTGACCCTCTACGCGAGTGTCTGTTGAAGCTGTTCCGCAATTCTGTCGATGCGCCGCGATTTTGCCATCAGGCAAACGTGAGGCCGCTTCAATCGATCTCTACGGCGTTCAGTGGACGGTGAGAATCGTGTCGAGCAGTTGGCATTGCGGAATGCCTCGCC
>JANNEU010000097.1:0-5583 GCA_031379035.1 Hyphomicrobiaceae bacterium | reverse complement strand
AGCGCCTTTGAATTGGTGGAAGAAGAAAACATTGCGATCAGGACACCACTATCTTGGCCTCGAAAAATCGTGGCCGGAAACGCTTCGCTAGGGTCGTTCCGCTCTTGGTGGAATCGAGGAACGACCCTAGCTCTTTGTTTTGTCGTGCTTCTTATCGGGAAAACCGCTCACACTTTTCCCGGAAGCACTCTAGAATTGTAAGGATAGCACAACCGAGTCGCCCAACGGGCTTTGCGATCCCGGTAACATGCGCGCTATCAAAGCGTTTCGGACCCGTCAACGAAGGTCTGCATCAGGGTCCAATTGTCGCAGCACTCTGCGCAGCACTCTGCGCAGCACTCGGGGCCAGCACCCAGGGGCACCACTCAGGGCCACCACTCGGGGCCACCACTCGGGGCCAGCACTCGGGGCCAGCACTCGGGGCCAGCATCGCGCCCGGACCTGGCGTCCCGGGTCGGTCAAGCGGCCGCTGGCCCCGCGGCGGCATGCCTGGGGTTGGGTTCAACATATTCACGATGTCAAAGAGCGGCAGTGTTTTTCTGACCCCATCTGACGCGGGGCTTGAGGCAGCAGTTTAAGCCCGTGCAGACGAGCGGGGATGGGCGGGAGGCGCCTTTCGCGTGTTGCGGTTAATTTCGCGATCAGCAACAAAACGTCTGCACCAGGGCTGAGCCTTGTTTGGGGCTCACAAGGGGGAAAAGCTGCAGCATCCCGCAGCCAGCAGGACGGCTGGCGCTGCAAACACTCAAACGCGCCGCAGACCAAAGTCTTTGAGGATCTCGCGGGCGGCGTTGTGGCCGGGTACGCCCGTGACGCCGCCGCCGGGGTGTGCACCGGAGCCGCAGAAATAAAGCCCCTTCAGCGGGCTGCGGTAGTTGGCGTAGCCGAGCACGGGCCGGGCGCTGAACAGCTGGCCGAGACCCAACTGGCCGTGGAAGATGTCGCCGTCGGGCAGGCAGAAGCGGTCTTCAAGATCGAGGGGGGACAGCACTTGGCGGCCGAGGATGCTGGCTTTGAAATTCGGCGCATGGCGCGTCACCGTGTCGATCACGAGATCCGCGAATTGTCGCGCTTCATGCGGGTTTGACCACGTGCGGCCTTCCGGCAGCTTGGGCGCTACGTGCTGCACGAACAAGCTGGCGACGTGCTGGCCGGGCGGCGCGAGCGAGGGATCGAGCGTCGAGGGGATCAGCATTTCGACCACGGGGTGCGATGACCAGCCGTGCGCGCGGGCGTCCCTATACGCCTGATCGAGATACCCGATCGTTGGCCCGATGACGATGCCGGAGCCGTGATGGGGTTGCGCATGCGTGCCAGGGCGGCAAGTGAAGTTCGGCAACTCCGAGAGCGCGACGTTCATGCGGAACGTGCCCGAGCCGGTTTCGATACGCGAGAACGCGGCACGCTCGTCTGTCGTTACAGCATCTGCAGAGACATAGGCGCGCATCAAGACTTTGGGTGCGATGTTGCTGGCGACGGCACGGGCACGGATGGTTTCTCCGGATAGCAGCGTGACGCCCGTTGCACGGCGACCGTCATCGCGGATCATTGCTACTTGCGCGTCGGTGCGGATGACGGCACCGCGTTGCTCTGCCGACTTCGCCATCGCCTGTGTGATTGCACCCATGCCGCCGAGCGCATGCCCCCAGACGCCGGGTTTGCCGTTCACTTCGCCAAAGCAGTGATGCAACAGCACGTAGGCGGTGCCGGGCGTATATGGGCTGGCGAAGGTGCCGACGATGCCATCGAAGGCGAAGGCGGCTTTGACGTGATCGTTCTCGAACCAGTTATCCAGAAACGACGTGGCGCTTTTGGTGAAGAGTTCGAGCAGCAGGCGTTGGTCGGCGAGTGGGATTTTCAGCAAGCTGCGGCCAACGCCTGCGCCGCGGATGAGTTCGAGGATGCCGCCGCCGGCGTTGGGTGGCGTTTGCAGGAGCAGACCGCGCAGGACGTTAGCGGCGCGTTCCAGGGCGGCGTCGTATTCGGGCAAGCGCTCGGCATCGTGGGGCGAGAATTCTGCAATGGCCCGCTGCCGGTTGGCGAGGCCATACGGCATGAGCAGTGAGCGTTTTCCGTCGATGGGCCAGAAATTGGCGACCGGTCGCTCGACAATCTTCAGGCCATGCGCCGCCAGATCGAGGTCGGCGATGACCTTCGGGTTGAGCAGGCTGACGGTATAGCTGGCGACCGAATTGCGGAAGCCGGGGTGAAACTCCTCGGTGATCGCCGCGCCGCCGACGACAGCGTTCTTTTCAAGCACGATGACCGACTTGCCGGCTGTGGCCAGATAAGCGGCCGTGACGAGGCCGTTGTGCCCACCACCAAGGATCGCTACATCGTACATCTTGCTGGTCATGCGTATACGTTATCCCTGCTCTTCACCCTGTGCCGCGACGGACCGTTGCTGGGCACCACGTCGCGATGCTAGGGGAAAGTCCGAGTATCAATGCGCCTGCGGTCGCCCTACCACTGTCATGGCCGCGAAGGCGGCCACCCAAGCAAGCTGCTTATCGTGCGCCGCCGGAAAATGCGATCCTGTTGCAGGGCGTCGCAAAGCAACCACCGGATCGCAGGTTGATGTTTGCTTGGGTGGCCGCCTCCGCGGCCATGATGAATTGAGTGCCGGTGCGCGCGTGAGTTCAAGATGGGCGAGAGCCCTTTTCCCGGAGCCTCACTATGTCCAAGCCCGTCCTCCTCGAAACCGGCCCGATGATGGGCTTGATCAGCACCCAGCTCGCTGCAGCGTTCACGACGCACAAGCTGCACGAGGCCACCGACCGGGAGGCGTTGCTGGCGAAGATCGCGCCGGACCTTGTGGCGATCTGTACGGGTGGGCACACCGGCGTCAAGACTGATGCGGCGCTGCAGGCGCGGTTCCCCAAGCTGAAAGTCATCGGCAATTTCGGGGTTGGCTATGATTCGATCGATGTCGCCGCGGCTGCCAAACGCGGCGTCATCATCACCAACACGCCCGACGTGCTGACCGAGGAAGTGGCGGACACGGCCCTTGGGCTGCTGCTGAGTACCGTGCGCGAGTTCGGACCGGCCGAAGCCTATCTGCGCGCGGGACGTTGGGCCAAAGAGGGTGACTATCCGTTAACACGCGGCTCGCTGCGCGACCGCAAGCTCGGCATGGTCGGCATGGGCCGCATCGGGCAGGCGATTGCCAAGCGTGTGGAGGCCTTCGGCGTGCCGGTGGTGTACTACAGCCGCAGCAAGAAGGCGGGCGTTGCGAACACGTACTACGGCAACCTCATCGACATGGCGAAAGCCGTAGATACGCTGATGGTGATCACGCCGGGTGGGCCTGAGACCAAGAACATGATCAATGCGGACGTGCTTGCAGCGCTCGGTGCGCGCGGCATTCTGATCAACGTCGCACGCGGCACGGTGGTCGATGAGCCAGCGCTGATGACGGCGCTGCGCAAGGGCACCATCCAGGCGGCGGGGCTCGATGTGTTCTGGAACGAACCGGCCATCAATCCCGAGTGGATGAGCGTGCCGAACGTGACCTTGTTCCCGCATGTGGGCTCGGCATCGATGCACACGCGCGACGGCATGGGGCAGCTGCTGGTCGACAATCTCGTGGGTTACACGAAGGGGATCGCACCGAAGACGCCGGTGGATGAGACACCTTTCAAGGGGTGGTGACACCAAGGCAGTCGTTGCCGATGGGCAAGCGCGGCAGCGGTCGTGTCAGCTGCGCGCTGGCGGCAGGTCGAAGGTTCCTTCGCGTTTGACGTAGGTGTGGCGTGCGGGGACGCTGATGATCTCGCGCTCTGGGTAGCGGAGCGCTGTGAGGCTGCCGCCGAAACAACAGCCAGTGTCGATGCAGACCGTGCCGTTGACCCAGGCCGGCTCGAGCACACAGACGTGGCCATAAACGACCAACGGCGCGCCGTCGTAGCGGGCAGCCCAGTTGTAGCGGATGGGCAGACCATGAGCGGTTTTACCGCTGTCAGTATCGCCGTAGAGGCAGAAATTTTCGATTTTATGCGAGACGTGGCCGATCATGTCGGCGCGGATGCCGGCATGGGCGACGACGAGGCGGCCACCATCAAGCCAGAGGTAAGGCGGCAGCGCGCGGATGAACTGGCTGACAGCGGCGCGGCGTTTACTATCGACGCCCGCGAAATCATCGGCGGTCGTTTGCAAACCGTGCGTCATCGTTACGTGATGACCATCGAGCCAGCGTCGGAACTTGGTATCGTGATTGCCGGGCACACAGAACGCCTGGCCCGCAGCGCACATCGTCATGACGATGGCGACGGTGTCGGCCGCACGCGGGCCACGATCAACCAGATCGCCGACGAAGATGATTTGGCGGCCGTGCGATGTAATGATGTCGGGGGGGCCGCCGGCAACGGGCCAGGAGACCGCGTATCCCAACAATGCCAGCAGCGTTTCAAGCTCGTCGGCGCAACCGTGTACATCGCCGATGATGTCGAACGGTCCGCTGAGGTCGCGGCGATCAAAGCTTTGGGCGGACACTGACGTCATGCGCGAATGTAGTCGTCCACGTTTGAGGGCGCGGGCACGTCGGTGACGAGTTTCTCGAGACTTTGCAGGCCCGGCGGGACGGGGCCGCCATGGGCCCAATCGAGCAGCTCGATGGTGTGGACGATGGGAATGTCGGTGCCGAGGCCGATCTGGGTGATGCAGCCGAGGTTGCCGGCGGCAATCACATCCGGCCGCACGGAGCGAATGTTCTCGACTTTGCGGGCGCGCAGCTGAGTGGCGAGTTCCGGCTGGAGAATGTTGTAGGTGCCGGCCGAACCGCAGCAGATATGACCTTCCGGCACATCGACCACAGAGAAGCCGGCGCGCTTCAGCAGCGACTTTGGTTCGTGCACGATCTGCTGGCCGTGCTGCAGGGAGCAGGCCGAGTGATAAGCGACGCGGATCGAACTCCAGCGCTTGGCTGGACCGAGATCAGTCGCTGCCACGAATTCGGTGATATCGCGCGTCAGATCGGCGATGCGTTGCGCTTTGGCGGGATAGTCGCCGCCAGCGTGCTTCAGGAGATGACCGTAGTCCTTGACCATGGTGCCGCAACCGGACGCGTTGACGATGACGGCGTCCACCGGGCCCTTGGCGATGACCTTACTCCAGGCATCGACGTTGGCCTTGGCGAAGGCGATGGCCGACGCCTCCTTACCCATGTGATGGGTCAGCGCGCCGCAGCAGCCGGCACCGGCGGCGACTTCGACGTCAACGCCGGAACGGGCGAGGAGGCGGATGGTGGCATCGTTGATGCCCGGGCGCAGGACTTGCTGGGCGCAGCCGGCGAGCAGAATGACGCGCTTCTTGCGTTCTCTCTGTGTGGCGGCGGTGCCGGGGCCGGCGTAGATGGCGGCTTTGGTCAGTGGCTGGCGCGGCGCGAGATCGAGCATCGCACCGAGCTCTTTGAGGCCAAGCTTCGTGAACAGCCCGCGGAAGGGTTGGCCGAAGGGGACCAGCTTGAGCGCCAAGCGGAAACGCGACGGATACGGCAACACCTGCGCCAGCAGCGCGCGCATGGCGCGATCTTTCAGCGAGCGCGACCCGGTTTCGGCAATGTGTGCGCGGGCGTGATCGACGAGA
>JANNEU010000080.1:0-14845 GCA_031379035.1 Hyphomicrobiaceae bacterium | reverse complement strand
GCCCCTGCCCGGCTCACGCAGCCAGCCCAGAAAAAATCCAGTGAGCTGCCACAGCGCGTCCAATCCCAAACAGCCCGGCATCACCGGATCGCCCTGGAAATGGCAGGCGAAAAACCACAGGTCGGGGTTGATATCAAACTCGGCCACAATGGATCCCAAGCCATGGGCGCCGCCCTTCTCTTCCACCTGGGTGATGCGGTCGAACATCAGCATGGGCGGCAGCGGCAACTGCGCATTGCCCGGTCCGAATAACTCGCCTCTGCCGCACCGCAGCAGATCCTCGTAGTCGTAGCTCGATTTACGTTCGGCCATCAGGCGTCGTCCCAGATCTCAGACCGGCATGACACCGGTGTTGTTATCAGACGCCCCAAGCGGCCGCGACGCGGCGCACAGCCCTAGACAAGAACGTCGCGGGGTCCATAACACAGCGCTCGGGCGATCAAAAGCACCACGTTAAGGCTCTTCCACCGGACTCGGCGAACCCACCACGTCCCGGGACATGGTCAGGGACTGGCGAGACGGCTGTTCTCGGTGCAATATCCATCCATCAGTTGCGTGGTTGATATAACTTGAGACGCCCAAAATGTCCGATAAACGGCAGATGTTCCAGTCTCGTTCTTCAGCCGCTCCGTCGGCTGGCCAGTATCCATCGGTGCGCATGCGCCGCAATCGGAAAGCAGACTGGTCAAGGCGGCTGAACGCTGAGAACCGGCTGACGGTTGATGATCTCATCTGGCCGATCTTCCTGATCGATAGTTCAACGCCCCGGGTGCCCGTTGCCCACATGCCGGGCGTGGACCGGATCAACATTCACGAAGCCGTACGGGAAGCAGAGCGCGCCGCAAGCCTCGGCATTCCCGCCATCGCACCGTTTCCCTACATCGACCCTGCTCTGCGTGATCCGTCCGGCAGCGAAGCGATCAAGTCGACAAATCTGATGTGTCAGGCTGCCAGGGCGATCAAACGCGCCGTGCCCGAGCTCGGTCTCATCACCGACGCGGCGCTCGATCCCTACACCAGCCATGGTCACGACGGTCTTCTCGACCCAAGCGGCCGTGTGCTGAATGACGATACGATTACCGTCCTCTGCCGGCAGGCGTTGGCATTGGCGGATGCGGGCGTCGATTGCATCTCGCCATCCGACATGATGGATGGCCGCGTTGGTGCCATCCGCATGGCGCTTGATGGCGCGGGCTTTCAGGATGTCCAGATCATGTCGTACGCGGCCAAGTATGCGTCCGGTTTCTATGGACCTTTCCGCGACGCGATCGGCACTTCGGTCACCCTGGTCGGCGACAAGCGCACCTACCAGATGGACCCCGCAAACTCCGATGAGGCGATGCGCGAGGTTGCCCTCGATATTGCGGAGGGTGCGGACATGGTCATGGTGAAACCCGGTATGCCGTATCTCGATGTCGTGCGCCGCGTGAAGGAGACGTTCGGCGTGCCAACCTTTGCTTATCAAGTGTCCGGTGAGTACGCGATGCTGATGGCCGCGATCCAGAATGGCTGGCTTGACGGCGGGCGCGTCATCCCAGAGTCGTTGCTGGCTTTTAAGCGCGCCGGCGCTGATGGCATTCTCACTTATTTCGCGCCCGAAATGGCGCAACGGCTCAAAGCCCAGGCGTGAGTGTGCCGGCAGCAAACTGGTGGCGAAGCATTTGGCTCATTCTTGCGCTGCCAGTGTTCATGGCTGGCTGCACCCAATTGATCGATAGCGATGCGGCACGCGTGTGCCGCACGTTGCTCCCAGCACTTGATCGCGACGCAGATAGCGTATCGATTGTCCAGTTGGTGATCACCGGCCGTTCGTCTGTCAAAGAGCAGGCCGTCTCAATGGACTATCGGACCGCTCAGTCAGGTGCCGCCTCGCGCCGTATGTCGTGCTTGTTTAAAGCGGAAACCGCCGGCGACCGGCGTGATCCTCTGCTTGGCGTCGCAGCGCTGCTGGTGTCGGTCATCACCGACGACGGCGCGCTGGGCCCGCTGCGGCTGCATCTGCTGAAGCAGAACTGGATCGCACGGGGCGGCTCAGCCGCCAGCGACCCGGCACCCTATGCGACGATGGGCGCAGTGCCCAGTGTGCCGCGCTGGCTGGCGGTAACGGTTCAGCATGGCGTTGCGGCGCTGCCAATCATTTCGATCTATGCGCTGCTCGCGGCGGCATACGCGCTGGTTTATGGCTTGGTTGGTCGCATCAATCTCGCTTTTGGCGAGCTTACGATATTGGCCGGCTACGGCGCGTTTCTTGGATTTACGATCTTCGATGGCCAGGGTGCGTTGCTGGCAGGGCTTGCCGGTGCGTTCATACTCGCGATCTACACGGGCGTCAGCCAAGGTGCCGCGCTAGGCCGCTGGGTTCTTGAACCTTTGGTGGGACGGCGTGGCCAGCATGTGCTGATTGCGACAAGCGGATTGTCACTCTTCTGGTCGGAGTTGATGCGGCTCAGCCAAGGTAGCGGCCATCGCTGGATTGGCCCCGTGTTCAATCGTCCGCTGGCGCTTATGCGCGACGGAGGGTACGTGGTCACGGTGACGCCGATGGCGTTGCTCCTCCCGTTGATCGCCGGGGCTGGCGCGGTGGGACTGCTTGCACTTATGCAACGCTCAGCGTTCGGCCGCCGGTGGCGCGCCTTCTCCGATGATCCAAAAGCCGCCGAGCTTTTAGGCACCGATCCGCGTCGGCTCGTTCTCACGACCATGGCGGCCGCATCCGCCTGCACAGCCTTGGCCGGCCTGCTGACGACGCTCTACTATGGCGGCGTCGGTTTCTCGGGTGGGCAAATGACCGGTCTCAAGGCACTGATCGCTGCCGTTATCGGGGGTATCGGCTCTGTGCCGGGTGCACTGCTCGGTGGCGTAGTTCTTGGCTTGGCAGAAACGATGTGGTCCGCACTGTTTGCGATCGAGACCCGCGATCCGGCTATCTTTGTTCTGCTCTGCATCCTGCTCGCGGTGCGGCCTGAGGGGCTGCTGGGCCGTCGCGCGGTGTGATCGCTCGCGCGACGCGGGGCCGCTTTAACGCATCAGCCTGTAGAGAAGCACCACGTTGATTGCCAGCAGAACGAGCGCCAGCGTCCGCCAGAAGCCGGCCGGATTGCGCTCCAGCAGCGGGCGCGGCCGGTCATAGCCAAGCGCCGCGTTGGGCCGTCGGAGGTCCTCCACGAGAGCCGATAGCGCATCAGTGCGCTCGTTTGGGCGTTTATGGACGGCCTTTTCAAGCGCTGCATCCATCCAGACGGGAATGTCGTCGCGTAGCTGGCGCGCTGAGACATAGGCGAGACGGTTCACATCGCGCGGCGACCCGAAACCCTTGCCGTAGGGTAGATGGCCGCTCAGCAGTTCGTAGGTAATGGCACCGAGAGCGAAGATGTCGGCGCGGTTTGTTGGTCGTTCACCGGCGTGATATTCGGGGGCTATGTAGTCGACGGTTCCGAGGAGTGCCTGTGTTTCGTTTTCTGGCGTTAATTCATCAAGGCCGGAGGCGCGTGCCGAGCCGAAATCAATGATCTTCACATGGCCATAGCCGTCGATCATGATATTCTCGGGCTTAAGGTCCTGGTGCAGAATATCCTTGCGGTGAAAGGCGCGCAGGCCCTTGGCAATCTGGTCGACGATGCGGCGGACGGCCTCAAGATCGGGGCGTGAATTGTCACGCATCCACTGGCGCAGCGTCTGCCCTTCGAAGTACTCAGTCACAGTGTAGAGATGACGCCGTGCCCGTTCTTGCGGCAGAACTTTCAGCACATGTGGGCTTGCAACCAAATGGCCAATCCATTCCTCGCGCGCGAACATGGCGATGTAGGCTGGATCGTCTTCGAAATTCACAGACGGCGTTTTGAGGACGACCTTGTTCCCCGTCTTGGCGTCTTCGGCAAGATAAACCTGCGTGCGGTTGCTCGTGTGCAGCTCGCGGACGATGCGATAGCCGTCGAAGGTCATGCCCGGCGCAAGCTCTGGCGGAAACGGCAGCGTCGAGAGTTGGCCCAGGTGTCCGGTCTCGTCGGGACGGCCAGGGTCGTCAATTCGGACAATCTGGCAGGTGATGTTGTCGAGGCTGCCACAAGCGAGTGCATGTTCGGCGATGCTTCGTGCGGCCATTTCTAGATCAGCTGGGTGCTCGGCAATGAGTGCGGCGATCTTGGGAGGATGCACATGATCGTGCACGCCGTCTGTGGTCAGCACGAGAATGTCGCCGGCCTCGATGGGCTCAGACCGGTAGTCGACTTCGACATGCTGGTCGATGCCAATCGCGCGGGAGAGATGTTCGTGGCCACGGCCGACTTTGAGCCGATGATCGCGCGTCCATTGCTCGATGCGGCCATCGCGAATGCGGCTGACGCGCGAATCGCCGGCGTGAAAGATGTGCGCGGTTCCGGACTTCAGGATAACACCCGAAAACGTCGAAACCATCCCGCGCTCGGAGTCGTGGCGGCTCTGCCCCTGGGCGTAGAGCCACGAGTTGACCGCTTTCAGAACCGTCGCCGCGGAACGCTTGACGCTCCAGGATGCGTGCGTTGCGTAGTAGTCTTCCAGGAAGCTTTTGACGCAGCACTCGCTCGCCTCTTTGGCACCCTCGCTTGAAGACATGCCGTCGGCGATGGCGATCGCAATGCCATGCGTGGTGACGAGTTCCGCGGCCGGCACAACAACGCCGTAGGAATCGTCGTTCCGATCCTTGCGGCCCGTGAGGGAACTCTGCCCAACGCTGATGCGTGCTTCGTGGCTCATGTGGCCGGGCTTACCGCGATCACGAGACATCGATCAAGGCGATGCTGCCGTCCGGCATTTCTTCGGCAATCTGCCCGTTCGGTTCTTCGATCAACGCCCAGGTCAGAGCCAAGCCGAACAGCGCCGAGACGGCGGCGATCCAAAAGAACGTTGACACATCGACGCCGGCATAGATGGTCAGGAACAGCACGCCGCCGACATTGCCGAAGGCACCGACCATGCCTGCAATCTGGCCGGTGAGCCGGCGTTTGATCATGGGCAGCATGGCGTAGACGGCTCCATTGCCAGCATTGACGAACAGCGAGCAGACAAATGTCGCCAGAACGGCAAAGGCAATTCCTGTGCGTGGACCCATAAAGCTCATCGCAACGTAACCGGCGGCGGTTCCGGCAAGGCACCACACAAGCACGGGACGCCGGCCGTAGCGGTCGCTCAGCCAGCCACCTGCGGGCCTCGCGAAAAACGTCGTCATGCCGAAACTCGCACCGAGAAAGCCGGCGACGGCGAGCGACACGCCAAAGGTATCTTTGAAGAACAGCGGCAGGATCGAAACAACCGCGAGTTCCGATCCGAAAGTGATCATGTAGGCGATGTCGAGTACGGCGACCTGCGTGAAACGGTACCGATGGATCTCTGCGACGGGTGCTGCGAGCATGTCTCGATTGATGCGCCACGTGTCGGCGAGTTGAATACCGTAGAGAACGGCGAGTGCAGCATAAATAGCCCATTCACTGGCGCGTGGAATGAGGTTCAGCCCGCTGGGACCAAGCTTCCAGGCCAGCAGTGCCAATGCCAGCACCAGCGGCAGCTGCATCGCGCAGTACAGCGCAAAGTCGGCGCGACTTGTCACCTCCATCGATCCCGCTTTCTTCGGGCTGAAGTAGGTGGCACCTTTCGGAGTGTCCGTCACAAACGCGTAGTAAACGAAGGCATACGCGATGGCGATGATCCCCGTCAGCCCGACCGCCCAACGCCACCCATCGGCACCGCCAAACACGAGTGCCAAGGTCGGCAAGGTCACCGCAGCGGCGGCGGAGCCGAAATTGCCGAGACCGGCGTAAAGACCTTGCGCGTAACCGGTTTCTTTGGCCGGAAACCACTCGGCAATGATGCGAATACCCACGACGAACCCGGCACCGACAAAACCGAGCGCCAACCGCGACGCCGCCAACACTTCGAAAGACTGTGCCGTCGCAAAGATCAGGCAGATGACTCCGGATACCGCCAACAGCGACGCATACATAAGGCGCGGGCCGAGCCGGTCGACGAGGATGCCGACCAAAATGCGCGCCGGAATCGTCAGGGCGACGTTCATGATCAGCAATGCCGAGACTTGTTCTTTTGAAAGTCCGAAGGTGTCGCGGATGGCCGCCATCAGCGGGGCGTGGTTGAACCAGACGACGAAGGTAATGAAAAATGCCAACCAGCTCAGATGAAGGATGCGGATCTTGGGTTCGCGACTGAGAAGGTTTAGGCTTCCGACATTGGCAGCGGACATGGCTCGGCCTTTTTGATGCAGCGTTCGTGAATCATGCATGGCAAGGCTCGTGCCACTTTTGCAGCGGGTGACGAACGACTTGGAGTCGCTTGATATTTATCAAGCTTCGCTCGCTGCTCGCTTGAACAATCGCAACCGGGATGGCCTGTTTTTTGGACTGCAGGACGATTTTCTGCTCAACAAACATGCAGAGCACGGCTTGTGGGGCGGCTTGCCGCGTCGGAAGGGATTGGCGATTGTTCTACGGGTTGGCCTGTATCCGTTGCACGAAGTCTGATTGAGAGCATGACATGAAGTGTTTGACGCGCGCGTGGTTGGTTCTGGCAATAGCGGTGATGCCCATGCCGGCGGTCGCGCAGTCGGCGGACGGAGCCTTGCGTGCGCATGGCGGTCCGGTGCGCGCGCTGGCACAACTTGCCGACGGGCGCTTGGCGTCTGCCAGTTTCGACAGCACAATCATCGTGTGGGATCTGAGTCGCGGCCGGGCTGAGCGGGTGTTGCGGCAGCATGACACAGCAGTCAATGCGCTCGTATCCCGGCCAGACGGATGTTTGATATCTGGCGGCGAAGACGGCCAGATCAAGATCTGGTGCGGGAAGCCCGCAGCAGAGTTGCCCGCGTTGAGCGGACATCAGGCCGCTGTTGCGGCGCTCGCAATCGCGCCCGATGGGCGGACGCTTGCCAGTGGCAGCTGGGATCGGACTGTCCGCGTGTGGGACGCCGAAGGCGCGAGCCGCGTCCTCACTGAGCACGCGGCACCGGTGACGGGTGTCGTATTTGTCAACGAGGGCGCGGCCGTCCTCAGTTCCAGTCATGATGGGACGGTACGCTTGACGCCTGTCCATAGCGTCGGTGTCCCGCGGGTCCTCAAGTTGGAGGGCGCGGTCAACGCACTCGTCCGAACGCTGAACGGAGGGGCTTTGATCGTGGGCGCTGACGGTGTGCTGCGAGAGGTTGACGCGCAGCTCGCGGCTGTTCGCGTGATTGCAAGGCTGGACGGTCCGCTGACCGCCGTCGCAATCTCGTCCGACGGGAAGTCCGCGGCCGTTGGTGGCCTGCGGACGCCATTGACGCTGATCGACATCGCAAGCGGTGCAGTCAAACCGACGCCACCAGGACCCGGCCTGCCGCTCTGGGCCGTGATGTTCTCACCCGACGGCCGCGAGCTGTTCACAGGCAGCGGTGATCGCGCGGTGCGCCGTTTCGATGCGGTGACGGGGCGCGCCAATACGCCGTCCATTGCAACGGTTCCAAATCCCGAGTTGGCAGATACGAAAGATCGCGGTGCTGTCGTGTTTCGAGCGTGCAGCGCGTGCCACGGCGTCACCCGCAACGACACAAATTTGGCTGGCCCAACGCTGCATCAGATTATGGGACGCCGCATTGCAAGTCTTGGCGGGTATGAGTTTTCCAAAGCGCTGACCGGGATGGATATTGTCTGGACGCCGGAGACGATCTCCAAACTTTTCGAGGTTGGACCTGCGAAATTCACGCCCGGCACCAAGATGCCGGAACAAAGGATAACGGACCCGGACGAGCGTCAGGCCCTCGTCGCATGGTTGACGCGTGTCACCACGCCTTGACCGCGGCCTATGCTTCACCTTTGTCGATCTTGGCCTTCATGGCGGCTGCACGGACGGCCATCTCGCGATCTTTCAGATAGTCTTCGGTGGTCTTTGCAGGAGGGCGCGGCGTTGTGGCGTAAGGATCGAAGCCCGAATTGGTCATGGCTTCGACGCGGCACGTATCGCATTTTTGAATGAGATCGAGGCGTGACGTGTTCTCGCCAGTGTACATCCAATGCTTATCCTTGAGCTTTGCCGTTATGCGCTCAATCGTCGATTTCACGCCGAAGGCTTTGCTGCAGGTGATGCAATGAAACGGCTCTTCCTCCTTGACCGTGACGCGCCCGGCCTCGAACGCCGCGAAGTCGATGCGCGGCACCAGCGTGATGACCTTTTCCGGACATGTCGCAGCGCAGAGCCCGCACTGTACGCACAAGCTTTCATCAAACGATAAGAGAGGGCGCTCAGCCGCGTCGCTCAGCGCGCTCGTCGGACACGCAGAGACGCACGAGAGGCACAGGGTGCAACCGGTTGCGTTAATCTCCAGGCCACCAAACGGCGCGCCTTTGGGAAGTGCGATGCGCTCGATCGGTGTGGGCGCGACGCGGTGCACCTCGCGCAGCGCCAGCTTGAGAAGATCCCGCTTGGTGCCAAAGGGCGCAAACGCCGCGCGCGCCCGTGTCGCTTGTGCGTCTGGCGCGTCGCGAAGCCTGGCGATCAACTCGTCCGGGTCGTCGGTCTGGATGAGCGCTGCGGTTGCGCTGCCAAACCCCAGTCCTGCGAGAATGGCGTTAGCGGTCTCGATGGTGTGGACAAGGCCAGCGATATCGTGGCGCGGTCTGGTGCGGGTGAGGAAGTGCAGCGTGCGGAAACCATAGGCCATCGCAGCCAACACTGTTTCGAGGCCGACTTGCGTGACCTCGTTGACCTCCCAGGGGATGGCATGGGCGGGTAACCCATCGCCAAATCGTGCGGCGGCATCGATCAGGCTAACTCCGTGCGGCCGGTCGTGAAGCAGCAGCGCGCCTTCGCTTCCGCCAGCGGTGTGGAAGGCCTGCGCGCCAGCGCGAACTTGTTGCAAGAGCACATCGACAGCCGGTAGTGCGTAGGCAGCAGCGCCCGTGGGACACGCGGCGGCACACTGGCCACAGCCCTCGCAGATGTGTGGATCGATGGCCACCGTGTCGCCCGCCGGTACAATCGCTCCGGCCGGGCACACATCGAGACAGCGCGTGCATCCGATCTTGCGGGATCGGCTATGGGCACACAGGCTCGCGTCGAAGTCGATGTAACGCGGCTTGTCGAACGTGCCGGTGAAATCGCTTGCTTTCAGGATCAACTTTTGCACGGCCATTGGGTCGGAAGGATCAGCACGCAGATAGCCCGCGCGCAGGTCAGGGGCGGTGACCAATGGTTTGCCACCTGACAGATCAATGAGAATATCGGCTTTGGAAAGCGCGCCATCGCGGCCGGGGCCAAATTGGAATGCACGCCGCGACGATGGCGCGGGCGTGGCGTAGCCATCGATCTTGATTTCGAATGCTCCGAGATGACCTTTGACAGAGGCAATGCGACCGCGGCGGATAGGGAACTCTGCCGTTTGCGGCGGCACGGCCTCGCCAGCGTCGGCGAGCAGCACCGTCAAGTCCAAGCTATCCTTGAGCGCCAGGGCCGTGTCGATAGCTGCTTGTCCGGTGCCATAGACAAGAGCAACGCCCTCGCTCTGGAGCGTGACGGCGGTGGGAGCCGGTACAGGGACGGCGGCCATGGCCAGCAGGGCTGCCATCTTCGGTCCGGTTTTGCCCGCGTCCGTCGACCAGCCGGCAGTCTCGCGAATGTTGGCAAATGTCAGAGCGGCTGAGAGCTGCTCGTCTTCGGCGACGGCTTCAAAGACGGCGCGTTGAGCGGTGCAGGCAACTGTTACACTGCCGCCGGCTGCTGCCGCGCGAAAAAGTCTCATGTCTGGGCCGCACAGATGATCGGCTGCCACGAGCTGAGCCCCCTTGAGGGCCTTCGCCATGGTAGTTATGTCCAGAGACATCGACTTTTCGCAGGAGCAGACGAGGATCGTGCGTGCTGGCTTGGCAGTATGGGGAGGCGGGGTCATGGTTGGTAGTGTTCCGGACGTCATGAAGGGTGCATAGAATGGCTCAGGCCACCGATAGAGAAAAGCTCGACCTGCCGCCAGGGTATCGTGAAATCCCGCTCAGGGAGTACCGCGATGCGTTCAGCCATGCGCAGAGTATCGCTGCTGAAGAGGGCGCCGGGACACTGGTCTGGGTCCGCCGGTTCGATACCATCGAGGCCGCGGTCGTCCTTGAGCCCGAACAGCCGCTGTCCGAAGCCCGATGCGCGCTCTACGCGGGCATGAATGCTGCGGCCGACGCGCTGGGGCAATACTGCCCGCCGGAAAAGCCAATCGAATTCGCTTGGCCGGACACGATCCTGCTGGACGGGGGCATCATCGGAGGCTGCCAATTGGCCTGGACGCCGGAAACGCCGGAGGATGGGATACCCGACTGGCTGGTGCTCGGCATCCAAATCCGCAGCACGGTTCAGATGTCAGCGCTGGTGACCTTCGACAAAGGCACGAGCCTTGAGACCGAGGGTTTTGAGATCCTGGATGGCAAACTCATTTTGGAGAGCTTTTCGCGGCATTTAATGGCGGCCTTTGATGGCTGGCATGCGAAAGGCTTCAAGACGGTTGCTGAGCGCTATCTTGGGCGGATGCAGGAGGCCAAAGGCATTCGCCGCGGCCTTGATGCGAACGGGGATTTGCTGGAGCGGCGGTTGGCCACCGCCAAAGACGTGATACGCTCACCCTTGACGGCGGCACTGGCCGTGCCCCAATGGCTGGATCCTGAAACGGGCCAACCCTGGCTTTAAGACCGTAACGTGATGCACAAGCTCCTGCGCTCAATCCGCCTCGATGCGTCCGATACCTACGTCTTTGAGCGCGCGGCTGCGGCTGGCGAGTGGGCTGTGTCGGGATCGTTCCTCTATTGGGACCAGGAATTGAGCAAGCTGGAGGGCCGCACGAAGCAGGCGTTCCGAGCGGGATTCCTTGGCCTTACGTCCTTTGGTTGGACAACACTGGCGGTGGTGGTGGAGGCAACTCACGAAGAGCGCGAAGATGCAATTGAGCGTCTTGGTGCCTATTTGATGCGAGAGCATGGCGCGCCAACACTTGAGGCTGCGCGGCTGGCTGCGGAAGACGAGATTGCGTTTGCCGAGAGCCTTGCGCAGCACCCCGTGCAGACGCTCGTGGCCGTACATCGGGCATTGACTGCCGACGGTGAGATCTCCGAGCAGTTCCGCACCTTTCATGCTGCTGACGCCAAGCAGGCCACCGCCATGCCGTGCAGTGCGGGTGCCTTTGCCGTCGTTGAGGACGAGCACAGCGACAGCGGCGAGGCCTTCGATCTGGCCGGCTCGGTGATGGCGCTCCAGGTCACCAAATCATGACGCCTGCGGAACCCGCACCCGATTTTTGGCTGTCGAGTGGCCACCACTTGCTGGATCATAACGCCAGCGGTCACCTCGTCGTCACCGACGAGTTTCTAAAGGTCTATCTGGCGCGGCCGGAAGTCATCCCGCCGCCTGAGGCTTGCATCGTCGAGCGTGCGCTCTATCAGAAGCTGGTCCGCGATCCGCGCGCCGCTGTGACGCCGGCAGATATTCGCGATATCGCCGACCGGGATGCGCGCGAGAACTGGCGGTACTTGACCGGCTTTCGTGACGCGTTGCTCGCCGCGCCGACACTGGAGGCGGCGTATCTCAAACTCGTGCGCGCGCCGAAAGTCACGACCCCGCCGCTGTTCTTGAACCAGTTGGTTCAAGTCATAGCCCGCAACATGCTCGACGGTGAGCGTGATCCCTTTGTGCTGAGAGCGGCTGAGCTGCTGTTCCGCCCGCAACGGCTGACCATCAAGGACGGCGTCATGCTGCTGGCGGACGAGGAACTGGTTGATGGCGCCGACGTTACGGACCAGACCTCGCCGCTGGTCGCCATCTTCGGCGACGCCCGCGCCCGCAATCTGGATGTCATGACCGATGACAATGCCCAGTCCTACTTCGGCCACAGCGACGCCTTCCACTTGGTAATGGATTTCCGGCATGGCCAGCCGGCGCGCGACGCCTTTACCAAAGTTGTGGCGAAGTGGGTCCACCACATGCTCGGCCTGCAGGTGAGCGTCACGCCGGTCAAGGAGCTTGAGAAAGCGGACTGGGTTTGGTTTGCGGGGCTTGATCAGGAAGGCACGCGGATTGGGAATGCACTGTGGACAGGTGAAGAGCCGCCAGACGCGGGACGCGATCGCATCGTGGCGCTGTTCGCTCTGACATTCGACGATGCGGCTGATATGCTTCCGAAAGTTGCCGGCAAGCCAGTCTATCTGATCCTCGGCATGACGCCGAACCGGATCATCCGGCTGAAGCCGCAAAATCTCGTCACCGGTCTGCCCGTCCGGGAACAGAGCGCATGATCGAAGAACAGATGATCGTTGGTCTGGTGCTGGAACGCCGCGAACTTGGCGGCGCGTGGGGCGGCACGGCGTGGCGGCCGGTGACGATCTTTTCCCATGCGCCTGATGTTGCACCGTGGACATCGTTGGGCGGCACCAAGTCGGCGGCACGCTTTTATGCGGGTGCCTTCCCAGTCAGCCTCTATTCGACAGATACCACCAACTATCGCGATAACTTGAGTAGCGGTGCGCCGAAGCTGTGGGTCGTCCTGCGCCCCGATGGTGCAGAGCCGCCTGTCAACGTGCTCATGATCACCGCAGATCCCGCCGAGGGCGAGGGCAACACCGAGGCCGGCAACAACGTCGTCGACACCATTGAGATGCCGCCGGAGATCGCCGGTGCGATCGCTGCGTTTATTGAGGCGCATCACGTTGAGCGTCCGATCATCAAACGCCGGCGCGATGGGCAGGCACCGGATGTGCGCTGGCGGGACGGCACTGGGGGCAAACCGAGTGAGGGCGAACCGCGCCGGGGCAATAAGTCATGAGCAATGACACCAACGATGAGACATTTCTGAGCCGCTGGTCGCGCCAAAAGCGCGAGGAGAAACCCAGGGCCACTTCACCTGCGGCGGAGCCAAAGGCTGCGGAGGCAGCACCGGACGTTGACGTTTCCAAACTGCCCAACGTGGAAGAGCTCACCGCCGAAAGCGATATCACTGCGTTCCTGCAGAAGGGCGTGCCGGAGGCGCTCAAGAAGCTGGCGCTGCGGCGGATGTGGTCACTCGACCCGGCTATCCGGGACTTTGTTGAAGTGGCCGAAAACCAATGGGACTTCAATGCGCCCGGCGGCATTCACGGCTTGTATGAGGACCTCGCTGAAGGCACTGACGTGAGTGTCTGGATGGCGCAGGCGACGCAGAGCCTTGTGCGTGAAGATGTGAAGGACGTGGCAGGCGACACAGACGACTTGCCAGGCGATGCAGAGATGGCCACTGCTCGTCCCGATATTGCCGCTCCCGCCGCAGCGCAGCATGCCCCCCCTACTGATGATCAGCCGTCCGACGCGGTTCACCGGCCAGCCTCAGTCGCGGCAGTCGGTGCGGTCGGTGGGAGTGGCCACGCGCGCCAACACGCTGATGCTATGGTGCAATCCATAGGCGACCAAGCAGCACCAGCACCTCCCGAGACTGCGTCAACGCGCCGCCGGCATGGCGGCGCGCTGCCTGTCTGAGCGCCGAATTTCCGCACTGCTGCAGCTGCTAAACTGTTGGTGTTGCGCACAAGTCTTTGTCCAAAAAGCTTTGCTTCTGGTCGCATAGGCGCTTCCTATATGGCGATCCATCTGCTAACTTTTTCATCTGTATGAATGAGGCCGTCGTGAGAGCGGTCGCTGGACAGAAGGCACCCAGGGGTGGGGACGTGATGCGGGACGATGGGCTTCAGCGCGCGATTGACGCGGCCGGTGGCGTGAGTGCCCTCGCCACCGCGCTCGGCATCGCGCAGCCCTCGGTCTCGGGCTGGACACGGGTCCCGGCCGATCGGGTAGCCGTTGTTGAGGCGGTCACCAACGTCCCGAGATCAACGCTGCGGCCGGATTTATTTTCGGGTGCCGTCGTGGAGAACGTGCAGATTGACGATGTCGATTTGGCCCGTGCACGCGCTTACCGTGTTCTTGCACATTTGCTTGCGAAGCCGCCGGCGCAGGCCTTGTTGGACAACGTCGCAAACATCGCTGGTGACGTGACGCCTCTCGGCATGGCCTGGATGGCCCTCGCAGATGCGGCGCGGCAAACGCCAGAAGCGGCTGCAGGCGAAGAGTTCTTCAAGCTGTTTATCGGCGTTGGCCGTGGCGATGTGCTGCCGTTTGCATCGTTTTATCTGGCGGGTTTCCTGCACGAGCGGCCGTTGGCGGCGGTGCGTGCTGATCTCTCGAAGTTGGGGATTGAGCGCCGCGCCGGCATTCATGAACCGGAAGATAACGTTGCCACGTTGTTTGATGTCATGGCTGGTATGATTGACGGGACGTACACAGCGCCGCAATCGGCGCAGGACGCTTTCTTCGAAGCGCATATCCAGCGCTGGGTGCCACGCTTATTCGCCGATGTCGCAGTAGCGCCGTCAGCGCATTTTTACCGTGCCGTGGCCGATGTCGGTCGGCACTGGATCGAACTTGAAACTCGCGCCGTCGCAATGGCCGCCTGACCACAAGAGGACAGAACCAATGTCAAAAGCAAAATCTGATCTCAAGCTCGACCGGCGCGGTTTTCTCAAAGGCATGGGGACCGGTGCTGCCGGCGCGGCCACTGTCGCCGCCGGTGTCAGAGAAACAACGCCTGCAATGTCCGCTGAGAGCGGTGCCGACAAGAAGAAGGCGCGCTACCGCGAGAGCGAGCACGTCAAAAAGTTCTACGCGACCAATCGCTACTGAGACGTTCTCAAGCTTTGCCGCCATTCAATTTCCGACCACAGCGACACGACCCATCCATAACAAACTCCTCTTAACCTATCTCCGCCGATCGCGCCTATCGCCCGCAGAACACATGACCTGCGCGCCGCTCGACCGCCGCGCGTTTCTGCGCAGTGCT
>JANNEU010000070.1:0-4670 GCA_031379035.1 Hyphomicrobiaceae bacterium | reverse complement strand
TGCAGATTGTAGGTCAGTTCGTCGGCGTCCGTGCGGATGAGTGACGGCGCGACGCGGTTGACCGCGCGGTAGAACGTTTTGAACGGGATGCGCTTCAACTGCTCCGGGAATTGCTTTTGCAGCAATGGATAGGCGTGGCCGAGAAAGCCTTCACTGCGGCCGACGATGTTCTCCCACAGCCGCGACTGGCTCTCATGCACGCCGGGCGAGGTGCCACCCTGCAGCCGTGTGCGATCAAGCGCCGGTGCCACGCCTTGCTCGTACATGGCATGGCCGGCTTCGTGCAACGTGGAGAACAGCGCTTCGCTGAGATCGTTGGGCTTGACGCGCGTGGTGATGCGCACATCACCGTTGGCAAACGTGGTGCAGAAGGGATGCGGGCTGAGATCTTGCCGGCCGCGCGTTAGATCGTAGCCGAAGTGCTCGGCCATGCGCAGCCCGATGGCGAGTTGCTTGGCTTCGGGGTAATGCTGGTGGAGGCACGCGCTGTCAGTCGGCGTGCAGGATTTTGCGGCGTCGGCCAGCGCCACCAGTGGTGCTCGCAACGATGCGAACAACTCCGAGATCGATTGCACGGTCATGCCTGGTTCGGCCCGATCAATCAGCGGGTCCATCACATGCTGGCTGCGGCCAAGCACAGCGGACAGCTCACGCGCCAATGCCACGCCATTTTCCAGATGTGGCCGCATGGCATCAAAGTCATTGGCCGGCCGTGCGTCGGTCCAGGCCGCATAGGCAGCGTTGGCGTGCATCGAAAGGCGCGAAACAAGTGCCTCAGGCACTTTGATCGCCCGCTCGTAGTCGCGCCGGGTCACGCGCACCAGGGCATGATCCAGATCTTCAATGCCGCGGGCCTCAAGCGCTGGCGCGAGCCCATCGAGCAGCCGTCCGATCTCCGGGTCGGTGAACTTTTCGTGCGCAATGCGGTCGAGTGTTGCCAACTGGTGCCCACGGCACGTCACGCCGCCGCGCGGCATGTAGGTTGCTTGATCCCACCCCAATACGGCGGACGCGGCCTCAAGATCGGCCACCTCGGCCAGACGCGCCTTCAGCACGGCGAGGCGCTTTTCCAGTGATCGCGGCGCAGGCTTCCCAGTCCGCGCGAGGTTTTTTGCCGGTGCGGCAGACCGCTGGCTTTTGCGTGCGGCTTTGTCAGGCGGGGCAGATGTCGACGGCATGCAGTGTCTCGCGGCCGATCGCCAACCGCGATCAGAGCCAACGTGCCGTACACGCGTGTCCCGCGCAACCACCTCAAAGCTGAAACAGATTGTGCAGCGGCTCAATCACGCGCAAGGCGCAACGTGCCGGCATCCCAGAGCCGCACGGTACCGTCGTGTTCGGCAGTGGCCAGCCGTCGGCCATCGGCAGCGAAGGCGAGGGTGTGCACGCCGGCCGTCCTTTGTGGCGCAGCCGCGAGGAGTTTTCCACGCTTGGCGTCCCAGATTTTCAGAATGCCATCGGCACCAATGGACGCCAGTGTCTCACCCGATGGCGCAAAGCTGAGCGCGGTAACCGGCCCGGTATGCGCCTGGAAGCTGCGGATGAGGCGCGTGGACGCCGTCGACCAGACGCGGATCTGGCCGTCCGCGCTGGCGGTGGCGAGCGCACGGCCATCGTCTGGACTGCCGATCGCCGTGATCGCAGCGGTGTGGCCGCGATAACTGCGGATCGCCGATAGCCCTTCTGAGCTCGCCAGCCGGACGGTCTTGTCAGCCATCGCGTAGGCGACAGCGTCGCGTGCCGGCACACGCACCAGCGACGTGATCGTGCCGGTCCCGGCGGGCCCAACCTGTAATGGCGTCGCCGGCGCCTTGCGGTTCCAGACCGTCAGGCTCCCGTCGCGGCTGGCAGCAACGGCGTGATCAACTTCCGGTGCGAAGGCGATGGCGGTCAACGGCTCGGCGTTGCGCTTGAACATCGCAATGCGCTCGCCCTTCTCCAAATCCCAGAGGGCCAGGGTGCCATCGCTGTGGCCGGTCAGCGCGCGTTTGTCGTCGGTAGCGAGCGCCGTCGCCGGTCCCTCCGGCAACGTGTCCTTGCGCAGCTGCACACCGCTGCTGGTGTCCCACACGCGCAACGTGGCATCCGCGCCGACGGTGATGACCGAGCGGCCTTCCGCAGAAAATTGCAGCGACTTCACGACGCCGGTCGGACCAACCAACTGCTGCGATGCGAGCTGTAACGTTGCCCCCGTTTCGCTTCGCTGCGGTGCAGTCTCGTTGCGCGGCGGGATCGGCACCAGCGCCTGTTGCCGGGGCAGCGGCGCGGTATTTGGCAACAGCTCGCGCCGCCATTGATCCTGGTAGACTGTGAAGAGGCTGGCGACCGCCACACCGGTCGCAAACTTGAAAATCAGCCCCCGCCAGGGATTGCGCAGGAAAAACCATAGCTGCCGTTGCCGACGCGGTTTGCGGCGTTCGATCGGCTGCGGCAACGGGATGGGCACCGGCAGCGCAATCACCGGCGCTGCGCGTTGCAGCATCGTCGAAGGTGGCGGTACGGACTGTGCCGGTTGTTGCGCGGGGTGTTGTTGCGCGGGGTGATGCTGGGGCGGTGGCATCGCACGCGCGGCAACGCTTGCAAGGTTGCGCTGGGCTTCGCCGTCAGGCGCTGCACCATAACCAAGGCCGAAGCGCTGCTGGGGTTGCACCTGCGTCAACGCAGCCTCGAGGCTCGGGCTGCTGCCAAAGTTAGCCCCAAAGTTAGACCCAGGGTTAGACCCAGTATTGGCTGCTGCAGGCGTCACAATCACGGTCTGCGGCCTAGACTGCGCCGGCTGCCCTTTACGAAGGCCTTCGACAAAGTCGAGATGCTGGCCCGGCGGTTGCGGCGCGTCTGGCGGTGGCGGCAGAACGTCCGTCTGCGCCTGCACATGCATGTCGTCGGCGGGCGCGGGATCGCGCTTCAGGCCCAGCACATCGCCGATGCGCGCGCGAGGTGTCTTAGCGGCCACCGGTTTCTGGTCTGGGGCAAGCAACGCGCCGCGCCATTCAGCAATTGATTGCGGCCGCTCGCCCACTTCGAGCCGCAGTGCCTTGTCGAGGGCCGCTAGAAACCCTGCACGATAGCTGCCGATGGCGTTGTCGCGCGCCGACACGTAGTCGTCACGCACCATCCGCGAAGGCGCGTCCGGCGGGCGCTTGCCGGTCACCGCCTGATACAGCGTGGCGGCGAGCGCATAAATGTCCGTCCACGGCCCTTGCTGCCGCGAGTTCGACGCGTACTGCTCGTAGGGGCTGTAGCCAGGCTTCACCAGCGCGCTCACGGTGCGCGACTGTGCACCGATCTCGCCGCGCGCCGACCCGAAATCAATCAGCACCGGCGTCTTGTCTTTGCGCACAATGATATTGTCGGGCGCGATGTCACGATGCAGAAAGTCACCCTTGTGGATGAGCTCAAGCGCGTCGAGCAGCGGGCCGATCACCGCATCCAGTTCGGCTTGCCGCGGTGCACGGCCAAGCCCACGCAACCAGGTCTTGAAGCTGCCGCCCTCCTCGAACTGCAGCACCATGTAGCCGGTGTTGTTGGCGCGGAAATAGCGATACACGCGGACGATGTTAGGGTGATCGAAACGCGCCAGCGTCTGCGCCTCTTCGATGAAGCGATCGAGGCCCCACTTGTAATCGGCTGCGCAATCCTTCGAGCGCGGGAACGCCTTCATCTCGTCTTTGCGAGCGGCGTAGTCTGTCGGGAAGTATTCCTTGATCGTGACCTGGCGGGCCAGCGCCAATTCGTCGGCCAGATAGGTGATGCCGAACCCGCCGGCACCCAGCACCTTTTTGATGCGGAAATCGCCGGCCAGTTCGGTGCCGCTTGGCAGGGCGACAAGATTGGTCATCGACGTCGCTCCCCCTCCTGGCCGGTGTTGCCCCGAACTCTTGGACTCAATCGTGCGACGTCGTCATCGCAGTTGAGGTGATTCCCGCATACACGCCTGACAGGGGTGCAACAATATGGCGGAACAATGGGGTTGGGGACGGTAGCACGGCGCAAGTAACTTTGACTGGTGGCGTGGTCCCAAATGTGACAGTGGCCGAGAGCAATAGCAGGGCCCTCTTGTCGAGCGCTGCGCTTCGCCTTAATTGGACCATCGGCACGGCTTATGCGCAGCGCCAAGTTTAATGGAGACGGCCCGATGACATCGTTGTCTCGCGCCCCCGCAGGGGCATCAGCTTAACGACGCGCGCGCTTGCGGCGTGGTTGGCATTTCTCGCACAGCGTCAGCTCTTGCACAGCGTCAGCTCTCGCACAGCGTCAGCTGCAACGGCCCGACAACGGCCGCTTGAGTGCGTGCGTGCGCCTGCCATCATCTCCTGAAAGTCTTCTCGCATGGGCACTACTGCCAACGGGGACGGCCATGCGCCGCGTCCCGCCCCCATTCACGTCTTCGCCTCGGCCAAATCCTGGATCGAGGGCAACGCACTGCATCAATTGAACCAGACAGCCGCTTTGCCGGGCGTGCTGGCGGTTGCCGGCATGCCGGATCTGCATCCGGGCAAGTTCGGTCCGGTCGGGGCGGCGATCCTGGCGGACCGGGTTTATCCGCAACTCGTCGGCTCTGACATCGGTTGCGGCATGGGCCTGTTCCGCCTCGATCTGCCCCATCGCAAGCTCCGGCTCGACCGGTTGGCGGAGCGTCTCCACGCGCTCGATCAGCCGTGGGCCGGGGA
>JANNEU010000060.1:0-10477 GCA_031379035.1 Hyphomicrobiaceae bacterium | reverse complement strand
GCTCGCCCGCGTCGGCATGCTGACAGCGTTTGATTTTCTGGTGGCGGCTGACAGCGGCCACGGTGCCAAACCCGGCCCTGGCATGGCACTCGCCTTCGCCGCCGCGACGGGTTTCCCGTCCGCAGCCCTCGCCGCCGTCGGTGATGCCACGCATGATCTGGAAATGGCCAACGCCGCTGGCTATGGCCTCAAAGTCGCCGTCCTCTCCGGCACTGGCACCAAAGCCGATCTCGCGCCCCACGCTGACCTTGTGCTGCCCAGCGTCCGCGAGTTAGTGGCGCTGCTGGGGTGATGCGCAAAACCATTTCCCGCCGCAGCCCACCGGATGCTATGAGGCCGGCAACACGCAACGCTACCCCTAGAGCTCTCCCATGTCCGACACCCCCGACGCCCTGCCAACCACGCCCCCCGACCGCCTGTCCACGACGCCGGGCAGCCCGTTCTACAACGAGGAACTCCTCGCCCGCGGCATCGGTATCCGCTTCAAGGGCGTCGAAAAGACCAACGTCGAGGAATACTGCGTCAGCGAAGGCTGGGTCCGCCTCGTCGCCGGTACCACCAAAGACCGCAAGGGTAACCCCATGACCGTCAAGCTCACAGGCGACGTCGTGCCCTACTTCCGCGATGATGCGCCTGAGGCGTGAGCGCGTCGAGACGCGATCAATAGCCCGACCTCATCCCACCACCGTCGCCCGCCAGCGTGCATCGCGCGGCGATGGCCGGCGGTGCAACCGCGCATCCAGCAGCGCCCGTGCCTTGCCGACTGCCCCGCTCTTCATCAGCGCCACCAACTGCATGTCTTCCGCGATTTCGCGTTGCGCGTGGCTGCCGCCGATCCGCACCACGTCCGCCGTCACTGGTTCCAGCAGCGACAGGCAAGTTGCATGATCGCCATCGCCAAACGCACCCGCCGCGCGGCAAAGTGCAGGCACCACCGCACCGGCTGCCAGCTTGCCATCCGCCAAGCGCTTGTCGAGCGCCGCGAGCCGCATCTCAAGCGCCGTGCGATTGCCTGTCGCCGCCGCAATCATCGCCAAATGCACATCCGCGAATGTCACGCCGGCATTCGGAAAGTGCTTCTCGCCATCCATTTCGAGCGCCTGCCACAACGCTGCCGGCACATCCCCGTCGGCCAACTGCACCCGCCACAACAGTGACGCGCAATCAGTCACCGCATTGAGAGGTGCCGCCTTCGTCACGTCTGGCGCAATGCGATCCGCGTAAATGGCCAACGCCCGCGCGCAATCATCCTGCTCCAGCGCCAGCAACGCCTGATGCCATGCGATGTGCCCATTCAACAACCCGCTGCGGTCATAGCTCGGCAACCAGTCCGCGATCAGCCCCTCGGCATCCGCCACCGATCCGTCCTCAAACATCGCATGCGTCAGCGCATGCACGGCGTTCGCATTCTCGCGCTTCAAATCGAACGCCTGTTCCGTTATGCGCCGCCCGGCAGCAACGTTGCCGTTCTCTGTGTACGACCAGCCAAGATAGGTCAGGAACCACCAGTCGCAGCCATAGTGGCGCGCATATTTCTCACACAGATCCACCCGCGCCTGATCATGATCCGCCATGCCTGAGAACGCATAGAGCCCGAACGCACCGAGCGGTAACCCGAGGATCAACGCATCCCGTGGCCATCGCTCCAGATGTGCCAGCGCGCTCGTCAACGACTGCGCCGGTTGCCCGCTCATGCCGAGCGCCAGCGTTTCGACATGACTTTTTTCTCGCTCAGTGCCACGTCGCACGACGGCCTCGCGTGCGGCCGCGACACACATCTTGGCGGCCTCACCCTCCGCGTACGTGAAATGCACCCGTGCCCGCGCCGCCTGCGCCAGCGCAAAATCGGGATCCGCTGCAATCGCCCTGTCGAACGCCTCCGCCGCCCCCGGCCAGGCTGCCAGCTGCAGGTCAAGGCCGGTCACGTACGATGTCGCCGCCACCTCCGACGCCGTCGAGAGCTGCAGGCCATAGCGATCCTGATACGTCATGCGATGCTCCATCCCAGTGGGGGTCTGACTCCCTCGCGAGCACTATCCCACCCCAAGCCTACCAACCGCAATTCTTCTCGCGATCAAATCTGCATGACCGCCCATGCAAGCCCAACGCTTGGCGGCGGCGGCGGGGTCTGCTTTGCTCAAGATAAGGTTCCTCGATATGTGAGATCGCTTGATGTCCCAACTCCCCGTCGCCTCCCCCGCTGCCAGTGGCTTCGTTGCCGACCGTCTCGCGCTCCTCGGCGCGAGCCTCGACTACGAGATCGCCGCCGGCCGCATTCCGGGTGCCATCATCGCCATCGCGCGCGGCGGCAAGCAGGTCCATCTCGCAGCGCACGGCGTCCGCGATCCTGCAACCGGCGCCGCGATGACGACGGATGCGGTCTTTTCCATCGCCTCCATGACCAAAGTTATGACCTCGGTCGCAGTCCTCATGTTGCACGAGGAAGGCAAGCTGCTGCTCGGCGATCCCGTGTCGGCCTATCTGCCCGACCTGGCGCGCCTGCAAGTCGCCACCAAATTCGATGCCAACTCGCTTGAAACCCGCGCGCCGTCACGCATCCCTACGATCCAGGACCTCTTGCGCCATACCTCGGGCCTGGCATATCGAGAGAGCGGCGCGACGCAGCTGCACAAGAAATATCCCGCCTCGTCCGTCGCCGGCCCCTTCAAGCATTCCAAGTCCGAAACCATCGCACTGCTTGCCGACAGCCCGCTGCTCTGCGATCCGGGTACCCAATGGAACTACGGCTATTCCACCGATGTTCTCGGCTTCGTCGTCGAAGCCATCACCGGCCAATCGCTCGGCACATTCCTGCTCGAACGGCTATGGACGCCGCTGGCGATGGCTGACACTGGCTTCGAACTGACCGCCGCGCAGAAGCCGCGCTACGCTACCGCGCTGCCCATTGATCCCATCTCCGGTCAACCGCAAGTCACCGTGATGCACACCGTCGACGCACCCATCCAGTGGCACGCCGGCGGCGGCGGCTGCGTCTCAACCGCAGCCGACTATCTCAAGTTCGCTGAAATGCTGCGCCAAGGCGGTAGCCTCAACGGCGTCCGCATTCTTGGGCCACGGACCGTCGCCACCATGACGGCGGATCACCTGCCAGCGCATATCGAAGATCGCATCGCCGACACCATGGACCCCGGCGCGGCCGGCTATGGTTTCGGCCTCGGCGTCGCTGTCCGGCGTCAAACCGGCCGCGCCGCCATGATGGGCTCCGCCGGCGATTTCTACTGGTCCGGTGTCTACGGCACCTACTTCTGGGTGGATCCCGCCACCGAACTCTCCGTCGTCTTCATGGCCATGGCACCCGGATTGATGCGCTTGCGCTACCGCCAGTTAATCCGCGGGCTGGTTTATCAAGCAATGGCCGAATGACCGTCACATGACGCGACGGCAATGCGTCCACAGCACAACCTCACATCACAACGGTGCCCGTTTGGCTGCCGCGATGAACGCCCTGATAAGCGCTTCATCCTTCTGGCCGGGCGCGATTTCGACACCGGAGGACACATCGACGGCAGGCGCGCGCGTCACGCGGACTGCCTCGGCGACGTTGGCGGGCGTGAGACCGCCGGACAGCATCCACGGCATGCGACCGGCCACGTGCGCGATCATTGACCAATCGAAGGCGAGGCCGTTGCCGCCGGGCAGCGTGGCATCTTTCGGCGGCTTGGCGTCGAACAGGATGAGATCGGCGCAGCTCTCATAAGTGAGCGCGCGATCGGCATCGGCGCGTGAGGCGACGCCGATAGCTTTCATGACGGGGATGTTCCAGCGCAATTTGACAGCGTGCACCCGTTCGGGTGTTTCTTTCCCGTGCAATTGCAGCAGGTCCGGCTTGACGGTTCGCGCGATGGCATCGAGTTGCGCGTCATCGGCATCAACAGTGAGCACGACGATACGCGCCCGGCCGCGGGCAATGTCGGCTAGGTCCACCGCTTCGCCAACGCTCACATTGCGCGGGCTCTTGCCGAAGAACACCAACCCCACATCATCCGCACCCGCGTCCAGCGTCGCACGCATGATGTCAGCGGTCTTGATCCCGCAGATTTTGACGCGTGTGGGCATTCGTCGTGTTCACCAACAACAACACAAGAGATGTCATCCTCGGGCTTGTCCCGAGGACCCATGGTTCAACGCGTGGTGGGCTGCATGGTTGTCGCAACCGTTGCCACGACGCAGTCCCGAGGTTCTGCTTTGTAACTCGTGGCACACTGGGTCCTCGGGACAAGCCCGAGGATGACAATGGTGTGGGTGGCGCGCGGTCGCACTCACCCCTTCGCTTTGGCTTTGTCGAGGGCGGCAAACGTCCCGCCTTCCTTGGCGAGTTTTTCAATCAGCGGCGCGATTTTCCAACGCTCGCCGTACTTATTCTCGTAAAACTTGATGCGCTCGGAGACTTTGTCGAGGCCCATGTTATCGGCCTGCCACATCGGCCCGCCGCGCCAGGCCAGGAAGCCGTAGCCGTTGAGATAGATCGTATCAATGTCGCTGGCGCGCATAGCGATGCCTTCGTCCAGAACTTCCGCGCCCGTGTTCACCAAGCGCAGCAGCGTACGCTCAATCAACTCTTCCGCTGGAATGCCGTTGCGCGGCTCGATGCCCTGCTTGGCGGCTTCGGCGCGGAACATGGCGGTCACAGCTGGGTCTTCCACGCGCTTGCGGTCCGCGCCATACTTGTAATAGCCCGCACCCGTTTTCTGGCCGAACTTGCCGGCGTCGGCGATGGCATCGGTCACGCGATAGAGACGCCGGCGCTCGTCAGAAATGGCGTGCTCCTTGCGGATGCGCCAGCCAACGTCGATGCCGGCCAGGTCCATCACCGCCAGCGGACCCATGGCCCAGCCCCAGCCTTCCAGCGCCTTGTCGACATCGACGACATTGGCACCTTCGAGCAGCATGGCTTGGACTTCCTCGCCGTAACTTTCCAGCATGCGATTGCCGATGAAGCCGAAGCACACACCAGAGACGACGCCGACCTTGTTGATGCGCTTCGAGAGCGCCATCGCGGTTGCGAGAGCATCATCGGCGGTGGCCTTGCCGCGCACGATCTCCAGCAGCCGCATGATATTGGCCGGCGAGAAGAAGTGAAGACCGAGCACGTCTTGCGGGCGCTTGGTCGAGGCGGCGATTTCGTCAATATCGAGCGTCGACGTGTTGGAGGCGAGGATCGCGCCGGGCTTGCAGATGGCGTCCAGCTTGCCGAACACATCTTTCTTAATCGCCATGCTTTCGAACACGGCTTCGATGACGAGATCGACGCCAGCGAACGCGTTCATATCGAGCGACGGCGTGAGGCCTTGCGCGACACTTGCTGCTTGCTCAGCCGTCATGCGGCCGCGTTTGACGTTAACCTCGATGGTTTCGCGGATGCGCGCCACGCCTTTGTCGAGCGGTTCCTGTTTCATCTCGACAATGGTCACGGGAATGCCAGCTTGCAGGAACGCCAGCGTGATGCCGGTGCCCATGGTGCCAGCACCAAGCACACCAACCGACTTGATCTCCCGCGTCTTCACACCCGCGCCAATACCAGGGATGTTGCCCGCTTGCCGCTCCGCGAAGAACGCATACTGCAGCGCCTTGGCGTAGGGCGTGCCCATTGCTTCCATGATCAGCTCAAGTTCACGCTTCATGCCGTCGGCGAAATTCATTGTCGTCGCCGCTTCCACCGCATCGATGCAGGCGCGTGCCGCCACCGGCCCGCTCGGATGCCGTGCCAGCGCTGCGCGCCGCTTGTCGAACGCGTCCGGCGCCACCTTGCTCATGTCGATGGTCAGCGCTGACGTGCGGCGTGGGCCGGCACCCTTAGCGATCAGATCGTTCGCGAACGCCACTGCACCCGCCACCACATCGCCATCCACAACCGCATCGACCGCACCAAGCGCCAGGGCCTTGGTCGCGTCCATCGGCGCGCCTGAGGTAATCATGTCCAACGCCGCGTCCACACCGATCACGCGCGGCAGCCGCTGGGTCCCGCCGGCCCCGGGAATGATGCCGATTTTCACTTCCGGCAGACCGAGCTGCTTCACAGCCTTCGACGCCACCCGATAATGGCACCCGAGCGGGATCTCGAACCCACCGCCCAGCGACAAGCCATTGATCGCAGCCACCACTGGTTTCGGCGAGGCTTCAATCGTGTTGATCACTTCATACAAGGGGGGGCCAGAACGGCCCTTTGCAAACTCGGTGATGTCCGCGCCGGCCGAGAACGCTTTTCCGGTTCCGGTGAGAACAATGGCTTTGACGTCTGCATCGGCGTTGGCCGCCGCGAAGGCCTCCACGAGCCCAGACCGCACCGGCTGGCTGAGCGCGTTCACCGGCGGGTTGTCGATGCGAATGACGGCAATCGCGCCGTCGCGCGTCGCCGATACGGGGCCGTAGGTTGCTGCGCTCATGGCGGTCTCCTCAGGGGATGGCACTGTGCCCGGCGGATCACGGGCTGAACAAATTGGGTCGACGAAAGAGTGATCTTGGCCGATCACCCCTGTCTCGGCTATTGTTGCCGCATACGTCAATGCTGATGTGTGGCCTGAGGTGTGGGCCAGACGAGCCAGCCAGACCTGCGATCAAAACGACCCGCCGGCCGGACCACAACGGCGGCGACCATAACCTCTTGGGAGACTTACGCATGCTCACCGGCAAGATGATGAACCGGCCGCTCTTGGTTTCCGGCCTGATTGATTTTGCCGCCGAGGTTTATGGGACCATCCCGATGGTGTCGCAGACGGTGGAAGGCGGCATTCATCGCTACACCTACGCCGACAGCAAGAAGCGCATCGCCAAGCTCGCCAACGCGCTGATCGCCATGGGCGTTAAGCCCGGCGATCGTGTCGCCACGCTGGCTTGGAACGGCTACCGGCACTTCGAACTCTACTATGCCATCTCGGGCATCGGTGCGGTCTGCCACACCGTCAATCCACGCCTCTCGCCAGAGCAGTTCATCTACATCGTCAATCATGCCGAAGACGTCGCGCTCTTTTTCGACACGTCGTTCGCGCCGATCGTGGACAAGTTCAAAGCACACTGGAAGCCGATCAAGCACTACGTCGCGATGACGGACGCGGCACACATGCCGGAGGGGGCGGGCACGCACTGCTACGAGACGCTGATCGCGCCCGCCTCCGATGTGATCGTCTGGCCCGAGTTCCCAGAGGAAACCGCCTCCGCGCTGTGCTATACGTCAGGCACCACCGGCGACCCCAAAGGCGCGCTGTATTCACATCGCTCGACCGTTCTGCACGCGCTCTACTCGGTGGCATCCATCAATATTGCATTCGGTGCCGGCCGGTCGATTTTGCCCGTTGTTCCGCTGTTTCACGTCAATGCGTGGGGTCTCCCCTATTCCTCAGCGATCACCGGCACGTCGCTGATCTTCCCGGGTCCGAAGCTGGACGGAGCGAGCTTGTTTGATCTGATAGAAAGCGAACACGCGGCAGGGTCATGGGGTGTGCCGACTGTGTGGCTCGGCTTGCTCGCTGAAATGAAAAAGCGCGGGCGCAAGCCGGTTGGTTTGAAGCATGTGCTGATCGGTGGCTCGGCAGCGCCTAAGCCGATGATCGAGGTGTTCGAAAAAGACTACGGCGTCACCGTCATTCAGGGCTGGGGCATGACCGAGATGAGCCCGCTCGGCACCGTCGGCCACTTGCTGCCTGACGAAGAGAACCTGGACTTCGCAGAGCGCGTGGAGCTGAAAGCCAAGCAGGGCCGCCGCGTCTATGGCGTCGACCTCAAGATCGTGGATGAGGCCGGCACACTGCTGCCGAAGGACGATGTGGCAGCGGGCGAGTTGTTCGTGCGCGGCAATGCCATCATCTCTGGTTACTTCAAAAACGAGGGGGCCAGCACGCGCGCGATCGACAAGGATGGCTGGTTCGCCACCGGCGACGTGGCGCGCATTGCGCCCAACGGTTTGCTGACCATTGTTGATCGCACCAAGGATCTTGTGAAATCAGGCGGCGAGTGGATCTCCTCCATCGATGTCGAGAACGCGGCAATGGCGCACCCCGGGCTCGCCAACTGCGCGGTGATCGGCATTCCACATCCGAAGTGGACGGAGCGGCCGGTGCTGGTGGCCGTGCTGACGCCGGATAGCCGGGCGACCAAAGAGGAAATCTTGGCACTGCTGGATACCAAACTGGCCAAGTGGCAGCTGCCCGATGACGTCTTGTTCGTCGATGCCTTGCCCATCGGACCGACCGGCAAGGTCTCCAAGCGCGACCTGCGCGCCAAGTATGCTGACTTCAAGTTGCCCGACATGGCTTAAACGACATGGCTTGAACGACCTGCTCCAAACACCCGCCGTTAGCACTTTATTTATCACAGCAACCTAAGATTGCTGTGTGGTCGCCATCGCACGCGAAGTCGATCGCCAAGTCTCCCAATCAGCGGAGACGAGACGCCCAGTTCAATGGAGCGCGGTTGGCGTATGCAAGTATTGGGTTTCGAGGTCTGCTGGCCGCAAAGTATCACGACACGGCTCAACGCCATCGTGGCTGTCGCATTCGTAGCGGTGGCTGGCCTTGCGGCGGCCTCGCTCCACTTTTCGCGGACAGCGGTCGAGGCCGCCAACGGGCTGCGCGATGCCGGCACGATTGGGCTCGCCGGCACGCTTGAATTCGACACGCTGCTGGAGCGGCACCAACGCGTGCTTGAGGCGGTGGCGCGCGATGCACGCCTGCCCGGGCGCTCGATTCTGCTCAAGCCGAGGCTCGATCAGATTGAACGGCAGATGTCGCGTAACGTTGCGCGCCGCGCGCCAGGAACCTGGGACACTGTGCGGGCGCTGATGCCGTCCTTGAACCAGGCCACCAAAGCAGTCATCGCACGTGCTCTGGCTGGGCAAGGCGCAGCGGCCGAACCTCTCGCCGTCTATGGGTCAATCGCGGCGACGCTGCACACCCAGGCGCGGGCCGAGCGCCGCGGCTTCATCACACGTATGTCGGACGACGCAGACCGGCTGGCGAAGACGGCGGCCTACCTAGCCGAGTGGGTCAGCATGACGTCGGCGATTGCGTTGGCGTTTATCGGGCCGATTGGCTGGCTGCTGCTGCACCGCGTGACGGAGCGGCTGCGCATTATCTCCCGGAGTATGGTGCGCCTGTCGCGCAATGATTTCTCGAACCCACCTGCGCATCGGCAACTCGCCAGAGCCGACGGACCCGACGAGATCGGCGATCTGGCGCGCGCACTCGGTGTGTTCCGCGCCAACGCGGTGGCGTTGCGCGAGCATCGCGGCCGGTTGGAGCAGGTCAATCTCTGGCTCGACATCGCGCTCAACAATATGCAGCGCGGACTGGCCATGTTCGATGCCGACGAGCGGTTGATCGTTTCAAATGCCAGTTATCAGCGGCTTTATGATTTGCCGGTCGATCTGACCATGCAGGGAACGCCATTGGTTGATATTCTGGCGCACCGCACCGATAGTATCGGCAATAGCGTCTCAGCGATCATGGCAGAGTATCGCAGCGCCATCGCGCGCGGTACACCCGCGACCTACACGCGAAATCGCAGCGATGGACGCACCTACAGCGTCACGCTGACGCCGCTGGAAAATGGCGGCTGGGTCACGACACATGAAGACGTGACAGAGAAGCGCCAGGCCGATGCGCGCGCGCGGTTACTGGCCCGCCAGGATGCGTTGACGGAATTGCAGAACCGCCGCGGCTTTGCCGAGTGCCTGGAGGCCTGCGTGCAGGCTCTACCGGCAGACGAGCACGGCGTGTCAGGCCAGGACAAGTTTGCTGTGATCGCCATCGACCTTGATCACTTCAAGGAGGTCAATGATACGCACGGCCATCCCATGGGCGATGCACTGCTCGTTGCTGTAGCCAATCGCTTGCGCGGTGCCGTTAGGCAGGAAGACGTCGTCGCACGCATGGGCGGCGATGAGTTCGCCATCCTCCAACGCAATGCACGCAGCAATGTCGATCCGGAAGGCCTGGCACAGCGCCTCCTGCAACTGCTGTCGCAACCGTTCGACATCTGCGGGCATCAGGTCGTCATCGGTGCCAGCATCGGCACGACGCTGGCCCCCGACGACGGCCGCACGCCAGAAGGCCTCATGCAGCGGGCCGATCTTGCACTTTATCGCGCCAAAGCGGCCGGTCGGAACACCGCCATCGGCTATGATGCAGCGCTGGAAGCCCCCGTGCGTGCGCGGCGGGAGCTGGAGCGCGATCTCAGAGCAGCCGTCGAAAACGGCGAGTTCACGTTACACTATCAACCTATCGTCAGTCTCAGCCAGCGTACGGTCGTCGGCTGCGAAGCGCTGTTGCGTTGGCCTCGGCCGGGCCGCCCCTTTGTGTCGCCGGCAGAGTTCGTACCTGTCGCCGAAGAGATCGGGCTGATCGACAAGCTCGGTGCATGGGTGCTGACCGAAGCGTGCACGGTGGCAGCGACGTGGCCAGCGCACATCAAGATCGCCGTCAATCTCTCGCCGGTGCAGTTTGTCGGCAACGGACTTCTCACG
>JANNEU010000047.1:0-5624 GCA_031379035.1 Hyphomicrobiaceae bacterium | reverse complement strand
GGCGCTCGCCGATCTCCGCAACGCAGCCCTCACCCTCATCCGCCGCCGCAAACTCAAGCCCCGCGACGCCCGCGAAGCGTTCGCCGCCAACAAATGGACCGCCATCCGGCTGGTCATGACCTCATGAATTGAATTGCCCTGTGGTCCCTGCCCTGACCGCGCCGACACCACAGATACACCGCCTTGACACGCATCGTGCGCCTCGCTATCGCGACCTTAGGGGTGCGTCCGGCGCTCTGGCGCGTGGTGTGATCGCACCGTCCTCGCGACATCTCAGCGTTGCTAAATGGAGCGCAGTGCATTTTGACTTCGACAGCGGTTGAGCCTCGATCGGAGATGCTTGGTATTGCTGGCTGGCTTACCGTCTTTTTGCCGGCAACGGTTGCGTTTGGACCGGCTCTGATCGATATCGTGGCGAGCCTCATAGCCGCGATTTTTCTGGCTTATGTCATTGCAGAGCGGAAGACCGGCTGGCTCCGGGAACCATGGGTTCGTGTGATTGCCGCTGTCTGGTTGTTTACGGTACTGCGTGCAGCCCTCGCGGGCCCGTCTATGTCCAGTTTAGGGCTTGCTGTGACGTGGATCCGATATCCACTTCTTGCGATCGCCCTGGCAACTTGGGTGTTACGCGACCCTCAGTGGCGTGATCGTTTGCTGATTTCGACAGCTGCCGTCTGTGGGTTTTTGTCTATCGACGCGCTTTTTCAGGCGATCACAGGGTTCGATGTCATCGGACGTCCGCTCTATGAGGGCCGCTTGACGGCCACCATGTCTCGACCGCGACTTGGTATCACCTTGGCATGGATCTGCCTGCCAGCCGTATTTGGTCTCCTGCAGCAGAAATGGGTCAAGACCGCCGCGGGGCTGGCTCTTTCTTGCCTTGCGGCCATCGTTCTCAGCGGCGACCGACTGGCTTTCCTGTTTGCCTTAATCGGCTTTGCTGTCTGTGCTTTCTGTGTGGCGTCCACCCGCCGCGGCATTTGGATGTATCTGGTCGTGGCCGCGGTTTTTGTAACCGGAATGTTGGTATGGCGGCCAGACGTCTATGACCGCCAGGTGCGCTCGACGATCCAGGCGGCGCGCACGTTGGAACGCACACACTATGGGGTTATCTGGAGCCGGGCGCTGACGATTGCACAGGCCCATCCGGTGTTCGGTGTCGGCATGAACCGCTATCGCGACGTGTGTCCGGATGCGGCCTACGGACCGATCGCTGAGTCAGACAATCGGCTTTCAGCGTGCGCCGCTCATCCTCACAATGTCTACTTGGAGTGGCTTGTCGAAGGCGGCGTAGTGGCATTTGCTGGGTTCGTTGCGGCGATGGTGCTGATCGGGCGACAGCTCCTGGCCGCGCTGCCAATGTTGCGTCACGACTTCCTTTTTATAGCGCTCACTGTAACCCTTGCACTGCGGTTATTTCCGGCCAGTACTGCAACCAGTCTGACACGCTCGTGGTTTTCCATGCCCCTTTGGTTGTTCATAGGCTGGGCGCTGGCCCTGGCCATGACAACCATCCCGGTACGTGACCGAGCCGGGCGTTGAGCCGATCACCCGAGCAGTGCCACTATTGGAGCGCAGCTGTTGTCAGCCTCACACCAAGCCATCGTTTGTTGCGTAACGCGCAATTGGGTACCGGCCGCTGCTGTGACGCTGTTGTCGTGCAGCGATGCTGGGCGGATTTCAAATGCTGACTTGATCATCTGTGCCTACGGGGCAACCCCAGACGACCACGCGTCGCTGGCCCGGTTCAACGACAAGCACGGCTTGGCAATCAAACTGGTTACCGTAGACGGCGTCGGGCAAGGCCGGACAGATCTGGGTCGTTTCGGCATCGGGACGCTTCTACGCCTGACCTTGGATAAGTATCTGGAGCGCACCTACACGCGCGTTCTTTATCTCGATGCGGACGTTCTCGCAGTGAAGGATCTGCGACCGCTCTTGGCGGCTGACCTCCTCGGCAAGACGCTGGGCGCGGTTCCAGACCTCGGCATTGTGACGAGCATACGAGAGAAAGTAGCGGCACACCGCGCAGAACTCGGGCTTGCTGACAACGAGCTGTATTTCAATGCCGGCGTGCTGTTGTTTGACTGGCAAGCGGTCTTGAGCGGTGACGCGTTGGAGCGTGCGCGGGCGAAGCTTGCGGAGCGGCCCCGCTGGCAGGCGCTCGACCAAGATGCACTCAACATGGCGCTGCGGTATGAATGGCAGCCACTGGACTACAGATGGAACGTCACCGGGCTTATGCAGCAGGGCACGGCGGTAGAACCCTCGATCTATCATTTCACAGCGAGTGAGAAGCCGTGGATGTCACGGCGTTTCCTTTGGCACAGGCGGTTCCATGAGTATTATCTGGCGAGCCTTCAAGGCACAGGCTGGGAAGCATTTGCCGAACCGCGCAACGCGTATGGCTTGATGCGGGCGACAGGCGAAGCGGCGCGGAAGCTATTTCACGTCAAGCGCCGCAAGGCGATCGCGGACGCCGTTGCGGCGACCAAATTCACGACATCCTGAGGATGGAGTCCTCTCTGTCCGCTTGGTACGAGAGTGCTGCTGTCGCCGAGGCCTTCGGCGCGACTGATCGCGCCGTTCGGCAGCGCGCCGGCCTCAAGCGCTTCGCCACGCCACAACAACACTGACATCGTGTCCTGGCTCCCGGCCGAACCGACGTGTCCCGACCAAGCAGGCAAGATCCCAATTTTAAAATTGTGCCCGGCCATTCAGCTTGGGTGGTCGTCCTATGCGATCAGCCAGATTGCCGTGGCGCATGCGCCACAGCGGGGCGGTGACGCGCATAGGCGACCACAAAGTCTCAAAAAACCTATATTCACCCATTGAATTCCATGAAATCCCGTGTAATCCCGGTAACGCCCGCCTGATTTGTAGTTTGCCGATGACTTTGCAAGGTGGGTCTGTCGCGTTGTGAAAGGCTGCAACGGAGATGGACCGCTTTGTCTCAACATTCACGAATAGGCTCGATGCCAAAGGCCGTGTTTCGGTTCCTGCAACGTTCAGGGCCGTCCTTGAGCGGCAATCTGGACGGGGCGAGCCGAACCTCTACTGCTACCCCGCGCTTGATGCTCCGGCTCTCGATGCTGGCGGCGAAAGACTTGCGCAGACGATCGATGGGCTTCTCGCAGGCCTGCCAGATTATTCAGATGAGCGGGATGAACTCTCTGTCGCGCTCTATGGTGATGTCCAGTTGCTCGCCCTCGACGGGGACGGACGCATCATCCTTCCTGAAGGGTTGCGACGGCATGCGGGGCTCGATGCCCACGTCACCTTCGTCGGCCTTGGTCAGAAGTTTCAAATCTGGACGCCAGAGCGGTTCGAAGAGCGCCGCCAGCGCGCGCGGGAAAAAGTCAAAGAGCACCGCAAACTGTTCGGGGTGAGTGCCGCGCCACTGGCCACCCTTCGGAACGCTGGCAATGACGGCCCCGATGAGGCACCGTCGGGCGCATGATGCGAGCCCCGAAAGATCAAGCAAAGACTGCTGTGCGAGCGCCGCGAGCGCACGTGCCGGTCATGTTAGCCGAAGTGCTGGAAGCGCTGGCGCTCAAAGACGGCGCTTTGATCGTTGACGGCACATTCGGTGCGGGCGGCTACAGCTCCGCCATTCTGGCTGCGGCGCAGTGCCAGGTGTTGGCGTTTGACCGAGATCCAACGGCGATCGATGCGGCAGCAAGCATCACGCAACGCTATCCGAACCGATTGCGTGTCCTCGGCGTGCCGTTCGGTGCGATGGACCAGTTCGTCCGCATCGAAGAAACGCCGAACGGAGAACCACTGCGCGCTGGGCCACTTGTTGACGGCGTCGTGCTCGATATCGGCGTGTCATCGATGCAGATTGATCAGCCGGAGCGCGGATTTTCGTTCCAGACAGACGGCCCGCTCGATATGCGGATGTCGCAATCCGGCCAGTACGCTGGGCCGTCGGCCGCCGATGTCGTCAACACTTTGGACGCCGATCCGCTGGCAGATATCTTGTTTCAGCTCGGCGACGAGTGGCGGTCGCGTCCAATTGCCAAGGCAATCGTGATGGATCGAGCCAAAACGCCGTTCACCAGCACGAAACAGCTCGCCGATCTCGTCTGCCGTGTCCTCAAGACGCCAAAAATCGATGGTCGGCACGCGGCCACCCGGACATTCCAGGCGCTTCGCATCTACGTCAACGATGAGCTTGGCGAGCTCAAACGCGGGCTTGCGGCAGCCGAGGCGCTCTTGAAGCCGGGTGGGCGGCTGGTTGTGGTCACATTCCATTCATTGGAAGACCGCATCGTGAAGGACTTTTTGCGGACCCGTTCCGGCCGCGTCCCGCAAGGCTCGCGGCACGGGCCGGCCGCCGCATCGACCGCGCAGGAACCGACGTTCGCCCTCCAGGTGGCGCGGGCGATCGCCCCCAGCGACGCAGAGACGGCTGCAAACCCGCGCGCCCGTTCGGCAAGGCTCCGCTGGGCGGTGCGCAACGCGGCGCCCCCTTGGCAGCCAGAAAGTGCCGGCCTTCGCCAATGATTGTGGATTTGACGGCCTTCGCGACGCGCAATACAAGCCCCTTTACGTTGGGCTTGTGTTCCCAAAGTCTGCCCGTGTCGGTGCCATAGAGTTCCGTGAGACCTAAGCCTGCCATGGCCTGAATGAGGCTTGGCGTTTGGCCACGGTCGAGACCTGGGACGAGACGTGATGCAGATCAAAGACCTGATCGATGATGATGTAGCGCTGGCGGCTGGCGACCCGTTGCTGGCGGTCACTGGCGTCACGTCAGACAGCCGGCAGGTTGGCCCCGGATCTCTCTTTGCGGCTTTGGCCGGAAGCAATGCCGACGGCGCAAAGTTTATAGGCGATGCGGTAACGCGTGGAGCGGTTGCGATCCTGGCCCAGTCGACCGCTGCTGTGGTGGTGCCGCGGGGAATAGCCGTGCTGCGCGCCGCCGAGCCACGCCGCGCGCTCGCGGTCGCGGCTGCGCGCTTCCATCCCCGCCAGCCAGCCCACGTCGTCGCGGTCACCGGCACCAACGGCAAAACGTCGGTCGCTGATTTCACGCGGCAGTTGCTGTCAGCGCTCGGGCGCGAGGCGGCGTCGCTGGGAACCATCGGTGTCGTCAAGCCGAGTGGCGCTGTCTACGGATCACTAACGACACCCGACCCGGTGACGCTGCATCGAACGTTGGATGCGCTGGCGTCGGAAGGCGTCACCCATTTGGCCTTGGAAGCGTCGTCGCACGGGCTCGATCAATACCGCCTGGATGGTGTGCGTCTCGCGGCAGGCGCATTTCTCAACTTGGGCCGCGATCATCTGGATTATCACCCCGACATTGCCCACTATCTTCAGGCAAAGTTGGGACTTTTCACGCGCCTGCTGGCACCCGGTCAGCCGGCCATTGTCAATGTGGACGCGCCATTCGCGGTTGAAGCAGTGGCTGCGGCACGTGCCCGCGGGCTTCAATTGATAACGGTCGGAACCGCTGGCGAAACGCTGCGTCTCGTTAACGTGCAGCGCGATGGCTTCAAGCAGCGTCTCGAAATCGAGCATGCCGGGCACCGGTATAAAGTACCGCTGGCGCTGATCGGTACCTATCAGGCCGGCAACGCGCTGGTCGCGGCGGCGTTCGCCATCGCGCTGGGCGAAGA
>JANNEU010000032.1:0-2504 GCA_031379035.1 Hyphomicrobiaceae bacterium | reverse complement strand
CAGCGGCAACGCGACAAGACTAGCCCAAAGCTCCCATGGCATGCGGGCTTCAAGGGCCAGACGCAAGGCACCCGGAGCCCTCAGCTTGAGGTCACGGGGGCTATGCGAACGGGCCGTGGCCCCTGAGGTCTGCTCCGGCATGCATGCCTCCGTGCAAGCGCCAATGGATCCGGCGCAAAAGTTGCGAAAGTGTAGGAACGCTATGGCACCGCTGTCTACCCCGGCCGCGACCAAGAGAGTGTTGCTCCATCAAGGCGGCACCAACCCCCTTAACGCCGGGATCTGGCGCGCGCTGCACTGATCGAAATGTCCGGCACAATACGCTTTTTGGCGGGTTCGCTGCGGACCGGCTCCTTCTTGACGGCAGCCACTGATGCCGTGCGCGCAGAAACCGCTGGCCGTTTGGGCTTCCCTTTCACAATTGCGGGCTTGGCTGCAACCTTGGTCGCGACCTTTGCAGCTGGTTTGCCGGCGGCGGCCTTCGCCGGAGGCGCTTTCGGCACCGGGCGCGCCTTTTTCGCCGGTTGCGTGACGATCACTTCGACAGCCGCAGCACCGTTGGAATGACTGCCGTTCGCTTTTGCCGGTGCAAGTGCCGCAACGGGCATAACAACAGGAACCGCTGGCAGGATCGGTGGCAACGGCGCGTGTACGCCCTCAGTGGCCGGCGTCGGGAGCACGGCAGGTGCGTGAGCCGGTGCTGCAACGGGTGTTTGCGCTGCGGCTTGCGGTTTCGCGGCCGGTGCCGGTAGCGCCATGATCAGTTTATTGAGTTCAGCGTGGGCCGCGACGATGCCATCAGCAATGTCGGCCACGTCAGGAAGCGCGCGGCGGCAGGCCGTGAGGCCATAGTCGAGCATGCCGTTATAGCTCTGAACCGTGATGTTCAGGGCACAGCCGTGTGCCGGAATCGAGACGGGGAAATAGGTCGCCATCTTGGCACCCGCGATATAGAGCGCCACGGGCACACCCGGCACATTGGAGATGGCTACATTGGCAATCGGCGGCATCTGATCGGTGACTTTCGAGCGGCCGAACAAGGTCGCAATGGATGTCATGATCCATGGCGCGCCAAACGATGGGAAATCAGTCGGGATAGCGGCTTTGAACGAGCCAGTGAGTTCCTTGCTCGCCGTTGTGGACGCATGAATGGCTTTGAGGCGTTCCAACGGGTCTTTGATGTCTGTGGCGAGCGACGCCAACATCATCGTGACCTGATTGTTCGGATCGGTGTTGCCAGCCTCACGCAAGCTCACCGGAATGGCCGCCGTTAGCGGACGATCCAGCGGCACGTTGGCGTCGGCCATGTAACGTTTCAACGCACCAGCACACGCCGCCATCACAATGTCATTCAGCGATACGCCAGCCCGCTTGGCAGCAGCCTTGGCATCCGAGAGCGAAACCGAGCGGCCCGCAAATGAGCGCTGGTTGGTGATCGACACATTCAGCGGCGTGCGCGGCCCGAACCCGAAACCGGCTGGCAAGCCCATACCGGTGGTGACGTCCGCTGCCGTTGGCATCTTGAAGCCCTGCTGCATCATCTGCGGCAGCTGCATGAGGTTGGGCATCATCGACGGCAGTTTCGCCATGTTGGTCATAACAGGAATGGCCACACTGGCCATCGCGTTCATGGCGTTGGGCAGGGTCGTTACAAGCTTGATGTATTGCTGAAACGTGTTCTGCAGCGCGGCGGTGGCAAGTTCTGCAACGCCGAGCTGATACTGATTGGACCGTTGGCGCGCGCGCGGCTGCTTGACGACGCGCGGCTCAGGCGTGATGTCGAACAGGGCTTTGGCGAGCGCCACACCGGCCTGACCATCAACAGCTGCGTGATGCACTTTTGAATAGAGCGCAACCTTGCCGCTCTGCAGGCCTTCGAACACATACATTTCCCAAAGCGGGCGCGAGCGATCAAGCAGCGTCGAATGGAGCCGGCCCGTGTAGGCCTCCAACTGCTCCATGGTGCCCGGCTTGGAGAGCACCACGCGGCGGATGTGATACTCAAGATCGACGTCGTCATCATCCACCCACACCGGGTTCGACATCTCGAACGGCATCTGCGCGAGCTTGCGCTCAAAGATTTGCGCCAGGTGAAGCCGACTGCCGACGTGCTTCACCAGATCTTCGTAGAAGTCCCCCTTGTAACCCTCCGGCAGGTCCAACAAGTGGAGGCTGCCGACGTGCATCGGCATTTCTGGGGTTTCGAGATGAAGGAACGAAGCGTCAACGCCGCTCAGGTGGATCATGGGGGTACCCTCGGGGAAGTCCTATGAGGCAGGCATGCACGTGGCAGTTGTCGCCTGGAGCCGTCTTCTAGAACCGGCGGCTGGGCAAATATGCTGCAACTGCTCAATAAGCGAACTCTCGCAAAAAACCCTAAATTTTACAAGGCTGAATGCCATTGTGACACGCATGATCGGCGCGGCAGTGGCGTGGGTGGCGACCATAAGAGGGGACAACGACTTGAACGGCGCGGCAATGACGTGGAACACTTGGCCACATCG
>JANNEU010000427.1:0-3276 GCA_031379035.1 Hyphomicrobiaceae bacterium | reverse complement strand
CCTTCGCGGCCATGACGAACAAAAGAAAGCGCATCGTCTCCAAGCAACCTTGCTGCAGAGCTACCCTGTCCGGCTGGCCTTTTCCAGTCGCTTTGACCAGGCGCGGGCCATTTTGCGTACGTTCTGTGGCGCAGTTCCCCCATGACTGGTTCGGCTGGCGACGGAATTTTCAACGCTGAGTACGGTAAAGACGGCTTTGGTGATGCGTGGTTCGATGGCCTGCATGGCTGAAAGCGGCATGTTTTCGAGGGTCATGCCCGCCGTTTCGGCCTTTTTGACGATCGATCCTGTGATGTGGTGGGCCTCACGGAACGGCAGCTTCAATTCGCGCACCAGCCAGTCGGCGAGATCCGTGGCGGTCGAAAAACCACGCCCGGCAGCGGCGTGCATGGCGGCGGGCACCGGTTCCATGTCGGCGACCATGCCAGCCATCGCGGCGAGCGCCACGTTGAAATTGTGGATGGCGTCGAAGGTGGTTTCCTTGTCTTCCTGCATGTCCTTGGAATAGGTCAGCGGCAGACCCTTCATCACCATCAACAGGCCCTGGAAGGCACCGGCGATGCGGCCGACTTTCGCCCTGCAGAGCTCGGCGGCGTCCGGGTTCTTCTTCTGCGGCATGATGGATGAGCCGGTTGTCCAGCGATCCGTGAGCGTCACGAAGCCGAATTGCGGTGTCATCCAGATGACGATCTCTTCGCTCAGCCGCGACAAATGCATGGCGGTGATGGCCATGGCGGCCAACGTTTCGAGGGCGAAGTCTCGATCAGCGACTGTGTCGAGCGAGTTCGAGGTTGGGCGTTCGAAGCCGAGTGCTTCGGCGGTCATGTGCCTGTCGATGGGAAACGACGTGCCAGCCAGTGCTGCGGCACCAAGCGGACATTCGTTCATGCGCGCGCGTGCGTCGAGAAAACGCCCACGGTCGCGCGCCAGCATTTCGACATAGGCCAGCACATGGTGGCCGAAGGTGACGGGCTGCGCAGGCTGAAGATGCGTGAAGCCCGGCATGATGACGTCGGCGTGCGTCTCGGCCTTGGCCACCAGAACGCCCATCAGCTTGAGCAACGCGCCATCGAACGCATCGACCGCGTCGCGGACATACAACCGGAAATCCAGCGCAACTTGGTCGTTGCGCGAGCGCGCGGTGTGCAGCCGTCCTGCGGCCGGGCCGATCAGCTCGGCGAGCCGGCTTTCGACGTTCATGTGGATGTCTTCGAGCGCCAGCTTGAACTGGAATTTGCCGTTCTGGATTTCGGTTGCGACGAGATCGAGCCCGCGCTGGATCTCCTTGGCATCGGCCTTGGTGATGATGCCTTGCTTCGCCAGCATGTCGGCATGGGCTTTCGAGCCACGGATATCCTGCGGTGCCATGGCTTTGTCGAAGCCGATGGACGCATTGATGGCGATCATCAGGTCGTCATTTGACACGGCGAAACGCCCGCCCCACATCTTGTTGGCAGATGCGTCTGATTTTGCGTCGGACATGTCGGGGCAGATCCTTCAGTGACACTACAAGTGAGATGACAGCAAATGAGATGGTGGCGATGAGCGATCCAGAAACCAGGCCGCCCGGGTTCTTCGCGCGGCTGAACCGTACGCACGTTTTGCTCGGCGCTGTAGTTGGTCTTATCGCGATGTACGCGACGAAGCAGGTTCCGGGCAATGCCCCACCAACACCGCGGCCCGCGACGCCGGCCCTTGCAACTGAAACCGCGCATCCCAGCATCACGCAGGCGTTCGTCCGCAAGGCCTCGGCTGAGCCGCTGTCTAGTGCCGCCTTCCAGAACGCCAGCGGCCTGCCTGTCTCGCTGGAGACGTTCCGTGGGCGGGTGGTTTTGCTGAACTTGTGGGCCACGTGGTGCCTCCCGTGCCGCAAGGAAATGCCGGCGCTGGACCGGCTGCAGGCAGCGCTCGGCGGGCCGGATTTTGAAGTCGTCGCGTTGAGCATCGACCGTGCCGGGGCAGGGCCGTCGAAAAAGTTCCTCGACAGCATGGGTGTCGCCAAGCTGGCGCTCTATGTGGACCCGACTGCCAAGCTGGGCAATGAGTTCAAGGCCGTTGGCCTGCCGACCACGATCCTCATCGGCCGTGATGGCCGCGAAATCGGGCGGCTGCTCGGGCCGGCAGAGTGGGACGCGGAGGACGCCAAGGCGTTGGTCAAAACCGCGGTGGCGGCGAAGTAGGAGCGTTCGGAAACGCAAAAAAAGTGTGCGTGGCGGCAACGCGCTCGGGTGATGATTTGCAAGTTCGCCAGAATATGCTGCGTGCGCTGAAACGATACATCTTGAGGCAGGCCGAGCATTACAAAACCGAGGACTTTAAGTCGGAACTTCTACGCACGCTCCGCGTTCACGACGTCGATTGTGACGAAAAGTACGCTTTCGATTGTGCGACGCGTATCTGCCGAATTCCTCCGCCCCTCCGGGGCGGATATCAATAGAAACCGATTTCCCTACGGGTTCCGCTACGCTTCACCCGCAGCTACAGTCCAAGGCCCCTCCGGGGCCGGAAAGTCGCGAGTGGCCCAATGTGCCACAAGGCCGTTACCTGTTTTCCAATTCCGGGAACAACTGCTATTGATTGAGGGGGCAAGTTTCGCTGCGTCGCCACACTTGCACCGTTAATTGCCCTCCGCGCTGGAGATAGGAAATGGCTAAAGCATACTGGGTTGCAACCTATCGGGCGATTACCAAGCCGGACAAGATGGCGGCGTACGCGGCCCTGTCCGGTCCTGCCATTGTGGCCGCAGGTGGAAAAATCCTCGTTCGTGGCATGCCGAGCAAGGTCTACGACAATGGCATCATGCAACGCGTGGTCGTCATCGAATTTCCAAGCGTCGAGGAAGCCGTGAAGGCACACGACAGCCCAGCCTACCAAGCCGCACTGGTGGCACTTGGAGATGGTGCCGACCGCGATATCCGGATTGTCGAAGGGGCTTCGTAACGGCCATTCATTTGGCCCGGAACTCGAAAGCAGTCGCCCTGCCAAACACCTCGTGCGAGCGCCGCCACTTCCCTTCTAGGCCATCGCGACGTTTGCGGCGCGGGGGACGGTGGTGGCGTCATGAGAGGGCCAGCGAACAGGATGAGAGGGCCAGCGGACGGGCAGGCCGCCAAGCCGCCGCGCGTGCAATAAACCTTAATAGCACCAATAGGTTGCTTTCTCGGTGGACTGTGAGATGCTGGCGTCACTCGCGGATCCGGGGTGGGTCTAGAACCGCTTTACTCCCGCGAGCGTGCTGTTAAGTGAAATGAATCGTCTCCGGAGGAGACGGCTGCG
>JANNEU010000387.1:0-2022 GCA_031379035.1 Hyphomicrobiaceae bacterium | reverse complement strand
GTCCCCGCCATCTCGGCCGTCAATCGGCTGCCGGTGACGGTGACGACCGATGAGTCTGAGCAGATGACGTCCGTATTCTACGACAGCTATTACTGCACCGGCACGCCGCGCATGAATGCGAGCTATGTGCACGGGTACGCCTGCCCCGGCACTTACGGTTCCTACAATACCTGCACGACAAATAAATCTAAGCCCGCAACGTACAACGCAGGCACTTACTATTCGTGCTCCTATCGCACCAACTACTCGGATGCGTACATCGCGCAAAATCCCTGGGCCGCGGCCTACAATGGCAAATGCTACGATCTTGGCGGCTGCAATAACTACAGCGCCAACTGGACGGTCCAACCGGCCGGCGCTGACGACGAGTTCGTCGTCACGGGGTTCTGCGGACCCACAACCAATTTTCAATGCAAAATCCAATAACCGGGAGGTGTTCATGACCAAGATATTGAAATTACTGTGCGGCAGCCTGCTCGGGCTTGCCGGATTGTTGGTCTCGGGTGCGCTTGCCGCCGCACCGCCAGCCTCGCCGCCGATCGGTATAGTCGGCGTGCCACTCGGGCCGCAGACCCTGTTTGCGCTGCCGGCCGGCACGACGTGTCCTGGAGGGTCGACGCAGTACCGCGGCCCGGAAGCCAAGCTCGCCGCGCGCGACAAGATGATCTACTGCCTGATCGCAAGGCAAGAGATCATGGTGCTGAAGAAAACCGCGACGCTTAAAGCCTGCCCTCCAATGTCCAAGCCGTACGTCGCACCGGATGCAGGCGTCACGCCAGACGCCGATGTGCTGTGGTGCCGCGGGCTGGAGCCAGGCGATGCGATGATACCGCCTCCGGCGCCTCAGTCGAATAGTGCGGCCACACCGCCGGCCGTCGCACCGCCCCACAAGTGACGTCTGACCGGCGCGTCGTCCTAGGGCTCGCCACGATCGTCCTCATCACCTGCGCTTTGACGCCAGCACTGCGGCCCGACCAGACCTGCCGCGTGTCGAAGGTCACAGTCGCAGGTACGTCGATGGCCCCTCGCTACGCTGATGGTCAGCGGATCGTCGTCAGTTCAGGTGGCGCAAAATGTGCAGAGCCGTTTCGTCGTGGCGAGGCCGTGGTGCTGACGACCAACAGCCACGTGCTGCCACTGATCAAGGCGCTGCGTGGATTGCCCGGTGATGATTTTTCAATGCAGGCGGATCAGATCGTCGTGAATGGCAGAGTGCTCATCAACAGTGAAGGGTTGCCCTATCGGCTATCGATGGCGCGCGTGGGAATGCTCAACGTCTATGCTCGCGATTATCAGGGCGTCATCCCGCCCGATACATTTCTGGTCATGGGTGAAGTACCCTCTGGCTCGACGGACAGCTCGGTCTTCGGCCTGGTGTCACGCGACGCCATCATCGGGAGAGCCCTCGATCCGTAACGACTAGAACGGGTCTACTCAGTTTCTGGTTTCAGTGCATCGCTGGGCGGCACCACTTTGCCGGTCGCGCCATCAAGCTGAAATGGCTCGCTCGCCTTTTCTTCGCCGAAGCCAAAATACTTGAACTTGCCGTTGGCCCAGGTGAAGCGCACCGTGCAGCCTGTGCCTGATGTGCGGGCGAAGCGGCAGAGTGATTTTTCCTGATGCACTTCGATGAACGATGTGCCGGTGTCATCTCCTTCGCCGTCGACCAAGGACAGGGCATCGACATAGAGTTTTTGCGATTTGATCCAGAGATCTTTGTCTGTCTGTGTGTAGGCCAGCATCTGGCACGACCCGCTGTCGCATGGTGCTGAACCCGTCGAGCACGTCTCGCTCGCAGGTTCTTCCTTCCACGCCAGAAAATCGATGGCGTAGTGGGTGCGTGCTGGATCGGCTGCGGCGGTGAAGGCGTACACCGTTGCCTTGTTGGGTGTCAGTGCGCCACTTGTGCAGTGGAGCACGATGCCGTTGATCTGCGCCTTGATGTAGCCCGGCAGTGCATCGAAGCTGACGCGCTCCAGACGATCATGGGATTTGATTTCTTCGGCGTGGACAGGTGCGTCG
>JANNEU010000369.1:0-11195 GCA_031379035.1 Hyphomicrobiaceae bacterium | reverse complement strand
CACGGTCGAGGTTGGTCGTTGCACTGAACGACAACACGTCGTTGACATTGAGGATGTTGTCGAGGGCGGCCGTCGTCTTGAATTTGTAGATCCCGGTCGACAGCACGCCGCTGTTGTCGACGCTGGCGCCGACCCGCCAAGGTTTGGTCGTTTGCTCAGTCAACCGCACGACCGACGTACCGGGCAATGCGCCGGGGAACAATTGGAACTTGCTGCTTTGTGACGGCGCGCCATTGAAATTCTCCAGCCCCTGCTCGAGATCGCGCAAGTTCAAGAGATCGCCCGTTGCATTCGGAAACGCCGCGCTGACGCGGCTGTCGGCCGGGGTATTGGCACCGTAGTCGAAGCCAGCCACGCGCCCGGGAACAATGGCAATCTCGAGGGTTCCGGAGTTGAGGTTCTGCTGCGGGTAGTACGCCCGTGTCGTAATCCAACCGTCCTTTTGGTAGGCGACATTGAGATCGTTCAACAGATCGCCGAGATCGGCAATGGTCGCGCACTTGCCTTTGAGGCGGTCCCAACCCGCAGGCGGCAGCCCGATCCGCTCGAAGCCGGAGATCTTGACGGTCTCGAGTTTGAAACACGGTTCGCCTTTTTTGCGGGGCGGGGCGGCAGGTACGCTGGCGGCGGGCGCCGTGCCGCCGCCGATATTGGGGCGGTCCGGTTGTTTGGCGCGCTCCAGCCGGTCTCTCGAAAGCTGCTCTTGCCGGATGATCTGATCCTGGATGCGGTTGAGGTCCTGGGGTGATGGCAACGACTGGCCCCTGGCGGGGCCGGTGAGGCAAAACAGCATTGTCAATGCAAAACCTCCCGCGCTCCAGCGACGCCCGCTGGCGCGCGCATCTGACGTGTCTGCCCGGCCGTGGCGCGGCCGGGCTGTTGCCCTCAACGCACTGAACATCCTGCCCCCAAACGCACTGCGTCGCATTGCATCCGGTACACGGACACAACAGCCGTTTCCGGCCCTTAGTCAGTTTTGGACTTCCAGCCGCGCGCTTCCGCTTGCGCGCGTGTCATGTCGTCAACAGCCATCTGCGGCGAGACGCGCTGCAACGCTACGGCGGCATCCGGATGCTGACGGACGTTGGCGAGGTTGTAGTAGAGATGCGCCTTGGCGAGGTTCTTTGCCATTGGCGCGCCGCGCTCGTGCATGAGACCCAGTTCAAAGAGACCGATGGGGTTGCCGCGCGACGCCGTCTCTTCAAAGTACTTCCGTGCCTTCTCGGGATCTGCTTTGACGCCCTTGCCGGCCTTGTTGATCATGCCGAGGGTATTGAGGGCACCGATGTGGTTCTGCGCAGCCGCCTTATCGTAGTAGGCAACGGCTGGCTTCATGTCGCCGTCCGCAGGCACCGCGGCCGCGATCAACTCAGCGCAGTTGAATTGTGCGTCCTTGTCGCCGGCATCCGCCGCACCACAGAGAAACTTCTTCGCCGTATCCTGGTCCTGAAGCACACCGAGTTCACCGCGGAAGTGCATCAGCCCAAGACGGTTCATGGCTTTAGCGCTCTTTTTTTCAGCAGCCGCTTTATAGAGCAACAACGCACCGGCGGGGTTGGGCTTAGAGCCGACGCCGAGCTCCAACATGCGCCCGAGGTAGAACCCACCGTCCGCATCTCCCTTGTCGAAGCTTTCAGAGAACTGCTTTGCCGCTACCTCGAACTGCTTTTTGTCGAGGGCCTCGAGGCCCTCTTTGACACTCGCTGCCATCGCCAAGTTCGATGTTGCGACAGCAACGGCGAGGCTGAGCAGGCTGAATTTCAGTCTGAACGCGGACATGGCACCTTAATCCTATCGTTTGGTTTGCGGGCGGCCGGTAAGGCTAGCCAATCGTTCACAGCTCTCGGGTGTTTTGGGAGGTTGGCCGACGAACCAGACGAGGTCGTATTGACCGCGCAGCCCTTCCGCCGTCGCCCGGCGCGTTTGTGGATCGGCATCTTCCATCAGCGCGATCGACACGTGGTCTGACGGAGCTTTGGCGACGGCGAGGCTGGGCAGGGACCGATCACGCCGAGCATGGGCACGGCCGCCGTAAAACATCACCACCCCCTGGGTCCTCACGCTCGCATGAACCACCGAGGCCATCGCGAGATCGCGATGCACTTGCGTCAAGGCCAAGTCACGGGCCCGGGTGTCATCGATCAAATTGCAGTGGGCGCGCCGCATGGCCGCCGCCCAGCTCTGCACGGCTGGCTCAAACCGGTTCGGTCCCGCGCTGTCGGCATACGACCGCGCCAGTTCGCCTTCGGCAGGACGTTTGGCGTCGAACGCGACGTCACCTCCGCGGACGGCGATCCTGCCGATCCAGGCCATCGACACCAGCTGCTCATAAAGCCGCCACGCAGGCCAACCGCTCTTCCACCACGTCAGCGCCGACCCAAGCTGGCTGGCCGTTTCAGGGTGCGTTGCGCGTTGGGTGTCGACGATGGCTTGCTGATCCTGTCGGATCTGCTCCAGGACAAGTGTGTGCACCCGGCCGCCCAGATGCGACAGCAGGCAGGCGGCCGCTTTGGGATGCGCATCGATCCCGTGACGTTCGCCGACATAAAGCGCACGAACATCCGGTCCAACCTGGGTCGGGAGTGCCGTTGCTGGGTGTTCGGTCGCCGCACCGTGGGAAGGAACCGCATAGACGGCGCCAGAGAGACAGTCCGCTGGCGGCGCTGCGACGGGAGCGGGTTGCGCATAAGCCAATGTCGCGCTGAAGGCGGCAAAGGCCGCTGTGATGACCCAATATGTAGTCCGACGCCTCATTTGGAGACCTCGGCCAAACGCGCCATCGCCTTGGAAAAGTCTTTCAACGCGATCTTGACCTCGATCGCCTTGTTGTCGATCGACCAGACGACAGTCTTGGCTTCCGTCCCGCCCTTGAAGGCTTGCAAGACCTGATCCTTGACTTGGAATCCCGCGTGACAGCCGCGTGGATTGCACAGCTCGTAGAGGATCTTGAACGGCTCTTTGGCATCGACCTTCATCAATATGCCAGGTGACAGGTAGACCGCTTGCGGCACCGAGATCACGGCCAGCCCGGACCGGTCTTTGCCGGCCAGCACAATCGAGAGAATGAGCAAATTCTGCTTCTCTGCGTCCAGGGCGTGGGACTGGATCAGCCGGCAATCGGTTGCGGGTTTAGAGGTCTCGCCGGATGCTGCAGCCACCTTTGCGGCATCGGTCGCTGGCTTGGTGGCGGCGAGGCTGGGAAGCGCTTCTTGGCTGTCACCCACCTGGCAGATGAGATCCCAGTCGCCGATCCGCTCGACCAAGGGCCCGGCGGCGAACGCAGCCTTGGTGGCTGCGGCTTGTGAGACACAAACCAACGCCATCACGAATGCGATATGAATCCTGAACCGCATGCCACGCCCCTGCAACTTCGTCGGGTGTAGAAAGACCGATGCAGCCGCTGAGATTAAAGGCACCATCCGGCATAAGTGTTTCTCAGTTTGCAGATCGTTGCGTGGTGTGGCGCATTGACAACATTTGATGCGACTGATGGACCGGGCGGGTCGGCAGAAAGCGGGCGCGGTCGCGCTAATAGTCTCATCGTCAGGCGGCGCTGTTAACCAGCCTCCGATGCGACCGCTGTCGCCGGCCTGGCACCGGGCACTGCCGCGTGATTTGGAGCCCGAACTCTGGCAACAAGAATGTCCGGCACCATTAAGAAATAGTCAGTCCGCGATGTGCGATGTGCGATGTGCGATGACCCAATGACGCCACGGGTAACGATTCGCAAACGTCTGACCGATCGAACGTCCAGAGACTTTCGGATGCAAGGTCTGCAAAACAGCAGACTGAAAAGTGTTGCTATCGGAGTGCGACGGTTGCGGCGCTCAGGTCCACTGCCGACGTTTCAGTCCGGCTTGCCGGTGCCACAACTCAATTGGCGCATGTGTGGCGCTGTGGAACAACGGCGCATAGGGCTTGTCGTGCGCGTTTTGCAGTGGAAGTGTGGTGCAGCTGACAGCCAACCGTCAGTATGCGCGCGCGGAACCCCTCGCTGTTTTAAGCGCCGCGCGCGCATTTTCGACCAAAACTTCTCCGCATCAGCACATTCTGCGCATTTGTCTCGCGCGCTCGAAGCGACACCGCTGCGATACGGATCGCGCTCCGTTCATAAACGGAGTGCTGAGCGTACTGCAGTTCAAAAGAGTTGGACGCACTGCGGTGCTCGCGAGCCGCCAGGATCGCACTTTCGATCGGCTGTGCAGCCGATGCGCAAAAATTCTTCCACGTCTGCTACACCGGTGTGCGAGCCACGTTCACTTGCTGATGTTGGTCGCGACGTTTGTAAATGTGGTTTTAAGATTGATCCCGATTTGGGATGCGCCAGCGATGATCGCCAACGAGATGATCGAAGCAATCATGGCGTATTCGATGGATGTGGCGCCGGTCTTGTTCGCGCTTGCGGCTTTAAGCAGTGTCAACATCATCACGCATCGGCTCCGGGGCGGTGTTGTCTCACACTTTGCGGCCCCAATGCCTCATCATCCGTTAACGCCATGGGCTGTCCACTGGACAACTGTTTCTTGGCTCGCGACCCATTGGCGCCGTTCATCAGATATGCCGCGACACGGACACTTCACGACAGCCTCCAGCCAACGCCGCGTCTTTGCTCGGCAGTTGACCACCCAGGCGAGCGAAATGAGCGCCGGCGCTGCGCAATGTTTCGTGACGGCAAGGCAGTCGGCGCGATCGGTGATACAAATGGTTGTCAGCGACCTGCCATGCCGGCCGTGGATTTAGGTGCGTTACGTCACCGCATGACACGCACCTCATGCCGCACGGCACCACGCAAGAGCGTCGCCGGTTCGAGTCATTCAGCTATTTTGACATCGATTTTTCGTGTCGCCACCGTCGAGCGCCCGGCATGCGCCGACACCGTGAACGTGTCGGGTCCAGTTTCGCCGGGACGCGGCGCATAATAAACGCTAGTGCTCGCGACCCGATTACCGATACATCTGCCAGACAAGCTGTATTGGACCACCGTCGGCTCAACCGGATCAAACGTGACAGATCCTTTGCTGGGCGCCTTGTCGATCGTCAGTCGCGGCGGCGCCGTCGAACCGCAGCCATCGCCAAGTCCTGCCAGTGTAAACACGCGGACTTTTTGGCCGTGCGCGACGCTGGTTCCAGCAATACCTTCCGGTGCAGCGGGACTGATAGCCCCGGTCGTGAGAGCTGCCGGTCCCAAGTCTGCGCCGCAGCCTGCAACACAAAGTGTTCCAAGCACGCCCCCGAAAGTCAGTATCTGCCTCAGCATGTGCGCCCCCTTGAGCAAGCGATCGACACGCCGAGCTGTCGTCTGATTCTCTGACGAAGATTTACCTCCATGTAGAACAACATTTGTATGTCTCAGTCGCCCGGCCAGTCGCATAATTACAATTGCGGAGCGAACGAACGCCGAGCATCAGGAGAGGCTGATCGGATGTCTGAATGCACAAAATCGTGCCCGAGATAGCGGGCCTTTTTCTGCGCTGTCGCAGCGATGATCAAACACCCCGCTAGTAAAAGTGTTGTGCAAACGCGACGATGGTCCGCGCCGCGCCGTTGAGACGGCGTTAACCAGGATTTGGCACTTTGCAAGAAAGTTCGTCCGGAGTTACCGCATGCGTCAGAATATTGGACAGCGCCATACAGGCACGTTCATCGCGGCTCTGGCCGCCGGATGGTTGGTGGCCGGGTGCAGCGCCTCCACGCCGCGGGCCGATTTGGGATCGCCACTGCCCCAGCCGGTCAGCCGAGCGCCCGCGCCTGTGGCACCGCTCGCCACGCCGATATGGACCACGCCGCCCGCGCCACTCCCTACCGCGGTGCCGTACACCACCCCACCGCGGCTCGCTGAAAATCGTTTCCGCCAGACTGCTCTCACCGCCACCGGGGTGATCGTCGTTCACGGCGATACCCTCTACGGGATCGCACGGCGTCACAAAGTATCCATCGCGGCCCTGATGAGCGCCAACCGATTGCAGTCTGCAGCATTGAGCCCTGGCCAGACGCTGATCATTCCGCGTTGATGGCATTGTATCCCCATCGCGCTCCTGAAAATTGCCAGCGGTTGTGTCGTGCCACCGCATGGACTGCCGGCAAGCGCCGGTGGATCGTTGACGCAGTCCAACCGGCTCTAGCTGTCCAACGCGGCGAGCAGCGTACGCGGGCCGCTGCATACGGCGAGGCGCCGTCCCGGCATCGGAGCAACAGAACATAGTTTCGCAACACACCCGTCCGAAAGTTGAGTATGAGTATCGTGCCAAAAGTGTCTCGCAAGGGTGTCATGACGTTGACGCCACCGTGCCGCAGCGACCATCTCGCAGCGCTGCGCTGTATTGACGAACAGAAAATGGCGATCGCCGAAGCTTTACGCGAGGAATTGGCCGCCCATGGCCTGCACGGCATCGCGGGGGAAATGGGCCTGGCAATCCATCGGATCGGCGAAACCTGCCTGCGGGACGATCACGTGCGCCTGCAAGATTTGGAGTGCAGCGGTCCTCTGAGTTGCAGCCTAAGTCCGTTTCTTTCAATTTCGGGGGGCGGCAGCACTGGGGTGACCCTTACCCCGCTCGGCCAGCGCATCTATGCGGTTGCGCAAGGCCTGCTGGCCAAGACGTTGGACACTCTGCCGCCGCGCGACCAATTAAATTGCGGCGATTTCTCCTGCATCCACCGGGCGGTTACCCTGACCGAGACGTTTTGGACCCAACAGCGCGTGCACTAGGACGATGTGGATCGGGGATCCTTGGAGCATCTTGGCGTGCACAAAATCAGGCTCGAACAGCAATTGCGAACGAGCGTGAGCTTGAACGCGGCGCTGAGTGATCGACCGTTCAAGGCGATGGGACGCCTCCCACTGGATGTGCGCCTGTCAGCGTGGCGGACGTGCAGTCAGGCCATTGCAGCCTCAAGATCACGCTGGCGTCGGCCAGCGGCTACGGTTCACGGCATACGGCCCGGTGCAGTATGCGACAACAACGAGGCGGCGAGCGCATCGATGTCATGGGCAGAAAATGGTGTTGCTATCCGCTCGTGTTCAAACAGCGCCGCGAATTCATCGCCGTCGGTCAGACCCACGAATGCCGCGCTTTGGGGTTCAGCGCCCCCCATTGGCTGCAACAGACTCAGTTCGGCGCGAATCTGATCAAGCACCGCGGCATAGGCACCAAGAGTGGACCGGTCGGGATGGGCTAGGATCTCAGCCAGCCGTGACCCAAGCTCACTCTCGTGAGCCGGCAGCGGCCGCTGCAACGAGGGCTGAGCCTGACCATCCTCAGATTCCCGCAGCTTTTCGATCGCGGGCTGCGGTGTCCCAAACGGTTGCACGTGTTCTCGGGCTTCGCTGTCGATCATGTCAACGGACCTCAAAGAGCTGACAACGCTCACCGCCGCAACCGTCACGTGATTTGGTTGCTGGCGAGTTAATGCCGCCCGCCAGCAGCACAATTAGCGTGAGACAACGGCTCAAATGGAAAGTTCTTCGGGCGGCGTGTACTTCTTGACAATGGGTGGCGCTATACGCTTGCGGGTTAGTGCTGCGCGTGGTCGCACCGGCTCGAGATCGGCCCGGCTACGCGGTGGAGCTGCTGCAATCTCTGCATCGGGCACCGGCGGCAAGGAACCGGTTTTGATCTTGGCTGTTTGTTCGGCCGGCAAGGTTTTCTCTGCTGATTTGCGCGCTGTGCGTGGTTCAGGTGCATCGGGTGCTGCCGCGATCTTCGCATCAGGATCGGCTTTGGCGTCGAACTTCTCCCACGTCACCAGGACCGAGGCGCCCACGCGCACGCGTGGGTAGAGGTCGACCACATCCTGATTGTACATCCGCACGCAGCCTTTTGAGACGGCAGAACCAATCGTCCAGGGCGCGTCCGTGCCATGAATGCGGTAGGTACTCGAGCCGAGATACAGCGCGCGAATACCCAGCGGGTTCATCGGGTGGCCACCGGGCACCCAGGACGGCAATTTCGGGTTCTCGGCCCGCATCGTCGGCGTCGGCGTCCACGACGGATTCTCGCGCTTTGATGTAACGGCGATAATGCCCTGCCAGCGGCTCTGTTCGCGCGGAATGGCAATCGGATAGCTCAGCGCTTCGCCGGGCTTAGTGACAAAATACAGCTTACGATCGCTGAAGCTGACGATGATATCGCCGGGTTTCTTGGCTGCCGTCATGCGCACCAGCTCACGGCCACTGCCGTTGACTTTTTTCTCGCCACCCCAATCCCAAAACGTGGCTTGCGCTTGAACCGGCAACGCCGTCGACGCCAACAGCGCGCACGCAGCGGCAATGCGGGTCAGGGCCGGTGTGCTGATCGTCAAAGCCATCGAAGAGGTCTCGCCTGGGCTGTGTCCAGCACCGGGATGGGCGAGCTCACTGGCCAGCGCTCTCACGGTTGCAACACAGGTGTCAAAATGAGGAGTGCCGGGAACGCACGGCAGCAAGCGGAACGGGCGGCGACTCAACACGACGCACTGCGCATAGCATCCGAGACCCATCGGGACATGGGGTTATTCAAATAGCTGATATGAAAAATTGCCCTATAATCAGGTGAGCTTGGCACGTTGCGTTCAGACACTTTGCCCAGAGGTTGAATCTGGCCCGCGATTTGCAGCTCCCCTTACCAGCGTGTGGCTGACAGCCTGTAAACACGGCCGCCATAGGACGGCCGGGAAGCCACCGGACCAAAGGATGTTGTACAATGGCGTCACTACTCGCAAACGGCCTCGTTCTCGCAGCGATGACCTCCTATCCGTCAGCGGGGGATCGAGGCCTCATCAAGCCACCATCGATTGAACGCACCCCACGGGTCGAAGCAGCACTTGATCGCGGCCCTATTGTCGAGATTGTCGTTCGCTGTGCACACGGAACAGCTATTCTATCGTACTCGAAGATCGAGCGGCTTTACTGCTCACCTCTGCACCGTTGTGATCGATCAATGACCAAAACCGTTGCCCGCTCCTGTGGGACTGGTCCCGTGTCTGAATAAGCACAGCACGGCTGCGCGCGCCCAAGGGCGAGCGCAGCCCGGTTTCGCTCGAAAATTGTCGCAAGGGTCTGGCACGCTGCGGACCCGGCACGGCGCGCCAGACCGTGTCAGCGACCGAGAGCTTTGAGCAGTTCCTGGAGGTCACTGTTTTCGCTCAGCGTTTGCGCCCGAAGTTGATCGCTGAACAATGGCACCGCGTCGGCGCGTTTGCCAACGAGCGGTTTGATTTCTCCCGACATCGTCTGGATCTCGACATCCCGCTCGACAGTTGTGCCATCCGAGAGCAACGCGATGACGCGCAACCGTACGACTTCCACATCAACTGGCCGCTCGCCGATCAACACCTGCGGTCCAGCCCGGTCGAGCCATCCCGGCAGCGGCTGTCCATTGGCCTGCAGGACCTTGTACTCGATCACACGGGCATGGTTGGCCAGCTCGGTGCTCGACAGGTTTACAATCAACGTCCGGTCGCGGACCATGCTGTCCATGACGATCTGGGCTTTGCCGCCTTGATCAAGATCGGATGCAAACGTGTAGCGGAGCGAGAACCCGGTCAGGCCTTCGGGGTTCCACGACTCCTGTGGATGGCCGAAGTCATGTTGGATCATCTGCTGGAGGCGCCAGACCGGATTGAGGATGCGTGGATCGATCGACGTCGACGTCGTTCCGCTGCCGCCAAGCGGGCTGATGCCGTTGGCTGCGGCAACGATCACACCTGATGCAGCAAGCCCTTTGTGGCTGTTGTCCGGTGCCGACGCGTTCAGCGGATCAAAACCATGCACGGCCGAGAGAACGGCACCGTTGGCCGCAATCCCAGTGTTGCCTGGCAAGGTCGGCGCGAAGGGCGCCGGCACGTCGACAGGCGGTGCGGTCGGATGAATGTTCGGCGTCACTAGAACATAAGCAACTGCCGTCGACGTCCCACCCTGACCATCGCTGATCGTGTAGGTGATGGTCGCCAGACCGACGAAGCCTGGTGCAGGGGCGAAGTCGAGCGATCCATCAGGATTGATCGTCACGGCGCCCGAGCTGGCGGTTGCTGCGATCACGGTGAGCGGATCGGTATCGCTGCCGCCATCGTGGTCGTTGGCGAGCACAGGGATCCGGACAGAATCACCAGGCTGGGAAACCGCAAAATCGTTGTTCGCTACCGGCGGCACGTTGGTGAATGTGAACGTGACACTGGTTTTGACTGTGCCGCCGTGGCCATCGTCCGCGGTGACGATCACGGTATAGATGCCATCGCTGTTGGGACCGCCCTGCGAAGCGGTTGGTCCTGGCACGCCCTGGAAGGTGCCGGTCGCTGCATCGAAGGTGATGCCGGGTGGCAGCGTGGCGGGATCGACGCTGAGGTGCAGGACATCGCCAGAGTCCGGATCGTGAAACACGTTAGCGATTGACAGCGGCGCAATGGCGCTGCCATCCGTGCCAATCACTGGCGGAACCACATGGTTGGGATCCGTTGGCGGCGTGCCGGGGTGCGCTGGATCGACGACCACGGGCGCATCGTTTTCACCCACCACCGTAATCACCACTGTGGCTGTGGTTAAGCCGCCCTGACCGTCGCTGATCTGATAGGTAAAGCTGTCAGTGCCGGTGCTCCCGACGCTGAGTGATTGGAACACACCGTTCGGGTTGTAAACGTAGGTGCCATCGGCGTTGAGCGTCAGCACGGCGCCCGAGGGCAGTGTGATCGGATGTCCGATGCCGGCAGCGCTGCCATTGACTTGGCCGACCGTCAGCGGGTCTGTATCGCCGCCGCCGTCGTGATCATTGGCGAGCACGGTGCCAGAGGTGGTGCCGTGTTCCTGGACGGAGTTGGTGTCTGCTGTCGCGACTGGGGCCACGTTGCCGATGGAGAAGGTGACGATGGTGGTCACTGTCGCGCCGTGACTGTCGGTGGCCGTGACCGTGACAGCGTAGGTGCCGTCGCCGTTGGGGCCGCCCTGGCTCGCCGAGGCGCTCGGCGTGCCGGAGAACGTGCCGGTGGCCGGATCGAAGCTGATCCCAGGTGGCAGGCTGACGGCCGGCACCGACAAGGTCAGTGTGTCACTGGTGTCAGGGTCGTAGAACAGGTTAGTGACGGTGAGCGGCGTGATGGCTGTGCCATCGTTGCCGGTCTGCACCGGCACCACGTGCATGGGATCCGTTGGTGGCACGCCGGGGTGCGCCGGATCGACGACCACGGGGGCGTCGTTCTGGCCAGTGATGGTAATGGTCGCAGTC
>JANNEU010000198.1:0-22403 GCA_031379035.1 Hyphomicrobiaceae bacterium | reverse complement strand
TCGGGGATCGCTTCGGTGCCTGCCGACTGTGCCAGGACTATTGGGTCGGGTTCCGGACCGTGACTGTTGCCCGCTTCGGGACCGAACGACGCCAGCAGATCAGGCCCAACCTCCAGATCGACGAAAGCTTCACCTGCCAGTTGGTCCAGCGAATGACGTGCAGTGCCGTCGTCTGAACCTGCCGTGCCGTTCTCCGGGTCGATGCTGTCCTGCGCATGTTCGGCTGTGCCCCCATGCATGGTCCCGCCAGACGCCGGATCAGTCACCGCGGCGGCAACCATCCGCCGTTTCAGCGCCCGCGCGCGATCTCATTTCCGACGACGATACGATCATTCTCGTCAGCGCGGCATCTGCTTGGGAAATCTGCACGAAGGTCCGCATCGGCAAACTTCCGGGCGCGCACGACCTCTGTGAGGACTTCATCGGTTTCTTAACGCGCCACGGCTTCCTGCAGCTCCCCATCACCGTTGAGCACGGCCGATTGGCCGGGCGCATGGCGGGCGCGCACAAAGACCCTTTCGACCGGATGCTGGCGGCACAGGCGCTGATCGAGGATGTTGCGCTGGTGACGAACGATCCGGCGTTTCAGGCGTTCGGGGTGAAGGTGGTTTGGTAGCTCGCTCGCGTTTAGCCTCAACGCGCCGCGCGGAATTTCCGGATAATGCAAAAGATGGAAATGGCGAACGAAGCAACTAGCGATAGCCCTATAAACGCTCCCAAAGAGCCCTCATCCGCGCCGGATTTCGGGGTGCCGCTTTGTTGAGCTTTTTCGAACACCATTCCAATTGGCCCCGGAAGTAGAAGCGCCAACAATGCAACCGGCAGAGCCATAATCGTTGCAGCAACGAAATTCCGGCTTGCGAGAAAACCGGAAAACCTTTTCCAGGCCACATATAGAAGCAGCGCCAAAATGACGGTCAGAATCGATGCAGCGGCGACGCTGCGGCTAAGAGTGGCTCCACCTTCCACTAGAGCTGCGGCCCACCCAAGCAATCCAAAGCCAATAATCACCAACCCAACCGTATACGTCAGCGCCGACCCCAACGACGCCCACGTCCCCTGGCTTGAAAGCTGAAACTTGGGCATCTGGAATGTCAGGCCGGAAAAGAACGCGCGCCAGTTGCTCATGGTGAGAGAGCGGACAAGGGGGCTGACGCCCTGCGTGGCGCCTGGTTTGGACGACAGTTCCTTCAATCGCGCCAAGGCGGCTTGACGCTGCGCTGCCGGCGGATTGTTGCCGAGATAGGCGATGAGCAGATCGACGCCGGCGGTGGTCTTGAGATGCTCCCAGTCGGCAATACTGCTGTCAGCATCGCGCGTCATCACCGGCTTGACGCCGAGCTTGTCTATGGCGCGCACGATGTGCTCGCGATTGGTGACATCGTCGGTGTGCTGGCCCTGAAAGCCAAAGGGAATGTCGAGTGGGTCGAGCGTGCCTTCCCGGGTGGCGATGAGTTTTTTGAGATGAAGGGCAAAGCGCGCCTCATCACGGACGAAGTTCGATTTGGCTGACGCCTTGGTCCAGATGACGATGGCGACTTTGGCCTGGCGCAATGCTTCCAGAATGACTTCGTAGAAATCGTCGGAGGAGACCAGTTCGGCATCCCACCAGACGCGGAAGCCGCGGGCTTTCAGGTCGTTGGCGAGAGCTTCGGCGAGGGTTCGGTCGGCATGCGAGTAGGAGATGAAAACATCCGACATGAATATGTCCTCCCAACCAAAAATCTCCGTTCACGTTAACGCGGGCAGGATCGGCATTGCAAGGGCCGTTTGGCGGCTCACGCGGCGGGCGCAAACCGCATTGGTCATCTGTCCGTATCGTGCAAATATGCTGCGATGCACACGGGCTTGTTGCGCCGTGGCAAGTCGAGGAGACAACCCCTATGAGTATCTTTGGAAAAATCGCATCGGCGATCTTTGGTAGTTCGCCTGCCGCGCCGGTTGGGTTGGTGAGTGCGATGCCCACCGGCATTGCGGCAACTTATGCACCGACCGCAGCTGTAGCGCCGTCCGCTGCAGCGCCTATCGTGACGGCAGCCGCTGCTGCCGCGACCGCGCCGGCATCTGTGGCCGCGCCTGCTGCTGCCAAGCCCACCGTCGATGTGGCTCAGGTGCTGGACGGCATCAGCGACGAGCAAGATGAAGAGCTCGACTGGCGCAAGTCGATCGTCGATCTGATGAAGCTTCTCAAGCTCGACAGCAGCCTGAAGTCACGCAAGGAACTGGCAACCGAGCTCAAGTACACCGGCGACATGGGCGATTCAGCGTCCATGAACGTCTGGCTGCACAAGCAGGTGATGACCAAGCTCGCCGAGAACGGCGGCGTGGTTCCTGCCAGCTTGAAACACTGAGCTTGAAGCATTGATTGACCAACGCTGAAGCATAATCAGGGCGCGGTGGCTTTAGCCGCCGCGCCTTTCAAGCCTTGTGACAAAGCTTCAATGACCTTCGCCGTTTCAGGCGACAGTGCATGCCGGGTCGCGATCCAGGCCGGATCGTTATAGGACAACCAAGTTTTCCCAGCTGCATCTTCCCACGCCAGCGCTTTCATCGGCAGATCGATGCCGGCCGACTGTTGCGATTGCATCAGCGGCGTACCGCCCTTGGGATTGCCGAAAATCAGCAGTTCAGTCGGTCTAAGTGTAAGTCCGGCTGCTGTCGCCCCCGCCGCATGATCGACCCGCGCAAAGATCGTCGCCCCGCCGGCAGTGAGAGCGACAGCCAGCTTGTCGATGGTCAACTTGGCATTTGAGCTGCTTGGCACGGTGACGAGACCATCGGCAGCGTACGTGGGCAGCGCCAGCCCAATGAGTAACGCGAGCTGCAAGGCGAGTTTGGTGATCAGGCGCATGGCGACTCCAGCGGCATCAGTTGGGACGTGAACACACCGACCCTAGACGGTTAGCTCGGTGCATGCGCCTCACAACACCTCACGACGGCGTGAACGTGCGATTGGGGGCAGCCCCCTGCCCCCTTTGCACTGACCCCGGCCGATCAGGATTTCGGCCTAAAAGTAGTAATCGCGTTCGGCACCGTCATAACGGCCGCTGGTGAGACAGCAGCGCTTGAAACCGATGTCCCGAGCCGCAGGGACAGGGATCATTGCGGCCAAGCTTCTCGACCAGCTCGACATCGCCATGCACAACGCGGTCACCGCGTTTGACATGTGTTTCGGACGGGAACGACTTGCGACGCTTGCTCGAGACTTCAAAAGCTCGGCAGTTGGTCGCGTTTCGTGTCAGCGAGGGTTCTGAACATCTTCGACATGATACACTCCTGCTGCTGCCGGCCAAAACGCCGGGACGCGGCTGATAGAGCTTTACCGGTACAACCGCAAGGACGGCGCAAAAACGTCACCAATAGTCCTCCCGACTTCAAGGCCAACCATGTCCGCCACCCACACCCTGGAACTTCTGACCGCCGCCGAGATGATGCAGGCTGACCAACTGGAAGCGGCGTCCGGCATACCCTCGCTGACACTGATGGAGGCGGCGGGACGCGCGGTGGCGGCCACCGCCGTATCGATGCTGGGCCCTCCAAGCGCGCCGGTTCTTGTGCTGTGTGGCCCAGGCAACAACGGCGGCGACGGCTTCGTCGCGGCGCGGCTTCTGCACGAGCACGGCTACGCAGTGCGGTGTCTCTGCCTCGTGCAACGTGAAATGCTCAAAGGCGATGCTTCTGAAATGGCGCGGCGTTGGCGCGGCGAAGTAACCCCTCTGGAATTGCCGTTGCCAGAGTGCGCGCTCGTCATTGACGCAATCTTGGGCGCGGGGCTCAGCCGGCCGCCCGATACAGCGCTGCGAGGCATCTTCGCCGCAGTGAATGCAATGTCGGCGCGCGGCGTATCAGTGTTGGCTGTTGACGTGCCGAGCGGGCTGGACGGCACAACCGGCGCACAGCCGGGCACCGCGTCAGAAATCCCGGACGTGATCATAAAGGCAACGCGGACCGTCACGTTTTTTCGTCGCAAACCTGGACATCTCTTGCTGCCAGGTCGCGCATTATGCGGCGACGTGACCGTTGCCGACATTGGTCTGCCAGCGTCAGTCTTGACAACGATCAAGCCACGCTGTTTCGCAAACGCGCCGGAACTATGGACCGATGTGTTCCCGCAAGTCCGAGCCGATGGGCACAAGTACACGCGCGGCCACGCCGTTGTGGTCTCCGGCCCAGCGCACAGCACCGGCGCTGCACGTCTCGGTGCCCGTGGCGCGCTGCGCATTGGCGCAGGCCTAGTCACTGTCGCCAGCCCACTCGACGCGAGCGCCGCAAACGCCGCGCATTTGACAGCCATCATGCTCAAGCCGTTCGACGGCCCACGCGGGCTGGCGGAGATCCTGTCCGATGCGCGCAAGAATGTTGTGCTGATCGGACCCGGCGCGGGCGTCGGAACCGCCACACGAATTTTGACGCAAGTCGTCTTGGAGTTTGAAGCCGCGACCGTGCTGGACGCTGATGCACTCACGTCATTCACAATCGACCAGGACGACGAGGAAGAACCGGTGGTCAATCACCTGTTCGCACTCATCAAGGAAAACCCCCAGCGCGCCTGCGTACTGACACCCCACGATGGCGAGTTCAAACGCTTGTTTCCAGATCTGCAAGGCTCGAAGCTGGATCGGGCCCTGGGAGCAGCCAAACGGTCAGGCGCGATTGTCATTCTGAAAGGCGCAGACACCGTCATAGCGTCACCGGATGGTCGCACAGCCATCAACGAAAATGCACCGCCGACGTTGGCAACAGCCGGCTCGGGCGATGTTTTGGCCGGATTTGCAACCGGACTGCTGGCACAAGGCATGCCGGCGTTCGAGGCCGCATGCGCAGCAGTGTGGTTGCACGGGGCCTGCGCAACAGCCTTCGGACCCGGCCTCATTGCCGAAGATCTGCCAGAGATACTGCCAAAGGTTCTAGCAACACTGCACTCTACGAAGTCCGCGCCGCCTTGATCTCAGCATCCGTCAGCCCCGCAGCACGGAGAACGCTGTCCGTGTCAGCACCCAGCATGGGCGGCGGCAAGTCCGGCGACGTTGCGAGATCATCGAAAGAAATCGGCTGCCGCAGTGTCCGCTTCACCGGCGTTTCGGCAGCGAAGTTGGGTGTGAAGAAATTGACCGCCGACAGGTGCGGGTCAGCGAGCAAGTCTCTGGGCGAATTGATCACGGAATGCGGGATATCCAGACGCTTAAAAACACCGAGCCAGTCCGACGTTGTCCGCGTGGGCATCACATCCGCAAGCACGCCGTAAAGTTTCTCAAAGTTCCGGCTGCGCTCGGTCGGATCAGTGAACCAGGCTTCCTCAGACAAATGTGCGCGACCAATTTCGGCAAAAAATTTCGACCAATGCGCCGCTGTATAGGGCAACGCACCAAGCCACCCGTCCTTGGTGCGAAAGGGTCGCCGGTCACGTGCCAGCATCCGCTGATAGCCCGTCTCTTCTCCGCCCCAGGTCGCACCGGACAGATGTTCATTGAGGTTGAATGCCGTCAGCGCCTCAAACATCGGAATTTCAACGTAGCCCGGCACCTGCCCGGAGCGCTCGCGATGCAGCAACGCCGCGAGCACGGCATAAACCAGATGCAACCCGGTAACCTTGTCCGCAATGATCGAGGGCGCGTAGAGCGGCGTACCATCGCGCGCTTCGAACAAGCCCGCAAAGCCTGACGCCGCTTGAATGACATCGTCATAGGCGGGCCGACCAGCATAGGGCCCATCACGGCCGAAGCCGACTGCGGCGCAATAAATAAGCTTTGGATGGAGAGCACGCGCCGCGTCAAAGCCAAAGCCCAGCTTATCGAGCGCATCCTGCCGCATGTTGTGGATCAGCACATCCACGGTCGGAATCAGCTTAGCCAGCGCATGCTTGCCACCCGGCGATTTGAGATCGAGGACGACAGAGCGCTTATTGCGGTTATTGTTGGCGAAGATGGCAGACATGCCCGGCGCAGCCGTGGGCGCGATGGGCCGCATGCTGTCACCATCGGGCCCTTCGATCTTGATCACTTCAGCCCCCAGATCACCGAGAACCTGTGCGCCGTAGGGGCCAAGGATCACCGCTGTTAGATCGAGAATGCGAATGCCGTTGAGGATCGGAAACATGCGGGGGAGCTCGTCGTGCGTGGTTCAGCTGCGAGGCTAGCATGGCGGAAGCCATGCCGTCATCGTTTGGTGGCCTTCGGCGTGATCTTCTGAGGCGGCTTCGCTGGATTGGCACTCGTTCGAGCCCCAAACCATGTCCGGAGCGACAGCGTAAGTAACGACGCAACAACCAGCGCCGGCCAAGGATACTGCGTCGACAAAACCGCAAGCGCGATCAGCGCCATGTTGAGTACAGCAACATGCCAGGTGACGGCACTATGCGACATGCCAGCCAGCACAGCCCGCTGATAGGCATGCTCACGGTGGGCCTGCCAGGGCGTTGAGCCACGGCGCACGCGCTCAAACAACGTGAGCGTGGTGTCGACCAGAAAATACAGCGGGAGGATCAAGGCTGCTGCCCATTGACCGCGCAGGCCGAGATCCAGCATCAGCAGACCGAAGAGAAGACCGAGGGGAATGCTCCCGACATCACCCATGAAGATGCGGGCAGGGGCCCAGTTCCACAGCAGATATCCGACCGCGGACGCAGCCAGCATCATCGCCAATTCGGGCAAATGCCCCATGAGGAGATCGCTCGGCGGCAACAATCGTGCGACCAGCGCATAACCGGCACCCACGGAAATCGCCTCCATACCCGCGATGCCATCAATTCCGTCCATGAAATTGGTCAGGTTGATGACCCACATCCACGCAATCAGCAATCCGAGCCGCTCAAGTTCCAGCGGCAGCACCGGGATGAGACGCAGCGCTGCTGGTAGGTGCCACAGCAGCAGCCCCACGGCCGCCGCTTGCGCCGAAAAACGCTGGGCAGGCGGCAGCGGACGGCGATCATCAAGCCAAGAGATAACCGCAAGCAGGCCAAGCGCCGCCAGCAACGGCCAACCCAACGGCGGCATCATACGGTAGACTAGCAGCCAGATGATCAACGCACCGCCGATGAGACCAAGACCACCACCCACCGGCGTCGGCACCTTGTGTAGCCCACGATCGGTCGGTTGGGCCAAATGCTGGGTGCGCTCCGCAGCCGCCAGCACGAGCCCGGTCAGCCCCCAGCCGAGCATCCCCGCAGCGACCACGATGTACAGCACCTGCATGCCACTGCCCCCGAGAGCATCGGCTCTCTCCGCCTGTTGCCAATAAAGGCCCCGCCCGCGGCCTGCAATCGCGCATTGGATGTACCGTTTACACCGGCTTGCGTCCGCCGTGTCTCATGGTCTTGCCCGTCTGGGCCTGATACGAGGCTGCAAACTGTATTCACTTGACGCGAAAAGCACCCGATCCATGTCCCGCCTGCTGTTAACACTCGACAATATTCACTTGAGCTTTTCGGCAGATCCACTGCTCGCCGGGGCCAGCGTCAGCGTGGCCGAAGGCGACCGGCTTTGCGTCGTGGGCCGCAATGGCTCCGGCAAATCCAGCATGCTCAAGATCGCTGCCGGGCTTCTGCAACCCGACAAGGGCACCCGCTTCGCGCACCCCCAAGCCCGCATCTCCTATCTGGCGCAGGAGGCCGACTTCACTGGCTTCAGCACCAGCGCCGATGTCCTGGAAGCGGCCCTTGGCCCCATGGACGACCTGCAGCGGGCCAAGCGGCGGCTCGAAGCCTTGGGGCTGAGCGGCTATGAAGACCCGGCCCACCTCTCGGGCGGAGAAGCACGGCGGCTGGCGATTGCCCGGGCATTGGCCGGCGAGCCAGAAGTCCTGTTGCTCGACGAACCAACCAACCATCTCGATCTCCCCGCCATCGCATGGCTCGAAAAAGAGCTGGCCAGCATCCGAGCCGCCGTCGTTCTGATCAGCCATGATCGGCGCTTCCTGGAGAACCTGTCGCGAACCACCATCTGGCTTGATCGCGGCGTCGCCCGGCGGATCGATCAGGGCTTCGGCAGCTTCGAAGCCTGGCGCGATGACGTGCTCGATCAAGAGGAAGCCGAGCGCCACAAACTGGACCGCAAGATCGCCCGTGAACAAAAGTGGATGCATGGCGGCGTAACCGGGCGGCGCAAGCGCAACGTACGGCGCGTGCGCGAATTAGCCGACATGCGCCAGCAGAAGGCCGAAGCCCGTCATCTCAAGGGCGATGCCGTCCTGCAGGCATCAGATGCAGAAACGACCGGCAAGCTCGTCATCGAAGCCAAGGGCGTTTCAAAGGCCTATGATGGGCGCGCAGTGGTCCAACCGCTTTCCATTCGGGTCGCACGCGGCGACCGCCTCGGCATCATCGGTCCCAACGGCGCCGGCAAGACCACACTCCTAAAGCTGCTGACCGGCGTTCTCGAGACCGACACCGGCACCATCAAGCTCGGCACCAATCTCGAAATGGTGACCCTCGACCAGGGCCGCGACAGCCTCGATCCCAACTGGACGCTCGCTGAGGCCCTAACCGGCGGCAGCGGCGACCAGGTGACGATCAACGGCGTCGTGCGGCACGTCGTCAGCTACATGCGGGATTTCCTGTTCGACGCGGACCAGGCGCGAACGCCGCTGCGTGTACTGTCCGGCGGCGAGCGCGCACGCGTGATGCTGGCTCGGGCACTCGCCAAACCAGCAAACATGCTGGTGCTCGACGAACCGACCAACGACCTCGACCTGGAAACACTCGATCTGTTGCAGGAAATGCTCGCCGCCTTCGAAGGCACTCTTCTGCTCGTCAGCCATGACCGCGACTTCATTGATCGGGTCGTCACCTCCGTGCTCGCCAGTGACGGCGACGGCGCGTGGACTGAGTACGCCGGCGGCTACAGCGATATGGTCGCGCAGCGCGCGGCAGCCGCACCCGAACGGCAGTCATCCGTTCGTGGCGGACGCGCGTTGACCGCCAGCACCAGCTCCGCCCAGGCCACGTCATTCGGCAGCAAACGCAAGATGACCTTCAAAGAGAAACACGCGCTCGAAACACTGCCAAAAGAGATCGAAGCGCTCGGATGCGAACTCGCAACGCTGGAAAAAATAATCGCCGATCCGGCACTCTACACGCGTGATCGCGCATTATTCGATACCACCGGCACCAAGATCGCAACCGCACGCGCCAAGCAAGCAGCCGCCGAGGACCGCTGGCTGGAACTTGAAGTTCTCAAGGGAGAGTTGGAAGGCGGCTAACGAGCAGCCACCCATCACGACGCGCCACAGTAAGCCCCAATCGACCCGATCACTCAGGCTTTAACCGCTGCGAACGCGTAACCGGCACCGTCTTTCGTCAGTGTTCCGACGTTGGGGAAGCCGAAGTGGTAACCAGCGATCATCCCTTTTTCAGCGATAACCCGATCAAAGAACTTGCGGCGCGTCTCCTCAGCCAGCGGGCCATTGCTGTCAAACATGGAGAACCAACCAGGGTTCGCAACGAACAGCTGGTGGATGCCAGTGACGTCGCCCTGAATAAAGAGTTGCTGGCCACCGGAGCTGACGAGGAAGGACGTATGGCCGGCCGTATGACCCGGGGTGGCAATCGCGCGGACGCCAGGGGCGACTTCAGCACCATCGGCATACTGCTTGATGTTTTTCCAAGTCGGGAAGGTCGATTGGATGCGGCGGACATGTGGCTTCAAGCCGTCCGGCACCTTCTCGACCAGAGCTGCATCCGTCCAGAACTTATACTCAACTTCTGGCATCAGGATTTCCGCGTTGGGAAACATCGACGCACTGGTGTCCTTAGCCCACAGCCCCGAAATGTGGTCGGGGTGGAAATGTGAAATGACGACCGTGTTGACGGTGGCCGGGTCGAGACCAGCGGCCTTCATATTGTCAGCCAGTTTACCCGTCGTAGGTGCGCCGTTGGCACCGAAGCCTGTGTCAAACAAAGTGACCTTGCCGCCGCTTTTGATAGCGGTGACGGTGAAGGGGTTCGAGAATTTATCCGGACCAATGCCGGCTTTCGTCAGCGCAGCTTTTACGTCGTCAAGGGCAGCATTTTTGACGAAGCCCGCATCGAGCACCCGTTCAACAGAACCCTCGAAGAGACTGAAGACTTCAATGTCGCCAACCTTATACTTCAGGCTGTCGGCGGCGCGCTGTGCTTCGGCAGCGCCAATGAAGGCCACGGGCCCTTTGAGGCCGAACACCAGGGCGGCACCGGTACTGCCAAGAACAAGATCACGACGCGAAACTGTGAACATAACGTTCTCCTGGGCTTACTGAGGCAAGGCTCCATCTGAGTGCATCACGCGTGACAATCACACCACGTGCGGAACCTACAGACTGCACGAACTCTCATACTACAGCGCGGTAGGAGTGCCATGGCAGGAGATCACTATTCACGTGAATGTTATCGGATTGCACCCCAGCGGGCCACACACGTGTCGCTACGGGATCATGACGAAATGCGGCACGAGCGTCCGCGACAGCCTACCCCCCGCTCTGCCAAACCTTGATTGCCTCAACCGGGTGCACCAGCATCAGCACGTTGAGAACCAAGTTGTCGCGGATGGCCCAACCGGTGAACAATTCGAAGCCGAGGGCCAGCACGACGATGAGAGACACCGGCAGCGCGCGCGCCGCGAAAAATCCGACCATCATCGCGACTGTGTCGGCCACCGAATTGACGATTGAATCACCAAAGTAATCGAGCGCAATGGTATTCGCCCGGTAGCGATTGATCGTATAGGCCGAATTTTCGAACAATTCCCAGGCGGTCTCAACACCCAGCGCTAACAGTAGCTTGGTCCCAAAAGACGCGCGTGGCAGCAGCAGGTGCAGCAGCCCATAAAACAGGAACCCGTGGATGACATGACTGGGCGTGTACCAGTCCATCAAATGTTGAGAGTTTTCGGCGCTGTTGACCACGCCATGCCACAACTTGACGGTGCCGCATTTACAGATCGGCAAGCGCCCCATCAGCCAAAGAACAATCGCCAGCACCCCAAAGATCGCAAGCACGCCGAACACTGTAACGGCGGCGCTAGGCTGGCGTGTACGATTGTAGTGCGTATCGATACCGCGTGCCGTCATGGGACCCAACTCCCGAAGACATAAAAAATACTCCAACACAGTGGCATTGCCGGTGCCCGGCGGCAAGCGGAACGTCCTTTCGTCGCGCTAACCTTCAGTCACCGGCTGACGACGCGGACCTTCTTGTCCAGAACCTCCAGCACGCGCGGCAATTCGTGACCGCGTTTGAGAATGAGACCAGTGGGGGTGATGACCGAATAGGCACCCTGTTTGCGGGCGAGCTTAGGGTTCTTTTCAATGCGATACAGCGGCACTTCGCTGGTGCGGCGAAAAATCGAAAAAACGGCCGTGTCGCGGTCAAAATCCATGGCGTAGTCGCGGGCTTCACCCTCGGTCTGCAGCCGGCCATAGACCGCAAGGATAGTGCTGAGTTCAGAGCGGGTAAATGCGGTGACCGACGAAGCGGACTGGGCTGGCGGCGGCGCTGCCTGCACATCCGGCCCGCGGCGCGTATAGGCGCTGAGCTTTATCGGCTCTGCATCCTCCATGAGGCCCTCCAGGGTTGGTGCTCAAGTTTGTCGCGCGCCAATCCAAATTTCAAGGGTAGATTGACGCGCGATCGTGGGATCCCCCCATCTGGGGGCCGACGACCGCGGCGCAGATCCAGGTCGCGCTTCAACGCGACACTGGAAATCCACTGGCCGACGGTCAACGCTCGATCAATGCGGCAACAGCGCGTGGATTGTCCCCGGCGCGACAACGCCCATGACGCTGAACAGCATCCCAAGCCCCATCAGCCCGGCCGCCATCCACAGCAGATAGATAATGTGGGTCAGCAGATAGACCGACGCCATCACAATCGCGATCTGGAACGCCGCCGAACCGATCTCGAAGCAGTGGTATTGGTCGGTATAAACGTCACGCTTTTTTTCGGCTTCGAGTGCACGTGCCTGCAGCTCTTTGCGCCCCTCGCCAACGTTTTCTTTCTTGTCATTCGTTTTCGGCTCAGACTGATAGCGCTCGACGTCCGCCTTCCAGTCCGCGACACGCTTAGCCAAACGCTCTTTGATCGCCGGATCCTTGGCCAGCGCCACGTCGATTTCCATCTGCTCGGCCGCCGTCTTGATCGACGTCTGCCGGATGGTTTTGGCCTGATAGAACGACCACAGGTTCGACGCCTGCACGTTGCTGGCGATGGAGTTCGTCTGCGCGCCCTTCGCCATTGTCTCTGCAACTGCCAGGAATAGGCCGATCACCGTGATCAAGATGGCGATGCGTTTGGAACTCGCGTCGGCCATATCGTGGCCCCCGCCGTGGTGGCCTGCGCCATGTGACATGTGAGAAGTCCTCGTGGTCTGGGTCGCGGCCAACGCCGCGCGCGAAGCTCTGCATGCCCCTAGAGCCGGGCTTGTTGCAAGCACACAGCCGCAAATAGTGTGAATCGCGGCCGGATAACAACTGGCACAACGCGGGTTAAAGGCCGCGCTATAGGGCACCGACGGCTTGCAAGGCGGTCCGCACATCCACCCGGCCCGCCTCAGACAGCGGCGCCTGCGGTGGAACAGGCACCCCCACGGCATACCCCTGCATCTCCAGCGCACCCTTGATGCAGGCGGCGAGATTGTACTTGGAAAACGCCTGGTTCAGCGCCCACAACTTGCGCTGCAAGATCATGGCGTCAGCCCAGGCCCCCACCCGGCACAGGTCATAGAGCCTTACGGAAGCCTCCGGCACCGCACACGCCGGCCCGGCCATCCACCCCACCCCACCGATCAGCATCACCGTTGCCGGAATATGCGCCGACGCGGAGAACACATCGATCTTGCCCTCTGTGGCGTTCAGGATCGACAGCAAGCGGCCCGTGTTGTTCGATGCATCCTTGATGGCAACGATGTTCGGCACCTTGGCCAGCGCCACGATGGCCGGGATCGATAAGTCTGACCGCTGAAAGTTCGGGTTGGTGTACAGCACCACCGGCAGCGACACCGCCTCCGCAATCGCCCGGAAGTAAGCAATCACCCCCGCATCATCGACCGGAAAGTAAGCTTCCAGGATCGCCAGAATACCGTCCGCACCCATGCGCTCGTAGGCACGCGCTTGCGCAACCGCGTCGGCAATACTCGTCGCCGCCACGCCAGCCACCACCGGCACACGCTTGCGCGCCGCCCCGATCACACACGCAACCACCGCCCGCCGCTGCGCCTCGCCGAGGTACGCAAACTCACCCGTTGAGCCGAGCGGCGTCAGCCCGTGCACGCCCTTGCCGATCAGATCATCCGACAGTCGCGCCAACACGTCTGTCAGCACGCGCCCGTCCGCATCGACGGGCGAGACAAGGTACGGAAAAACGCCATGCAATGCTGCCGCCATTGGAGGTTACGCCACCGTGACATGCAGATCGTCGAGCCCGTCGACGTGGCCATGTAGCGTGTCGCCCTTGATGACGGCACCCACGCCAGCCGGCGTGCCCGTCATGATCAGATCACCCGCCCGCAGATCCCACCACGTCGACAAAAACGCGATCTGGTTCGGAATATCCCAGATCATCTGATCGAGATCGCTGCTTTGGCGGCGCTTGCCGTTGACGTCGAGCCAGATGGCACCCTTTGCGAGTTGCCCGACCTTCGAGACCGGATGCAGCGCTTTGCACGGCGCCGAGTCTTCAAACGCCTTGCCGATTTCCCAAGGCCGGCCAGCTTTCTTCATGTCGGCCTGCCGGTCGCGGCGGGTCATATCGAGGCCGACGGCATAGCCGAACACGTGGCTCAACGCATCCTTCACCGCGATGTTCTTGCCGCCCGACTTGAGCGCCACCACCAGTTCGATCTCAAAATGAAAATCGCTGGTGTTGACCGGATACGGCATTGTCTTGCCCAGCACGAGGCTGTTCGGGTTCTTTTGAAAGAAGAACGGCACTTCCTTCTTGGGATCATGCCCCATCTCGCGCGCGTGCTCTTCGTAGTTCCGGCCGACGCAATAGATGCGATGCACAGGGAACAACTGGTCCGTGCCGACGACTGGCAAAGTCGGGATAGGCTGCGGCGGAAAAACATACGACATGGGGTGTTCCTGATGTTCGGTTGCTGGCGATTGCTTAGCAGAAGTCCCGCGCGCCTGGCAAAGCCGCCGCCGGAACCAGCACCACTACGTCGGGCGCGCACTTCTGATCGCCAGCCACACCTTCTCCGAGGTCAGCGGCATTTCGATGTGGTGGACACCGTATTCGTTGAGCGCGTCGAGGACGGCGTTGACGATGACGGGGGTGGCACCGCAGCAGCCAGCCTCACCAGAACCCTTGGCACCCAGCGGGTTGCGCTTGGTGGGCGCGCCCTCAAAGAACGCGATATGCATGCGCGGCACATGATCGGCACGCGGCAAAGCGTATTCCAACAGCGATGCGGTCAGCGGCTGGCCGGTTTCCGGATCATAGACGATCTCTTCCATCAAAGCCTGACCCAAGCCCTGGACGATACCGCCCATCACTTGGCCATCAGCGAGCATGGGATTGATGACCGAACCGAAGTCGTCGACGCACCAGAAGCCATCGACCTTGATAACGCCGGTTTCCGGATCGACCTCAACTTCGCAAGCGTGCGCGCCGTTGGGGACCGTAAAATTCTCGCGCTCAAAATGAACCATCGTGTCGAGCGCGCCCATGCTCATGCCGGCGGGCAGGCGGCTTTGATCACCCGCGGCAGTGATGACGGCGTCGATTGTGACGGTTTGGCCGGTCTTGTTATCCTTCAGCATGCCAGCCTCAAACGCCATATCGTCGGCGCGGGAGTTGAGCAGGTGAGCTGCCAACCCGCGCGCCTTGTCGATGACCGCATCAGCAGCCTTGAGCGCTGCACTGCCACCAACTTCAATGCCGCGCGAGCCACCGTGACCGCCGCCGATCTTGGTGGCAGCCGTATCGGCTTGACGGAACGCGATGCGGTGCAGGTCGATGCCAAGCCGATCAGCGACGATCTGCGCAAGCGCAGTTTCGTGGCCCATGCCGGTGGAGTGCGTGCCCACCGAGAGCACAACTTTGCCGTCAGTCTTGAACGCCAGTGACGCCTCTTCGTGCGGCGCGCCACCGCTGCACTCCAGATAGGGCGTAACGGCATAACCGCGCCGCAAGCCATGAGCGCGTGAAGCCGCCGCGCGAGCGGCATAGCCCGGGCGATCCGACATCGTGATCACGCGTTCCATGACGGCTGGGAAGTCGCCGCAATCAATTGCCAGCCCGATGCCGGAGGTGTAGGGCATCTGCGCGGCCTTGATGAGATTGCGGCGGCGCAGCTCGACAGGATCGATCTTCAACGTACGCGCGGCAAACTCGACGATACGCTCGATGTGGAACACCGCTTCAGGACGGCCCGCACCGCGATACGGGTCGGTCTGCGGCGTGTTGGTGAAAACAGCTTTGGATGAGTAAAGAATAGCAGGGATCGCATAAACGCTGCCCTGCGTGCGCGCGGATCCACCCGTCGGCGTGAACGGTCCCATCGTTCCGCAAGCCGCGCCAACGTTGCCGATGGTGGTGGTGTGGAGCGCGAGAAATTTGCCGTCCGCGTCGAGCGCGAGCGCGACGTTGGATTCCTGATCACGGCCGTGCGTGTCAGTGAGAAACGCCTCGGTGCGGTCAGCAATCCACTTGATGGGACGACCGAGCTTTTGCGCTGCATAGAGCATCACCAGTGGCTCAGAATAGACGCTGTTCTTGCCACCAAAGCCGCCGCCGATATCAGGAGCAAGGTGGTGCAGCTTCTCTTTCGGGATCTTCAGCATCTGAGCCATCAGATCGCGATTGGCGTGGATGTTCTGCGAGCAGTTGAGCAGCGTGTACTGGCCGGTAGCCTTGTCGTAGCCGGCGATGGCGCCACGGGGCTCCATCGGCACAGCTGTCAGTCGGTTGTTACCAACGTCGAGACGGATTACGTGCGTGGCTGCAGCGAACGCAGCTTCGACGGCGGCGCGATTGCCTTGCTCGAAATCGAGACAAAGGTTGTGCGGCGCTTCGGGCCACAGCTGCGGCGCGTTGCCGTCGAGAGCCAGCGCGCGATCAGTCACGGAAGCAAGGGCGTCGTACTCCACGTGCACAGCATCAGCGGCATTGCGGGCTTCGGCGGCAGTCGCCGCCACGACCAGCGCGACCGGCTCGCCAACGTAGCGCACGGTGTCGTGTGCGAGGCAGTGGCGCGGTGGCTCAATGAAGGGCGTGCCGTCACGGTTGACTTTGGATGGCGAGCGGCACGGTAACGGGCCGAATTTTTGCGCGGCCCATTCAGCGCCGGTGACGATCAGATGCACGCCGGGCATGGCTTGCGCTGCACTGGTGTCCATCGACGTAACGCGCGCGTGCGCATGCGGTGAACGCACGAACGCGCCAAAGGTCTGGTTCGGCCAATTGATGTCGTCGATGTATTGACCTTGGCCGGTGAGGAAGCGTTGATCCTCAACGCGAACCTGGCTTTTGCCGAAGCGAGCCAGACCTGAGATGGAGGCGATCATGAACGGGGCTCCAACGCGCGGGTAACGGCGCGCTTAGCGAGAACAGTGACGAGGTGAGCGCGATAGGCAGCGCTGCCGGCCCGATCCGACGTCAGATCGTCATGCGAGATGGCGATGCCTGTCAGCGCATCGGCTGAGAAAGATCTGGCCAATGCTTGCTCCATGGCCGGCACGCGGAACACGCAGGCACCAGCGCCGGTCACGGCCACCCGCACAGCACCTTGGCTGCCGCTGACCATGACCCCGACGAGAGCATAGCGCGACGCTGGATGCGGGAACTTGATGTACCCAGCTTTGTCAGGGACAGGGAACTCAATGCGCGTGATCAGTTCGCCGGGCGCGAGCGCGGTGGTGAACATGCCTTGGAAGAACGCATCGGCGGCGACGCGACGGCGGTCGGTGACGACAGTCGCACCGAGGCCGAGGACAGCAGCGGGATAGTCTGCCGCCGGATCGTTGTTGGCGAGACTGCCGCCGATGGTGCCGCGGTTGCGGACGTGCGGGTCGGCGATACCGCCGGCGAGGACGGCAAGCGCCGGGAGTGCTGCCTTGATGCCAGCATGGGCTGCCACATCAGCGTGACGCGTCATGGCACCGATCGAGATCGTGCCGCCGTCGATGGTGACGCCGGTGAGATCCGCGATACGCGAGAGGGAGATTAGATCCGAGGGCGCGGCAAGGCGTTGCTTCATCACCGGCAGCAAGGTTTGCCCGCCAGCAAGAAACTTGGCGTCGGCACCAACTTTGGCCGTCGCGACGGCGTCGTCAACAGACGTGGCACGTTTGAAGGTGAAAGCGTCCATTGTTAGGTTGTCCTGCGGGAGGTTGGCTCGGAATTTGAGACAAACGGCATGCTCATTACGCGACCCTGGCTTGTGCCCGTGAGCGATACACTTTTGCCCGACTCCTTCGGTTTCCCGGAATTTGGGCGGCGCCCTTCCGCGCTGCCCAAATATCCGGGATCTTCACCAGCGACAGGAGGGGTGAGCAAAGCGGCCGCCGCGAACCTCCGGCTGGTGAAGATCCCGGATAAAAGCGCTGAAGCGCGCTTTTTCCGGGAAACCGAATTTGTGGGAGTTGCGCCCACTCGCGCAAATTCCAGAGCGGCAAAATCCTCGGACGTCGCGCGCAAACTGGAGAACATCACGCGCCCTTCGTAATTTTTGGCATGTCTTTTGAAGCAGCGAGCACGGCATCGACGATGTTCTGGTAGCCGGTGCAGCGGCAGAGATTGCCTTCGAGGCCGTGGCGCACCTGCGCGTCGGTTGGGTTCGGAGTTTTCTCGAGCAGCGCGACGGACGCCATCACCATGCCGGGGGTGCAGAAGCCGCATTGCAGGGCGTGGTGCGCGCGGAATGCCTCCTGCACCGGATGCAGCGTGCCGTCCGGCTTGGCGAGCCCCTCAATGGTGGTGATCGTCGCGCCCTCAGCTTCCAGCGCCAGCATGGTGCAGCTCTTAATCGACCGCCCATCGACGATGACCGTACACGCGCCACACTGGCTCGTATCGCACCCCACGTGCGTCCCAGTCAGGCGCAACGTCTCGCGGAGGAAGGTGGAGAGGAGAGTATTGGGCGGACACGGGGCGCTGCGGGCAATGTTGTTGACGGTGAGGGAGAGGGTGGTCATTCAAAATTGTCCGAAGGCGCGCGAGGGAGGCGCGACGCGTGATTGCTCGGATGGGGTTTTGGCGGGAAACGCTCAGGGTGGCAAGCTCGTAGGTTGGGTTAGGCGCGTTTCAGCGCCGTAACCCAACGTCTACGGTCGGAGCAAATTGTGTTGGGTTACGCGCGTTGACCGGCAGCCAAAGCGGCACGTTCCGCGAGCGCGCCAACCCAACCCACGACACCTTTGGTTTTCCTGCTCAATTCCGATCTTCCGGCAGCACGGGCAGTGGCAAACAATCGATGCCCTCGTCGTGCAGCGCCCGCACATCGTCGAGACTCGCCTCGCCATAAATCCCGCGTTCGGGGGCTTCATTGTAGTGCATCTTGCGGGCTTCCTCGGCGAAGTTGGTGCCAACGTTTTCAGCTTTGGCCTCGACCTCGGTGCGGATCTTACGCATGAGTTCGAGCATTTCGGGCGGCATCACGCGCTCGGGCAAGGCTGCGGCCGGCGTCGAGGCGGGCGCGCTGTCGCTGGCGCGCGAGCGCTTGCCTTTGGGCGCAGCGTCGGCCGTGTTGACACCTTTCTTGCGCGTGCGAGCAGAGATGTTGGGCGCCATCAGCGCCTTGGTGACCTTGACGGAACCGCAGTCCGGGCAAGACACCAACCCGCGTTTCGTCTGCGTGTCGAACGCACCCGAGTTCTGGAACCAGGCTTCAAAGCCGTGGCCGTGCTGACATTGGACGGAGTATTTGATCATGGGGCACGAGCTGTTGGTAGTTGGTAGTTGGTAGTTGGTAGTTTGAAGTGAGTAGTCGCCAAGACGCATTACAAACTACGAACTACGAACTTTCTATCATGCTGCAGCGATGGCACCTGACTGCGGGCATCCGTCACTTTAGTCACATCGATATCGGCGAAGATGACGCCGGATTCAAGCCCACCGGCCTCGGCAACGATCTCGCCCCAAGGAGCGACAACCAAGCTATGCCCGTAGGTTTCACGGCCGTTTTCATGCTTTCCGGCCTGGGCTGCCGCCAGCACGTAGCAGCCAGTCTCGATGGCGCGGGCACGCATCAGGGCGTGCCAGTGGGCCTGGCCGGTGGGCTTAGTGAAGGCGGACGGAATGGCGAGCATTTCGGCACCAGCCTGGGCAAGCGCGCGGTAAAGGCCAGGGAAGCGCAAGTCATAGCAGATGGTGACGCCGAGCTTGCCCCACGGCAGATCGGCGATGACGGCCTCGGTGCCAGGGCGAAACACCTTGCTCTCACGATAGCTCTCGCCGTTGGGCAACTGCACATCGAACATGTGGATCTTGTCGTAGCGGGCGGCGACGGCCCCCTGCGGGTTGATAAGAATGGCGCGGTTAGCGAGTTGGCCCTCACCGACAGCAACCGCCATGGAGCCGATGTGCAGCCAGACTTTCAGTTCGCGCGCGATGCCGCGGAAGTGCGCGATGGCCGGATTGCCATCCTCGGGCCGCGTCTCGACCATCTGCTTGGCGCGGTCGCGTTCGATCTGCGTAGTGACTTCCGGCGTTTGGATATAATGGGCTCCACCTTTGGCGGCCTCGCGAATGAGCACCGTGGCATCACGCAGGTTATTTTCGATGCTGCGCCCGGAGCACATCTGCACGAGGCCGGCACGGAACTTTTTGGCAGTCATGGGTGTGCTCCGAGATCAGGCTTTAAGCAGCGGGTCGAGTTGACCAGCACGGTCGAGATCGTACAGGTCGTCACAGCCGCCAATGTGGCGCTCGCCGATCCAGATCTGCGGCACCGTGTGGCGGCCCGATTTGACCATCATTGTTTCGCGCGCGCGTGCGTCACGGCTGACGTCGATTTCAGTGAACGTCACCGCCTTGCGCTTCAGCAATTGCTTCGCGCTCAAACAATAGGGGCAGATCGGGGTTGTATAGATCGTGACAAGGGGCAGGTCTGGAAGCATTGAACGTCTCTCGAAGGCTCGTTGGCCGGGGCTGGCCGGGGCTGGCCGGAGCCGCGCTCGGCGCCATGTGTTCCACATAAGTTCCAGTCGGTCAAAATCCAAGGGCTTGCCGATGACGGAAGCGTGCACGGCAGCATTAAATCGAAGCCATCAGCCAACGATCAGACGCTAGGCTTCTGTGGAGGATAGAACCGGCTCAACGTTTCCGGCGAGAGACCTGCGTAGTAACCCGCCACAATCAACGCATTGCGGAGCTGCCCGATGAACGCGCCCCGCGATTTATAGCGACGCGACGACGTCAGAACGTACTCACTGAGCTTTACAAACGATCCGGCACGGACCAGTTGCGCGCGCAATTCAACATCTTCAAGAAAAGGTTGATCCGGGACGCCCCCCAGCATCTGAAGCGTGCTGCGCCTGACGAAGAAACCTTGGTCGCCAAAGGTGGTCAACGGCGTCTCAAACCGCGTGCACCACGCTGAGAGATCGAGCAGGAGGGATCTCTCGTCGAACCTGAGCCGGAAGCAGCCAGCAACAACGTCCGGTGACTGCAATGCCTGACGGATAGAGGCCACCGCATACCGAGGTGGAACGGTGTCAGCATGCAGAAAGAATACAATTGGCGCACTTGACGCAGCCATTGCAGCGCGTAGCTGCTTGCCTCGGCCACGTTCAGTTTCAACACACCTCACGGTTGGAAAGCTGCGGGCAATCGCAACAGTATCGTCTGCACTGCCCCCATCGGCGAGGACAATCTCTGAGAACCCCATGGTGTCGAGCTCAGTCAACAGCGCGCCGATACGTTCAGCTTCATTGAGCGTCGGTACGAGCACCGCGATGGCCGCATTATCGGACATTTCGCGCCTCGGCTTCGGCCTGGAGTGCCTTCAAGACACGCGTGACGTCTGATTCAATGGCGGAACGGACCAGCGCGCCGGGCAGCGGCACACCCAGATCGACGACGGCCGTGTATCTTAGCTGCGTTGCGCGTCCGCCGTCCCCGGGCTCCAACTGCCATTTGCCTTCGAGTTTCTTGAGATCGCCAGAGACACGCGAAAAGCGGATCTCTTTGGCAAATTGATACTCAGACCGGAACACGCTGCGCACCGTCGGCAAAAGCACCGACCAGGCGACGACGTGTTCGCGGACGTCCCACTTTCCGCCGGGGTCACGTTCAACAACGCGACATGTTTTTAGTCCGCTGACAATGCGCAGGCTCACGTTGCAATCCAGCATCGTCAACCACACGATCTCCGCCGTTGCCTTGATCTTGATCTCTGCGTCGATCCGGCCGCCTGCAGTGTCACCGTCTGCCGACACACGGACGGCCGGCTCGCGGCCCGTCTGTTGGGCATGCGCAATGCCGACGGCAAATCCACAGTGCGCATGCAGCAGAAACACCATTGCGCCCATGCTGACCCGGCAGCGCTGCCTGTGCGTGTTTGCCATGTCAGCCTCCTCGCCTGATCAATCGGGCGTAATCCGATCATCGGTTGCCGAGCATAGTCGATGCCACAAACGTGGCAGCCTGCAAGTCAACGCCTCGTGAGAAGCGTGTGAACGCGCCAGCGCGGTAGGGACCATGCCGTATCTCATCCGACGCAGCCTCAAGGCACCAACGGCACATCGCCGGCGACCAGGCACACAGCGAGGACATCGACGCGGGCAGCGCCGGCGCGCTTCAGGGCGCGAGCGCAAGCGTTGACGGTCGCGCCTGTGGTGATCACATCGTCAATCAGCAGGATATTGACGCCTTGGATCAACGAGCGGCGGCGCTTCAACACGGCAAAGGCACCCTCCATGTTGCTGTGCCGCTGCGCACGCGTGCGGCCCACTTGCGGCTTGGTGGCGCGCCGCCGGCGCAGCGACGCCGTATCGACAGGAACCCCGCTGCGCCGACCAAGTTCGTGCGCCAGCATCGCAGCCTGATTGAACTTCCGCCAGAACAGCCGCCGCCGGCTCATCGGGACGGGCAGGATCAGGTGCGCGTCCGACAACAGATCATGTCCGGCAGCGGTCAGCCAGTTGCCGAGCAGCACGCGGACCTCCTGGCGGTCAGCGTACTTGAAGGCGTGCACCAGCTTGCGCGCAGTGCCAGCATAGTGAGCTGAGGCGCGCGCGCGATCATAATCGGGCGGATCAGCGAGGGCCGCAGCAGAGACACTCAGAACACCCGTGTCGAACGGCAGCGGGATGCCCATCCGCTCGCACAACGGCGCGCGAATAAATGCGTTATCGCGCCAGCAGGTGGGACAGAGCGCGTGATGATCGGCAAGTGCTGCGCGGCAACCCAGACAGGCGGGCGGGACGATCACGTTCGAGAGGGCGAACACGCCGCTGCCGAACCAAGATCTGAGCCCGGTTCGACGACGCAA
>JANNEU010000295.1:0-3370 GCA_031379035.1 Hyphomicrobiaceae bacterium | reverse complement strand
TCGGCGCGGCGGTGGCCCGACTCGATTTCAGCTTTTAGATGTTTGAGACCTACCTCGATCTGCTCGGCCGTGGAGGCCAGGGGGCCGCTCGTATCCACAACAAACGTGGCGGCGGCGCGCTTTTTGGCGTCGGGCCATTGGCGGGACAGGATTTGCGCGAGTTTTGCTTCCGTCATGCCGGGGCGGGCGAGGACGCGGGCCTTTTGGAGGTCGGCCGGCGCGCTGACGACGAACGTCGCGTCAACGAAGCGGTCGCCGCCGGTTTCGAAAAGCAGCGGGATTTCGAGAACGGCGGCCCAGGCCCCGTTGGCATGCGCTGCGAGAAGCGCGTTGCGTTCGGCGGCGCGGACGAGCGGGTGGACGATTGTCTCGAGCTTCTTGAAGTCGGCTGGATGAGCGAGCAGATGGGCTACCAGTTTCTGGCGATCAACGCCTGCTGTGGTGGTGGTGCCGGGGAACGCTGCTTCGATGGGGGCGACGGCTGTAGTGGCGTAGAGCTTATGGACTTCGGCATCGGCGTCGCAGACGGGGATGCCATTGGCGCGGAAGGTGGCGGCGGCGGCCGATTTGCCCATGCCGATGGAGCCAGTGAGACCGATGAGCAGCATGGGGTGGGGGCTCCGATAGTGTGAGTGAGCCAGGGTTAGCACGCGATTGGGGAGGTGGGCGAGGTGTGGGGTAAGGCTCGCTGAATCCCTCCGGCACGTTCTTCACGGGGAGCGAGCTTCACGGGGAGCGAGCTTCACGGGGAGAGGGTCCGGCGCGGCGGCGTCATAACAAGAATTGGGGGCGGCAGCGCGCTCTATGCTGTCAACGTATGGCTGCTTATGATTAGCTCACGTCGAGGTCGGCGTTGTTTGCACAAAAGTCGGTTGGAGTCAGAAGCAGTCATCGTCGATCACGCCCTCCCGGTCCTGTACTTCGTCAGCACTTCAGCAGGATATGCGACTGTCAGTTCTGGAATTGATAGATGGCAAGCGGTTCGATTGTCAGCTGCTTCAGGCGGCAGATAACCGATATCAGCAGGTTGCCCGTTCGCGGTTCAGTAAAATCCGCAGTCAGTTCAGCCTGACATCATTGGACGGGAGACCGCCGCACGGCCTTGGCATTTCATTTTGCCGCCGCAAACCTTCTCTCGCCCATGGTTCTGTTGGCCGGTTTCGCTGACTGCCTAAACTTTTGCCGACTATTCAACGTACCTTTCGCAAGGTCCTCTTCGCAACCGACAGTTCCAGCGCCAACGTTATTCCGGTAAATTCGTGCCAGGCGCGACCGAAATCGGACATGTCGTCGGCGACTTCCGCAGATTCCGGCTCCGGACATACTCCGCGACATTCGGCCTTGGATACATCGAACACACATAGACAGCAGGTGAATAAGCGCTTCAGACGCAGTTCAATCGTCGTCGTGCATGGTCAGTCCAAGGCTGGGGAGCTTTAACCCAACTGCTTAGGAGCATCACCATGTCCACCCGTCTCAGTCTGTCTTTCGCCGCCCTTGCGCTCTCCATCGGCGCAACCTTGATCACGACCGCATTGCCAGCGCATGCCGATGGCTATGTCGCGATCGAGCAGCGCGGTTGGGCAAATGGCGCCGCCGGCAGCCAGCGTGGCTACCGCAATCGTCTCACTGTCGATCAAAATGGCTCTCGCAACTCGGCCCACAGCCGTCAGTACGGCGACTACAATCGTGCCGTCGTCGGGCAGAGCGGCAGCAGAAACTCTGCTTCCAGTTACCAGAATGGTCGCGGCAACATCGCCGGCGTCGCACAATTCGGCACCGGCCACACCGTCGTCACGTCCCAGGATGGCAACGGCAATGCCGTCGGCGTGATCCAGGCCGGACGCAATAACCGCGCGACGACGACACAGATCGGTGCCGGCAACGTTTCCGTTATCGTTCAGGACTGAGGTCCCGCGTCTTCTCTTATCATCTGGGAGAAGCGGATCCTTCTCCCACTTTTCCGAAGGAGTAGCAGCCATGCCGATCCTCTACGTCACGCGCCATGGCGTCGTCATGGCCGCTCTCGCGACAGTCGGCGCCATTGGCGGGCTTTTCCAGCCGGCAGTGCTGGCCAAGGCTGCGCAAGGCACCGTATCGTGCGACATCCAGGTGTCGCGCTCTGGCGGCTTGGTCGGGCTCAAGGCCGTCGTGAGCGCTCAAGACGCAACATCGGGCACTTATCGTTTGCGTGTCGTATCGTCGGGTGCCAACAGCTCAAACATCGACCAATCAGGCGACTTCTCAGTCAGGGGCGGCTCGGCGACCGTCAGCACGGTCAGCCTTGGAGGTAGCGGCACCTACACGGCTCGGCTCTCGGTCACCGCTGACGGGCGAACCACAGAGTGCAGCCAGCGGGTCAGCGGGTCGCTCTGACAGCACGCCAAGAACGCGAGATCTTTGAAGGAGCCCGGCGCAATCTGCCGGGCTCTTTGCACGAGCGGCATCGAAGACAGTTCAAGATGAACGCCGATTGCATGCACTGTTCGAATGCGGTTCAGCCAGTGGCCGCTAGTCTCGTGACCAGTGAAGTCGTCGATTTCACGAGGTACAAAAGGGTCGTGTCATGCTGAACCGCCTCGCCGTCGTCCCGCTTGTTGCAATCGTTGCGATCACTGCTGCTCTGTCTCCGGCCCAGGCCGATGGCGTCAGCGTCACGTTACGACCACGCGGCGAGAGTGCCAACGTCATCCGTGAGGGGTTGGGCTTTTATAGCTTCTTCCGCGGTCTCCAGAACCGCGCAAAGTCCGATCAGCGCGGAGCGAATAACGGCGCAGCGATTGGACAACATGGTCGCGGCAACAACGCTTATGTATTTCAGCGCGGACGCGACAACTCAGGCACCATAACCCAAAATGGAAATAACAACGCTTACGGCCTTTTCCAGTTCGGCCGTCGCAATTCCGCCGCCGTCGCACAGAACGGAAACGGCGAGGTAGGTATCACCTTGCAAGGGAATTGGTGAGCCAAATGACATGAAAGTGGCGAACGGTACGTCAACCGTCAGCCGCGGACATGCCCGGTAGAGGCACCAAACTTGTTGGGAGTGAGGGGGGGACAAAGTGAGGGAGGGGACCTGAACAGCGTGGCGGCACTGGCTTGTGTTTTCGTGCAAGGTTGGTGTCGGTCAGGTGCCTGTCCCCGACGTCCCCAAACGCACCCCTACCTCTCCACCACTCCCCGCCGGCGGAGTTCCGCCAACAACGCCAACAACGGCAAGCCGATGATGGTGAAGTAGTCGCCGTCGATGCGGTCGAAGAGTTGGATGCCGAGGCCTTCGAGCTGGTAGCCGCCGACGGTTTCGGTGACAGCGGGGCCAGCGCGCGCGATGTAGTCGTCGAGAAAGGCGGGGCTCAATGCGCGCATGGAC
>JANNEU010000285.1:0-11819 GCA_031379035.1 Hyphomicrobiaceae bacterium | reverse complement strand
GATTCATTCGATTTTGGAACCGTCGAGCGGCGCAATGTTGTGGGTGCGTTTGATGGCGGTATGATCACCTCGGATGCGGGCGCGCTGCTGCTTGGCCAGACAGAAAAGGCGATCCGCCTCGTGTCGCGGTTGGCCGAGTGTTTCCAGGACGCGCGCAATCCAGTGTTCGTCGTGCACCAGCTTCCAGCGATGCTCCGCCGGCGCATTTTCGGCATCGCGTTCGGCTATGAAGATATCAACGATCGCGACCAGCTGCGGCATGATCCGGTGCTTGGTGTGCTCGGCAACAGCTTGACCAGCAAGCGCTCTAACTGTGCGCCTCTTGCAGGCAAGTCGACGCTCGATCGATTGGAGCACGCCGCCAAGGTCGGCAGCGCCCCCTATCATAAGATCACGCACGATCCGGCCACTATTGAGCGTTTGTTCGTGACGGTGATGATGGAAGCCCACGACGAACCACCGCGCCGATTGATCGTCGACATCGACGCCACCCATGATCCGATCCACGGCGAACAGGAAGGCCGGCACTTCAATGCATTTGAATACGATGGGAAGGTCGGGCTAGCAGACGACATAGCATGCGTCGCAATTGAGAAATTGCGAGCTAAACGTTCCGAGCCCCTATATGTTCCGTATTCTTTTGGGTGACGCGGTGTTTCGTAGTCACAATTGAAGAGCGCTTTAATCGTACTTGGCACCTGATGGAACGGTTGTTCGTGACGCGCGTTTAAAACACATCGTCCAGCGCGACCGAAACTGCATCACGGGAGCACCGAGCATGTTGTTGCCACCACAATACTTCTGGTTTGAGCCGGTCCTGCTGGCTGCGACCGTCGTTTTTATCATAGATCTATTGGGTAATTTTCTATTCTTCGGCAATCGTCTCGTGAACGCTCTCACGACTGCTGTGGCGTTCGCACTGATCTTCGGGGCCCTGGTCTATTTCGGTTACGGCAATGTTTCGATGACAATCAACACCACGCAAAGTCCAACAGCACCAGCGAAGGCTCCGTAATGATCAGGCACTGTCGTCATGGGCGATGCTGGGCTTCACACGCGACGCAGCGGTGCCGCTGTCGGGAAGCAATAGTATAGATAAGGCGTTAGAGCCAAGCGCCAGCTGGTCCGGCCAATCGCGAAGACAGGACTAACAGTTGCGAGACCACACGTGACATCCCGACACCTCGTTATGGGTTAGTTCGGCCAGCTCAACTTTGCGCTCCGGTTGGAGGGCCTCCATTCGCAATTCCTCTGAGAGGCACCGTGGCGTCCGAACATACCATTGCAATTTTTGTGGCCGAACTGATCCTGCTTCTCGTTGTCGGCCGCCTTTTGGGGGAGGTGATGGGTCGGTTCGGTCAACCCGCCATCTTTGGGCAGTTGCTGGCGGGTGTGGTGCTCGGGCCTTCGGTTTTCGGTGCACTGTTGCCGGAGGTGCGACACGCCATATTCCCCGGCACGCCGACCCTCAAGGCCATGATCGACGCGGTATCGCAAATCGGCGTTCTGTTACTCTTGCTCCTCACAGGCATGGAGACCAATCTCGCGCTTATCAATCGGAAGCGGCGCGCGGTCATATCTACATCTGCCTTTGGCATCGCAGTCCCATTCATCTGTGGCGTGCTCTTGGCATACTCTTTACCGGCGGAAGTGGTACCTGCGTCCGGCTCGCGGCTTGTCACGGCTTTGTTCCTCGGTACGGCGCTGTCCATTTCGTCCGTCAAAATCGTCGCTATGGTCTTAATTGAGGTGGGCGCAATTCGACGGGATCTCGGGCAGTTGATCCTCGCGACGGCGATCCTGGACGACACGATTGCCTGGGTCATGATAGCAGTCATCGCCAGCATGGCCGCCCATGGCACAATCAGTCCAGGCGGAATTGCCGTGACGCTTGCAGGGACGGCGATCTTTCTCGGCCTCAGCCTGACGGTCGGCCGCCGCGTGGTTTCGCGGATCATCCTCTGGTCCAACGACGCCCTGACAGTTGAGGTGCCCGTTATTACCGCAATCTTGGTCGTCATGTTGGCCATGGCGCTGACGACCGAGTTGATCGGCATGCACACCGCTCTCGGGGCATTCGTCGCCGGCATGTTGGTCGGTCAATCGCCGATTCTATCGGAGCACATCGAGGGCGAACTGCGGGGCTTCATCTTTGCATTTTTCAGCCCGGTGTTCTTCGCTGTCGCCGGCCTCGGCATGGACCTGAGAACGTTGGCTGACCCGACACTGCTGTTGTTCACCGTGGCCGTCATCGTCGTCGCGAGCGTTGGCAAATTCCTCGGTGCACTCGTGGGTGGTCGGTTGGGCGGCCTCACTGTACGGGAATCGCTCGCGCTCGCAACCGCCCTCAATGCACGAGGTTCGACGGAGGTCATCATCGCCAGCATTGGGTTGGCGATGGGCGCCCTCAGCACTCAACTCTACACCATGATCGTTGCCATGGCCGTCGTCACCACCATGGCCATGCCGCCAACTCTCCGCTGGATGCTGGCCCGCGTGCCGCTTCGGGACGACGAGGCGAAACGTCTGGAAAAGGAGGCGGCTGAAGAAGGCGAAAGCGTGCCACGCATGGAACGTGCGCTCGTCTATTGCGACCATAGTGCCAATGGCCAACTTGCAGCACGACTCGCCGGAATGTTCGGCGCTCGTCAGCAAGTGATGATGACCCTTATGGAACAGTCGGTCCATCCCAGCGGGCACCCTGAAATCCTGTCGATGCGTGACCATCTTGCCAATGCAGCGCGAGACGCGTTGGTGCGCATCGCGTCGCCAGAGAGTGACACGGCCGCACCGGCGCCGCAGATGTCGCTCGACGAGTTGCTGCAGGTTAAGTTGATCGATACTGATGACACGCTCGAAAAGGAAGCAGTCAAGGGCTACAGCATAGCGTTCGTCGGTGTTGACCAGCCATTTTCTAAGACGTCACTCCGCTTCGAAGATCAACTCCAGCGTCTCGTCGAAGCATTCGATGGACCGCTCGGGATCGTGTTCAATGCACGGCCGAGTTTCGATCGCTCCGCCAACCCGTTTCGGCTTCTTGTGCCGACGGGCGGGACGATCGAGGCGCGACTTGCGACCGAAATTGCGCTGGCATTGGCGAAAGCCACGGACGGAACCGTCACTGCGCTACATGTCTTCGACCCGCGCGACGATGTGGCAATGTTGCGAGGACGTTCGCGGCGGCAGGGTTTGTCGGTTCTCGTTGATGCCAGGCGTCTCGGAAAACGAAGCGGCGTTGCGGTCACAGGACTGACACTCAGTCATTCTAGACCTGAAGCTGCGATTGAACGGGCTGCACGGTCGGGAAAGTACGATCTTGTGGTCGTGGGCACCTCACTGCGGCAAGGCGGTCGAAAATTTCTTGGTCCACGCAGTCTGGCGCTCGTCGGGCTGTTGCGCACCCCCATTCTTTTAGTCGTAAAGTAGAGGATGGAACCGGCGGGGCGTGAAACTGCTCACGCCCCGCCTTAGCTCAATGGCCTGTGCTGTCTGCCGCACGGCTGGACTCGAACAAGAACCAGGTCCGTCGTTCGGTCTCGTCGATATAGACTTCAAGCAAGCTGGCCGTCGCGACATCTTCATTCTCGTCGCACAGGGCGTGAGCCTCCCGCATTGCCATCGCAACCGACTTATTGTCAGCCAGCAGCTCCGTAAGCATCTCAAGTGCGGGAACTCGAAGTGCATCGCTGTCTTTAAGGGTCCGCAGCTTCGAGATGTGCCCGATCGAGCGCAGCGTCGTCCCCCCGATCTTGCGGACGCGCTCCGCCAAAGGGTCGATGGACGCGAAAATCTGATCCGCCTGTTCGTCCAGCATCACATGGTAATCGCGGAAATTTGGTCCGGTCAGATGCCAGTGGAAATTTTTAGTCTTCACATAAAGCACGAACGCGTCCGCAACGATGATGTTGATCGCGGTCGCGATTCTGTCGATAGCGGTTTTGTCGAGGTCGGAGGGGGTGGCCATGTCGGCGGGTGTGCATCGCACGGATGTCCTATCGGTCATAGTCACGTCTCCTGTCTGTGCCACTGCACAGCTGGTCATCGGTTGCAGGGACCCGACGGCACGCTGATACGCTTCGTGGCTTCCACAATAACGCGCGCGCAAGCCCTTCGGTTCCACTCGGAGCGTAATGACGATCTGATCACTACTTTGGAACCTTGGTCGATTCATCGCGTTGTATCCACGTGTCTGAATCTACTCGGCGGTGAACATCATGCATTCTCTGGCAGCGAGGCGGATCGTGACGAAGCCATGGGGAAAAATCGATGTAGGGGTCCTTCTCTCGGACGCGACGACACAACTGACAGCGCGCGGCCAGACTATTGGTGAAGTGTGGTTCGAACCTGAAGAGAGCGATGTCCTGGTCAAATATCTCCTCACTTCGGAGCGCTTATCGATCCAGGTTCATCCCGACGACGAACAGGCGCGATGCATGGGTGCCCTGCGCGGGAAGGAGGAGTGCTGGTTAATTTTAGAGGCCGAGCCCGACGCACACTACGGAATTGGTTTTAGGAGAGAGGTATCGCGCGAGGAACTGAAAGCTGCCGCGCTCGATGGAAGCATCGTCGACCTCATGGATTGGCGCAGCGCCAGCGTCGGCGATTTCATCTATAATTCGTCGCGAACCGTGCATGCGCTCGGTCCGGGTTTGACGGTGTTAGAAATCCAGCAAAATTCTGATGTTACGCTTCGATTGTTCGACTACTTCAGCGCACGAACATTGCACGTCGAACAAGCAGCAGCGATTGCCCGTCTAGGCCTGCACCATCATCCGCTTGATACGCACGTCGACTTTGATCGATCACTTATCCTCGTGGATGGGCCGAAATTCGGGCTCGCATTCTGCAAGGGACGAGCGCCGTCGTTGCCGACAAACGCCACCGATTTTCAACTTGTGACTTGGAAGGACGCGGTGACCGTGGGCACCGATCTGGTAGCACCAGGCAGCTTGGCTCGGGTGCAGACACCTGACGAAATCTGCGCAGATAACGATTACAGTTTCTTTCTCGTATGGTCCATCGGGCCGCTCAATTGAGCCCGTCACCGTATTGCAACGCGGGCCTGCGATGGGCACCGAACCTTTCACGAGCCTCGGGCGTTCTGCCTAAGAACGTACCCAACGGCGCGTATTAACCCACGCGCCAAAGCCCTGAGAAGAGATCATGTCAAATATTCACCCCTATCTGTCAGCTCCCGGGCGCAGCCAGCCACTCGTTGTAAAGGCAGCGCAGTCAGCTCGCGTCGCGTTGGTCGGCGGTTTCAAACCTACAAAATGTGGTATTGCAACATTCACGACTGATGTCTGCGAGCAGATGAGTGCGTGGCTACCGAAGCATCAGATAGACGTCTACGCGATGGTGCAATTAGCTGACGCGCCTATTGCGGCCGATGTCGCAGCAACTATCGTGCAACACGACCTAGCGTCCTACAAATCCGCGGCGGCGCGTATGAACGATGCTGGCGTCGACGTCGTATGGATCCAACATGAGTTTGGCATCTATGGTGGCGAAGCCGGTAGCATGATTTTGGAACTTATAAATGCGGTCGCCGCCCCGATTATCATTACGCTTCATACTGTTCTACAGGCACCGTCGCCGCAGCAACGTTTCGTAATCGAGCAGATGAAGGTGAAAGCGTCGCGTTTTGTAGTGATGTCCATGGCTGGCCGCGAAATCCTGATCTCGACTTACGCCATAGAACCGCATCGCATTCACGTCGTCGAGCACGGAGCACCCGACCGCCATCTGACGTCCACGCAGGACGCGCGCAAGATTATTGGTGTTGCTGAGCGACCGACCATCATGTCGTTTGGTCTTTTGGGCCCCGGAAAGGGGCTTGAGATTGCTATTCAGGCGATGCCAAAAATACTGCAGCAACATCCGGATGTCGTCTACCGCATTGTCGGCGCAACGCATCCCAATCTAGTTGCAGTGGAGGGCGAGGCATACCGCGAGGGGCTGAAAGCGCTTGCGGCTGACCTTGGTGTGGAGCAGTCTATTGAATGGGTGGAACAGTTCCTCGAGACAGAGGACCTACTGCAGCAGCTTGCGAGTTGTGATATCTACCTCACGCCGTATGTGAACCTTGCCCAAAGCACCTCTGGTACCCTTGCCTATGCAGTTGCGCTTGGTTGTGCGGTTATTTCTACGCCATACGTTCATGCACGTGAAATTCTGTCGGATGGGGTGGGCGTTTTAGTGGCACCGGACGACCCCTGTCACATTGCCGTCGCTGTCAACGAACTCTTTTCTGATCCGTCAAAACTCGCGGCTCTCCGCTTACGCTCGTACGCTCGTGGTCGCAGCACGATCTGGTCAGAGTTCGCAGCGCGTAGCGCCGGTGTCATCGCAGAGGTGTTACCCAACCCCGCCCCAGCACGGGCCACAGCGAGACCGGTCATGCCCTCGACCGACGCGTTCCTGGCGCTTGTGGACGATGTCGGGATACTGCAACACAGTATTGGGATTGTACCCGACCGTGACCACGGCTATTGCATCGATGACAATGCCCGGGCACTTATTTTCGTCAATCAGCTTGGCCGCGCAGGTCAACATCTTGCTCCAAGATTTGCGGCTTTTCTTCAACACGGGTGGAACGATGAGGCGCGGCGCTTCCGTAATTTCATGGGCTACGACCGCCGCTGGCTCGAGCCGGCTGGCTCAGAAGACAGCAACGGTCGAACCATCTGGGCGATCTGCCATACCGCTCAGGAAGCTCGGGACCCAAGATTGCGCGACTGGGCAACCGCTCTTTTCAACCGGGCGGTCCCACATTTGATGGATTTGACCTCGCCACGTGCCATGGCATTCATGGTGCTAGGTGCCGAGAAGCTGCTTGCGCGCGACGCATCCAATGCATGCGCGCAGCAAGTTATTGCTCGTTGCGCCGACCGGTTTTCAGCTCTGCCGCTGGGGGGACAGCCCGACGCTGGCGAGTGGGTTTGGTTTGAAGATGTTCTCTCCTATGACAATGCGCGTATCCCGCACGCATTGTTTGCACTGTCGTCGATGACAGGGCAAAAGAAGTTTGCGGCAGCCGCCATCAAGCAACTGTCGTGGCTTTGCTCAACACATACGACGCCGAGGGGCTTCTTCCGGCCAGCAGGGTCGGAGGGTTTCGGCCTGCGACGCGCCTGTCGCCCTTTCGACCAACAGCCGCTTGAGGCATGGGCGATGATCGACGCGTGTGCAGCTGCCATGGCATCGCATCCTGCCGATGCGTGGCGAGACATGGCATACAGGGCTTATGGATGGTACCTGCAGCTCAACGACAGAGGGATTGCGATCGGCGATCCGGCGAGCGGATCATGCCATGACGGACTAATGGCCCAAGGCGTCAACGTAAACACCGGCGCAGAGTCGGTGCTGTCGTTCAGTCTCGCATACCAATCATTAATTCGTTTTGCTGAGGGGCAGGCAAGTAATGCGCAAAGCCTCACGTACTCCGACCACAAACTCAGAACACATTGAAACCGGTACCAGCGGGACCACCACGACCAACATGCATGGACCGATGAAGTTTCACGACGAGAAGTTGACGGCTGATGCTAGGCGCGTGGTTGTGCGTCCGTTTGAGCTCGCTTGGCAAGCTCACCAAAGCGAGCCAGCGCGTGCACTTCTTCTTGTCGAGGACATCGGCCGACTTAACTTCTCTGACGCGTCCGCGGAATTGACCCAGATACTTGCAGAGTTTGGCGAGCGCCATTGGCAAATTGAGCGCGTATTCGAAAGGCGATTTCTTCATGTGATCGCTAACCTGGGCTTCGACGAGGCGAACTTTCAGGATCCTCACCGTAAACTGATCGGTGCCTATTTCTGTCACGAGTATAGTTACGCCGCAGCAGCGCTCATGAATCCCAGTATCGTCCCGCATCCAGACCAGTCAATGCTGGAACCCGGATCCGTCCGCTTCGTCATGTCAATGCGGGCCGTGGGAGAGGGGCATATAAGCTCGGTCGCGTTCCGCGAGGGAATCCTTGCGCTAGGCCCGAAATTGTCATTGTGGCCCACCTCAGGGCCCGCACTCGCGGCGGAGCAAGTTCCCTATTGCGGCACCGCCGCCGGCGGCGTCTCGGTCACACGAAACTCCGATTCCACAATCGGCAACTGTGTGATTTTTCCGGTGACCGAAGCACAACGGAACGGTTTGGAGGACCTTCGGCTAGTGAGGTTCACCCATGAGGATGGCCATGTCGAGTGGATCGGCACCTACACCGCCTACAGCGGCCTGGGAATCCGATCGGAGTTGATGCGGACCAGCGATTTTGGTTTGTTCGAGTTGACGCCTTTGCGCGGTCCCGCAGCGGCCAACAAAGGCATGGCGCTGTTCCCACGAAAGATCGGCGGCAAGTTCGCGATGATCGGCCGCCAAGACGGCAAGCGTCTGCATCTATTGTATTCGGACTCGCTTTACGAATGGCCCACTATTGGATCTCCGCTCGCCGGACCGAAATACTCGTGGGAGTTGGTCCAGATCGGAAACTGCGGGAGTCCAATTGAAATCAATGAGGGCTGGCTGCTCCTTACGCATGGTGTAGGTGCGATGCGCAAGTACAGTATCGGTGCTATGCTATTGGACAAATCCGACCCGTCCCTAGTCCTTGGTCGAACCCGACATCCCATATTGATGGCTTCAGAGGCTGATCGTGACGGTTATGTACCGAACGTTGTGTACACGTGTGGCGCTGTGACAATAGGCGACAGCCTGTTCATGCCCTACGGCTTCTCGGACAGCGGCATCGGCTTTGCGAGCGTCGATATTCGCGATCTGTTGGAAGCCATGACGTAGAGGAGGCAGGCATCAATCCTGTAGAGCGGGTCAAAGCGTACAATTTTGAACTCCGCACGCGCTCGCTGAGTGCGATCGACTAACCCGTTGATCGGGCGACGACCGTTTGCGATATTATTTCAGGGCCAAAGTCATTGACCGACCCCACAGCCATAAGTTCGGCAAGCCGTGCACGCGCTCTATTCACACGGCTTTTTACTGTTCCGACCGCGCATCCGCAAATTTCGGCCGCCTCTTCGTAGGAGAATCCTTCGGCGCCGATCAGCAGTAATGCTTCACATTGATCGGATGAAAGGAGTTTCAACGCCGCCCGGAAATCCGACAGATCGAGATGTCCATACTGCTCGGGTGGCGTCGCCAGCTGCGCCGCCTTTTCCCCGTCGACGTCCTGCACCTCGCGCCGGCGCTTGCGAAAGTCGGAGAAATAGGTGTTGCGAAGGATCGTGAAGAGCCACGCTCTGAGATTGGTCCCAGGTTCGAATTTGTCACGATGTGTCCATGCCTTCAGCAAAGTCTCCTGCACTAGGTCATCGGCGAAGTGATAGTCGCCTGAGAGCGAGATCGCGAACGCGCGTAAGTTGGGAATAGCACTGACCAAGGCATCGCGAACATTGGGTACATCTGTCACCGATCTCGCTCCTTCCGCTCGAGTTCGTCCAGGAGCTGCAGAAATTGGTCTGGGATCGGCTGACGCACGATCTCGCTGTAGACTGCCTTGAGGTGTTGCCCGATTAGAAGTTGCGCCGATTCGTCAAGCTTGATGTCTGGGTCGCTCGAGCAATCCGCAGACTTGCCTGTCTCGGTTGGATTTGCCAACCGCTGAGCGTCGCCAACCTCGTCATTTTTTCCGTTTGCATGCATTTCGGTGCACCTCGCTAGCAACGCTCTCACAGACCATAGGCACCCGCACTCTGAGGCGCTGCTGCGGTGATAACGCGCTCATGGGCAAATAGTTCCGTTGCCAGTTGGAACCTTTTGTCGATTTCGGCGTTCACCTCATGCTCAATGAAGTCAATTTGGTTCCGCAGCGTCAGCTGAACTGCTGGCAAGCGGACAACAGGGGTGTTGGAATATGTCGACTCTCGCCCAATCAATCCTGCCTCATCTGCCCTATCTTCGTCGTTTCGCCCGAAGCCTCACGGGAGCCCAGAAGAGCGGCGATGCATATGTTTCGTCTGTTCTCGCAACACTGGTGTCAGATCCAACCGTCTTCCCAAGCCAAATGTCGACCCGTTCGGCACTTTATCGGATGTTTTTGCAGTCATGGAACACCATCTCAATTAACGCACGAAGTGAAGTCGCTTTTCCACGGTCGACAGCGACGGCCGCCGATCGCCGGCTAGACATGCTCACTCCGCGGCCTCGGCAGGCATTTCTGCTGGTTGCGATGGAAGGCTTCACACCAAGTGAAGCCGCTACGATACTCGATGTAACGACGGGCGAACTTCAAACGTTCCTCGACGCGGCATCACGCGAAATTGCCGAACAGGTCGCGACTGACGTGCTGATCATTGAAGATGAGCCGTTAATCGCCATGGACCTGGAAAACGTCGTAACCAGTATCGGCCACACTGTGAAGCATATTGCTCGCACACACAAAGAAGCCGTGGCGGCGTTTAAGTTGAAGAGACCTGGACTGATCCTTGCTGATATTCAGTTAGCTGATGCCAGTTCCGGACTGGAAGCCGTGAATGAAATTCTCGGAGAAGCGGACGTGCCGGTGATCTTTATTACAGCCTATCCCGAGCACGTATTGACCGGATTGCGGCCCGAGCCAACCTTCTTGATCCCCAAACCGTTTCAGCACGAGACCATCAAAGCTGTGATCAGCCAAGCCCTCTTCTTCGACATGAAGGCAAAGCATCACACCGCGGCCTGATCATGAACTTCGTAAGCGTTGGGGAGCAGCCTTCAATTCTTCGCACGGTTAACACGGAACGGTGCTGGCTGGGCTGAACTGTGGGAGGGATGGCAGTCGACTGGTAATTCGTAGAAGCCAGCTGGCCAGAGTGGGACACTCCGGCCAGCTGGATTAAGGAGCAAGCAGCAATTCGATCACAGATAGCAGACGACACCGACGAGTTCTCAGAAATTCTTCGGCATTCTGCTTCAACTCAAGTTAGCGGCGACCGTCACGCCCCTGGATCTTGCCGGTGACCTGCCGCTATTGCCGCTGATCTGGGTGATGACTTTTCCTCAGTTTCGCATTTGAACTGGTGCCGGTTTTCGTCAATCCGATCCCAAATCATAACGCCCTGTGGCGCGTTAACGCGGACTTGAGCCCATACCACACCACCACGCAACCTCAGGCCCGGCGGATGAAGCCGGCGACCAGTGAGATAACGAAGAGGACGATCGCGCCCCACATGAGCAGGCGTGCGCCCTCGATGGCTGTGCCGGTGACTCCGCCGAAGCCGAATAGTGCGGCGACAAGCGCAACCACCAGGAAAACGATTGCGTAGTGAAGTAGATTGCCCATGGCGTTGCTCCGAAGTTCAGTTGTGAGAGTAGAACTCTTATAACGACGGGCGGTTCCATACTGTGCGGCAATCTTCGTGGCGCGGCTCCACTCACGTGAGGTGGTATTTATTTTTTTTCGCTCTGGAACTTGTCGTCGGAATTCACGTTTCAGTCAGACCCACGACAGAGTGCCTGAGTTCCCCACGCTGGCACGTCGGAGTGCCAGACGTCCCCCGGCTGGCACCCTGGGCAGGCCCGCGACACGCCCTTCCCCTCGGCGCGTCGCGGGCTTTTTTTGCTTTGCTCTCGTGGGTGATGCTTCACGGAGGTCGCCGGCGGCGGCAGGCGTTGCATCACTTGAAGGTAATTCCCAGCTTTAGGGAGGTGCTGCACGACCCAACGCAGAATGAGCCGGCTCACTGAACAAACCGGCTCGATCGTGATTTCTCAGCTAAGTCGCCCCTATTGCTTTGGCGCTGTCGGTGTTGCAGGCCTCGATGGGTTCACCGTCGTCTGATCGCTTGCGTGTTCGAACGCCGGAGCCGCCTTCAGGGAATCCTTGGTGGCGTCC
>JANNEU010000274.1:0-6672 GCA_031379035.1 Hyphomicrobiaceae bacterium | reverse complement strand
GCCGCGTACTTTGCGCCGAAAGCGCTCCCTGCGCGCACGAATGACGACAAGGCCGTCACCGCACGCCGCGCTGCCGACGAAGGCTTTGCCCGCTGGCTGCGCACCAACGTGCTCGCGCACAAGACGGCCGGGTATCGCATCGTCAACATCTCGCTGAAGACGCCGGGCCAGATCCCCGGTGACGCCTCAAGCGATCAGATGGACGCCGTCGCAAGTCTCGCCGAACAGTTCGGCCACGATGAAATCCGCGTCACCTACCAACAAAACCTTGTACTGCCGACGGTGGCCGTCTCCGATCTTCCAGCGGTCTATGATGCGCTCATTGTATCGGGCCTGCAGAGCGCCAACACCGAGCTGATCACCGATATCATCGCCTGCCCCGGCCTCGACTACTGCAGTTTGGCCAACGCCCGTTCGATCCCGGTTTCGCAGGCCATCGCGCTGCGTTTCGCCGATCCCGCCAAAGCCGAAGATATCGGCCCGCTGCGGCTCAACATCTCCGGTTGCATCAATGCGTGCGGCCACCATCACAGTGGCAACATTGGCATCCTCGGCGTCGACAAAAAGGGCACTGAGCACTATCAGATCACGCTTGGTGGTTCGCCCAAAGACGACGCCGACATCGGTGCCATTTTGGGTCCGAGCTTCCCCGCCGAAGACGTGCCCGATGTGATCGAAAAGATCATCGGCGTCTACACCCGCGAACGCACGGCAAAAAGTGAAACCTTCCTCACCACCTACCGCCGCCTCGGCGCCGCGCCGTTCAAAGAAGCGCTCTATGGCCCGCCCAAGCAGCGCACAAAATCGGAGAAGGTGGCGGAGGAGGTGTGATAATCGCACATCCCTCAGGAGTAATACACACCATGACCAAGCTCTGGAAAGACGGACGGTTCAGCGACGACACGTTCGTTATGCTTGACGACGCATCGCCTCTGCCACGCGGCGAAGCCGTGATCATGACATTGGCCCGCTGGCGCGCTGATCGCGCGGCGCTATTGGCACATGACGCTGGCGTCGCCCTGCAAGTCGATCCCACAGTCGACCTGTCACCCACGGCCGACGCGCTTGACCGCCTCGCGGCCATCGTCATCCCGTTCTCAAAATTCTCCGACGGCCGCGGGTATTCCCTCGCCCGCCGCCTGCGTGACGAGTTCCACTTCAAGGGCGAGATCCGCGCCACCGGCGATGTGTTGCTCGACCAGCTGCCGCTCATGCTGCGTTGCGGCTTCGACGCTTTCGTCGTCAGCCACGCACCAACCCTCGCCGCGCTCACAGCCGGTCGCTTACCCGCAATCCCCGAAGTCTATCAGACCGCGTCGCGCGGCAGGGCGCGCGCCACGCTGGGAGCAGCCACCAATTTCGCGACCGCCAAGCACATCGTCCAGTGACGCAGGCGAAATTAGTGGTTGTCCCCAACATCGCTCTCTGGACACAACGCGCCGCCCGTCTTACGCCTCGGGTTATCCTGTCCCCCCTCCAACCCCGAGGCCCCCATGCTTGAAGCGTATCTCTACGACGGATTGCGCACGCCATTCGGGCGTCACGCGGGTGCCATCTCGAAAGTGCGCCCGGATGATCTGCTGGCCGGTGTGATCAAGGCGGTCGTGACGCGCTCCGGCTTCGCCCCCGAAACCATCGACGATGTTGCCATTGGCTGCACCAACCAGGCCGGCGAAGATGCGCGCAATGTCGCGCGGCATGCGCTGCTGATCGCTGGCCTGCCCATCGAGACACCTGGCCAGGTGCACAACCGACTTTGTGGCTCCGGTCTCAACGCGCTGATCGGCGCGGCGCACGCCATCACCTGCGGCGAAGCGAACGTCGCCATCGCCGGTGGCGTCGAGAGCATGAGCCGCGCCCCGTTCGTCATGGCCAAATCCGAAACGCCCTTTCAGCGCGACTACCGCATGTTCGACTCAACCATCGGCGCGCGCTTCCCCAACCCGAAGATCGAAAAGGGTTTTGGTGCCGACACCATGCCAGAGACCAGCGACAACCTCGCCCGCGACCTCCAGATCGCCCGCGCCGATTGCGACCGCTTCGCCCACGCTTCGCAGCAGAAGTTTGAGAGGGCCAAAGCCGACGGCTTCTTCAAAGGCGAGATCGAGCCAGTCACGCTGAAGGGTGCCAAGGGCAAGCCGGATACTGTCATTGCAGACGACGAGCATCCGCGTCCGCAGACCTCTCTCGCCGATCTCGAAAAGCTGCGCCCGCTGTTCGAAGGTGGCGTCACCACAGCTGGCAATGCGTCCGGCATCAATGACGGTGCAGCGGCCTTGATCCTTGCGAGCAAGGACGCTGGCGATCGCGCCGGCCGCAAACCGTTGGTGCGCATACTCTCAACGGCCGTCGCCGGCGTCGCGCCACGCATCATGGGTTTCGGACCGGTGCCAGCGTCGAAGAAAGCACTTGAGCGCGCCGGTCTCGACATCAAGGACATGGACGTCATCGAGATCAACGAAGCGTTTGCAGCGCAGGTGCTTGGTTGTCTCAAAGGCCTCGGCGTCAGCTTCGATGACAGCCGCGTGAACCCCAACGGCGGTGCCATTGCCGTGGGCCATCCGCTCGGCGCATCAGGGGCCCGTCTTGCATTGACCACCGCCCGCCAACTGCAACGCACCGGCGGACGCTATGCCCTCGTCTCCATGTGCATCGGCGTCGGCCAGGGGATTGCGGTGGTGATTGAGCGGGTGTGAGCGTTGCAGTGGGGTCAGACCCATGGGTCTGACCCCAACAAGCATCACGCTCACATCTTAAACGGCACCACCGTTTGCTTCTGCTCGCCGAGGCCTTCGATGCCGAGGTGCATGACGTCGCCGGCTTTGAGGAAGATGGGTGTCGGCTTCATCCCGAGCGCAACGCCGGGCGGTGTGCCGGTGGTCACAACGTCACCCGCTTCGAGCACCATGAATTGCGAGATATAGTGCACGATATGCGCGATGGTGAAGATCATCGTCTTCGTGTTGCCGGTCTGCATGCGCTTACCGTTGACGTCGAGGAACATCGGCAGCGCTTGCACGTCCTTGATTTCGTCGGTGGTCACCAGCCAGGGGCCAAGCGGGCCGGACGTCTCGAAGCTTTTGCCCTTCATCCATTGACCACCGCGCTCAGCCTGCCAATACCGCTCGGACACGTCATTGCACACGGCATAACCGGCCACGTAGGACAGCGCGTCTTTCTCGTCCACGTAACGCGTGCGACGGCCCATCACGAACGCGATCTCAACTTCCCAATCGAGCTTTTTTGAATCCCTCGGCACCATCACATTGTCGTTCGGACCAACCAGGCAGTTAGCGAGCTTGTTGAAAAGGATCGGCTCGGGCGGGATCGCCGCGCCAGTTTCCTTGGCGTGATCGGCGTAGTTGAGACCCACCGCGATGAAGTTGTGCACGCGCCCCACTGGTGCGCCAAGCCGCACGCCCTTGGGCGCTTCCGGCAGCGACTTCGGGTCGAGCTTACGCAGCTTGTCCAGGCTCGCCGGCGACAGCGTCTCGCCAGTGATATCAGCCACGTGCGCCGACAAATCGCGGACCACGCCAGCACTATCGACGAGGCCAGGCTTCTCAGCGCCGGGCGCGCCGAAACGAACGAGTTTCATGGGTGTCTCCCTTTGGTGTTTCCGATGGCATCCGTAAGCGCTCTGCCCCAGGGCTGTCTATGGGACTGGTTCAGGGTCCAGCGCACGGCAGCTCTGCTTGGGTCAAACATGGATGAGTTGCGTCTGCCCGGACCAACCGGCACACATTGCACCGAGCGGCATGCAGCTCGGAGGCACAAAATGCGAACACCGAGAGCACCGCGTGATATGCGCCATGCCATCATCATCGGCGGCTCCATGGCAGGATTGTTCGCCGCGCTCTATCTGCGGCGCGCTGGTTGGCATGTTGACGTCTACGAACGCACCTCTGACCCTTTGTCGGGCCGTGGTGCCGGCATACTGACCCATCCGGAACTACACGCAGCCCTCGCGCAGTTCGGCATTGCCACCGATAGCGCCTTTGGTGTTGCCATCCGCGAGCGCACGGTTCTGGATGCGCACGACCGGATCATCGCGACGTTGGCCACGCCACAGATCGCCACATCATGGACGCATGTCCACAGCCAACTGATGGCACGCTTCCCAGCCAACAACCTGCATCGCGGCGCTGATCTCGTCAGCATTACCGAAGACACGAAAAACATCACGGCTCATTTCGCCGACGGCCGCAGCGCGACGGGTGCCGTGCTGATCGGTGCTGACGGCGTCCGCTCGACCGTGCGCGGCCATCTGTTTCCAGACCTGACGCCGGCCTACGCGGGCTATGTCGCCTGGCGCGGCCTTGCACCTGAAGCAGCCCTCTTCAAAAGCCCTGACGATAACAGAACAGCCCACTTCACGTTTTGCCTGCCACCCGGCGAGCAAATGCTCGGGTATCTGGTGCCTGGCCCCGGCCACGATCTCACACCGGGCCGCCGCAGCTATAACTTCGTTTGGTACCGCCCCGCCGATGCTGACGACGCCTTACCGAAGCTGCTGACCGACCGCACCGGCGTTCGGCACGCTACAGCCATTCCGCCACAGCTCATCGCTGCCGCCGTGATTGCGCGCATGCGCGCGGACGCCAACCGCATCCTGGCCCCATGGTTCAAAGCGGTCGTCGCCGAAACCGCGCAACCCTTTCTCCAACCGATCTACGATCTCGCCAGCCCGTATATGCACCGGGACCGCATCGCACTGATCGGCGACGCAGCCTTTGTCGTGCGGCCCCATGTGGGTGCCGGCGTTATCAAAGCGGCCGATGATGCCGCAGCTTTAGCCACGGCGCTGGCCATCACCGGCCCGGACAGCGCCACCGCCCTCGCAGCCTTCTCTACCGAACGGACGGCCGTCGGCCACCGCATGATCGCCCAGGCGCGCAAGCTTGGCAGCTCTCTGAAATCAACTTATGCATCGGACGCCGAACGTGCCGACGCAGCGGCCGCAGCGGTGCCAGCCACGGTCCTGCGCGAAACCGGACAGATCGCATTTTTGCGCCAGCCGCATTCAGGACAGGCACAATGATTTCCCAACTGACGCTGTGCGACGACGACGCGTTGGCGTCGCAGCAGGCCGCTGCACGACAACTGATCTTCCCCGACAAGCCATGTCGTGCCATGGGGTCAGCCTCACGGGTTTGGCCCCAGGTCTCAAGTGCGAGGACACCATGCAGCAATTCTCTCTTACCGGCCGCGTAGCTCTGATCAGTGGCAGCTCACGCGGATTAGGGCTCGCCATGGCCACGAGCCTCGCAGAAGCCGGCGCGCTCGTCGTTCTTAACGGCCGCAACAAGGCGACGCTGGATCAGCAAGCAGCGGCGCTAACCGCCAAGGGCCACAAGGCCGATGTTGCGGTGTTCGATGTGGCCGATAGTGCAGCTGGACAGTCAGCCATCGATGCCATCGTCGCTCGCCACGGACGCCTCGACATCCTGATCGCCAACGCCGGCATGAACCACCGCGTGCCGCTTGATGAATGGGACGGGGCCAACTGGGACATCGTCAACGGCACCAACCTGCGGGCACCGTTCCTGCTTGCCCAGCGCGCGGCGCACCACATGAAGCAACAAAACCACGGCCGCATCATCTTCACGACCTCGATCACCGGCATCCAAGGCCGCGCGACGATCCACGCTTATGTCGCGTCCAAGGCTGGCCTCGCCGGCCTCACGCGATCGCTCTCAGCCGAACTCGGCGAGCATGGCATCACGGTCAACTCCATCGCGCCTGGCTATTTCGAAACCGAACTCAACGCACCCTTGCTCGCCGACCAAGCGTTTGTTGATCGCATCGCCGCACGCACCGCGATCAAACGCTGGGGCAAGCCGGCCGAACTCGGCGGCGCAGCCGTATTCCTCGCCTCCGACGCCGGCGCTTACGTCACCGGCCACCAGATCGTCATCGACGGCGGCCTGACCACAACCTTGTGAATTCCGCCCTGCTGCTGGAGCACCCATGAGCATCGAGTTTCTTCTGACATCACAGATCATTGTTGCGTCCCCCGGCACAGGCGCGCTTTACACGTTGGCGATGGGGCTCTCACGGGGCGCGCGCGCCAGCGTTGTTGCGGCCTTCGGCTGCACACTGGGCATCATCCCGCATTTGGCAGCCGCCATCCTCGGCCTTGCGGCCGTTCTGCACACCAGCGCACTGGCATTCCAGATCTTCAAATATCTGGGTGTTGCGTACCTGCTATACATGGCGTGGGAGACCTTGAAGGAAAGCGGCGCACTGTCGGTCAATGCTGACGTTCAAGCCCGCACGGCGCGGCAGGTGATAGCCCACGCCATCCTCATCAACGTGCTCAATCCGAAACTGTCGATCTTCTTTCTGGCGTTCCTGCCGCAGTTCGTCGATGCAGCAAACCCCAACCCGTTGCCGCATATGCTGATGCTCAGCGGCGTCTTCATGGCGATGACGTTCGCGGTCTTCGCTGTCTATGGCCTCTGCGCTGCTGCCGTGCGCGATCATGTCATCTCGCGGCCATCTGTTTTAGTCTGGATGCGCCGTACGTTTGCCGCAGCCTTCGTGGCCCTCGGCACCAAACTCGCCACCGCAGAACGCTGAGAGAGCCCCACACATGATGTCCATTCAAGACGCCATCGCCGGGCGGCGTAGCATCCGCGCCTACCTCGAGAAGCCGGTGCCCCGCGCCGT
>JANNEU010000273.1:0-2124 GCA_031379035.1 Hyphomicrobiaceae bacterium | reverse complement strand
AATCAGGTATCCTTTTGTAATAGGCATCGAGAGCATCGCGGTTCTTCGCAAGCTCGTCCTCGCGACCCTGCCAATTGTTCGTGATCTCGTTGGGGCGGTGGCGCACCGCAACACCGTCAGGCCAACCGGGTTTCGATTGCCCCTGGTAGATCACAAAGTCGGTCGCCGGACTGAATACGGTATCGCGGCCATTGGAGGCGAGGACGGCATCTCTCGTCGCCGGATTGACTTTGATCGCTTCTTTGCAGGCAAGAAATGCCGTGCCCAACCAAGCCCCGTCGGCTCCGGCGGCCAAGACGGCGGCAAGGCTTCGACCGCACGCAATGCCCCCTGACGCAATGACCGGCACATGTGGAAACGCGGTCACTGTTTGAACAAGGAACGGCAGCAGATTTTTGCGACCTGTGTGGCCGCCGGCCTCGTTGCCTTGAACGCAGACAACGTCGGCACCGGCATCTACAGCACGCCGCGCCAGATCGAACGACTGCACTTGGCAGATGACCTTGGCCCCAGATTGCTGGGCAATTGGGATCAACGGCGACGGATCACCAAACGAGAGCAGCACCACCGGCACCCGCTCTTCCATCGCAACCTCAAAATGCAGCGGCCGAGAACCCAGCAGATGCGTAATAAAGCCAACGCCAAACGGTCGCGACGTTTGCTGCCGGATGTGCCTAATTTGGTCGCGCAGTTCGTCAGGATAGGCCGCTCGACCTGCGAGGGTTCCAAGGCCACCAGCCTTGCAAAAAGCCGTAGCCAAGGTTGCGTCCGCGGTTTGTCCAATCGGGGCCTGCACGATGGGCGCTTCAATGCCCAACACTGTGTTCAGTCGGGTCATCAGCATGGCGCGCTCACTCACCGGTTCGAGGAATATCTGCTTCGGCAACTAGACTGGCAGAAAGCTGGCATCGGACAGTCAGCCGATCACGTCAAATGCAGTCCACTCGCTTGGCCTTCTTCGCACTTGTTGTTCGGTTGAGACTGCCTCACATTTTCCGGGCTTAGACGGTACTGGCCTCCATTCGGGCCCGCTCCGAGAAGGACCATGGCATCGCATCAGGGGACCCGGCCAACAAATACTGTTTGGCTTGCTCGATATTGGAAGTCGGGGTGATTTAATATGTGATCACACTGCTGTCCGGTTAACTGAAGGCGGTCCGATCAGAAGTCTTTAGTCCATAAGGGTTTTGGCGCGTTGAAGCGTGGTGTCGATTTCGACTTCCCGCGCATTGTCTCCCGGATTTTCCCCGGGAGGCAGCCATGAACAAGGACAGGACGCTGTTTGCGCAGCTGATGGACTTCCTGCCATGGAGTACGTTCGCACGGCTCGTCGTGCGCTACGATGGCGATCATCGGGTCCGCTCGCTCAACTGCGCGGAGCAGTATCGGGCCATGGCCTTCGCCCAGCTGACCTACCGCGAGAGTCTGCGCGACATCGAGACCTACCTTTCGGCGCAGTCCGCCAAGCTCTATCGCATGGGCTTTCGCGAGCCGGTCCGCCGTTCGACGTCATCGCAGAGCGATGCTCCGCATCGACGGCGGATGCGAACGAGACGCGCGATTGGCGCATCTATGCCGAGTTTGCCCAACGCCTGATCTCCCAGGCGCGACGGCTGTACGCAGAGGAAGACCTGGGCCTGGACCTGAAGAACACTGTCTATGCGCTGGACTCCACGACCATCGACCTGTGCCTGTCGGTGTTTCCCTGGGCGCACTTCCGCACGACCAAGGCAGCTGTGAAGATGCACACTTTGCTCGACTTGCGGGGCAATATCCCGAGCTTCATCCATGTCTCCGACGGCAAGCTGCATGACGTTCATGCCCTCGATCTGCTGTTGCCCGAGCCCGGCGCCATCTACGTCATGGATCGAGGTTATGTCGACTTTGCGCGTCTGCATGTGCTGCATCAAGCCGGTGCTTTTTTCGTCACGCGGGCGAAGTCCAACATGGATGCGCGGCGCCTGTACTCCGCACCGTCCGACAGGGCGGCCGGCATCATCTGCGACCAGACCATTGCGCTGGCTGGCGTGCAGACCAGCCAGCACTATCCCGAGCACTTGCGCCGCATTCGTTTCAAGGACCCAGAGACGGGCAAGACGCTCGTCTTCCTGACCAATCAGAGCA
>JANNEU010000103.1:0-2705 GCA_031379035.1 Hyphomicrobiaceae bacterium | reverse complement strand
CCTCGCTCGGCTTGTCGTCGGCCACGAGGGCATCAAGAATCTCGTTGATGTGGCTTTGCCTGATATCGCGCACGTCGCGCTTCTTCCATGCGCTCACGAAATGCTTGTTCAGCAGGCGCTCGGTTTCCTTCGCCGTACTCGCCTTGTTGCGCACATTGCAGTGGCGCTGCGGATTCCGGTGAAGGCGGACACTGTTTACGCTCTGAAGGCGGCCACGATTACGGTGGCAAGGCGGACAGCATTACGGTGATGGCGGACACCCCGCTCCCGTCGACGGTTGCAGGGGTCTCAGGCGTGGGTCTTGTCGTCAAGTCCTGATCGTTTCGCTGTGGTCTTGCGGATGCTTTCGCCCTTCAGATTGAGCCGGTGCGCGTTGTGCACGAGCCGGTCCAGAATGGCATCGGCAATGGTCGGGTTGGCGATGGTGTCATGCCAGTGCTCGACCGCCAGCTGGCTGGTGATGATGGTGCTGCCGCGGCCGTGCCGGTCGTCGACAATCTCAAGCATGTCGCGGCCCTGATCAGGCGTCAGATTGGCGAGGCCCCAGTCGTCCAGGATCAGCAGTTCGGCACGCGCGATCACCTTCAACAGTCGGGTGTGACGGCCGTCGCCGCGCGCCAGCGCCAAGGCATCGAACATGCGTGGCACGCGCTGATAGAGCACAGCGCGATCATCACGGCAGGCTTTGTGTCCGAGCGCGCACGCGAGCCAACTTTTCCCAAGGCCCGTCTCACCGATGATGATCAGGTTCTGCCGCCGATCGATCCAGTCGCCGGCCGCGAGTTTTGCAAACAGCGGTTTGTCGAGTTGGCGCGCCGCTTTCAGATCGACGTCCTCGACGACGGCTGCTTGCCTGAGGCCGGCGAACTTCAATCGATTGCCGAGCCTCTTGTTGTTGCGGCTGAGGGCCTCGCGGTCGACCATGAGTCCGAGCCGTTCCTCGAAGCTGAGCGCGGCCATGTCGGGCAGGCGCCGCTGTTCTTCGAGCGCCTTCGCCATTCCAGCGAGACCAAGATCGATCAACCGTTGTTCGGTTGGATGCGTGAGCATGAGCAAGTCCTTTTTCTTTTTCAAACGCCTGAAGATCACACGCGCAGTTCGGCCTAATGGAAGTAGCCGGAGCCGCGGATGTTGCCGTGCCGGATCGGCGGGGTGTCCGGTGCGGGTTCGATGGCAAAGGCTTTATCCAGCCCATGCTTGAGGATGGAGGCGATCGAGCCGTAGCTCACGGCGCCGATGGTGTTGCCGCGCCGTGCCGCCGCTTCGAGTCGCGCGATGCCGTAGGTGCGCCCGAGCCCGATGATGCCGAGGCACGACCGGAAGCCCTGCTCCGGATGTGGTTTGGCTTTCATGATGGCTTCGAACAACGCCACAGTCGCCGGGCCGACCTTGGCGGCCTCGTCCATCATCTTCGCCGGCGTCCATGCCGCATAACGGCGATGCGCACTCGGCATGTGCTCAGTTATTGTTGTGTGACGGTGTTTTACCGCCGAGAAGACATGGCTGGCGATGCGCTCGCCCTTGTGGAAGATCTCGACGGTCGCACCGGTGATGCGGGCGTCGACGATCTCGCGGATCAGCTTCGATGGCACCGAGTAATAGTGGCCGCCAACCTCGATGTGGTAATCCGGTGCGACCCGCGCACGCTTCCAATCCGCGTACGGATATGGCGTCTCCGGCAGCGCGCCGAGTGCTGGGCGATCGATCGTCTCCAGCAAGTCCGTGCGGCTTTGCCCGAAGCCACGCATAACCTTGGCGTTGATGGTCGCCACGCATTCCCGGATGGCCGTATTCAACTCAGCCAATGAGAAGAAGCGTTGGTTGCGCAGCTTTGCCAGCACGAAGCGTTCGACGATCTGCACGGCCACTTCGACCTTGGCCTTATCGCGCGGTTTGATGATGCGCGTCGGCAGCACGACACAGCCGTAATGATCGGCGAGATCCTGATAGGTGCGGTTGATGCCCGGCTCATAGCGCGATGGCTTGGTCACGCCGGCCTTCAGATTGTCGGGCACCAGTGCCTTCGGCACGCCGCCGATGGCGGCCAGTGCATTGACGTGGCAGCCGATCCAATCCGGCAACGTCTCGGTCCAGCGCGCCTCGGCATAGGTGAAGTTGGAGGCGCCGAGGGCTGCCACGAAGATGCGCGCGCGATGCTCAACGCCGGTCGCTGGATCGAACACCGCGATGGTGTCGCCGGCCCAATCGACGAACAGTTTTTCGCCCGCCGCATGATGCTGGCGCATCGTTGGCGAGACGCCTTTCTTCCAGTCGCGATAGCGTTCGCAGAACCAGCTGTACGCCGCCCCTTGCGGATGCTCCGCGCGATACTCCTGCCAGAGCAACGTCAATGTCACGCCGCGCCGCTTCATCTCGGCGTGGACGACAGTCCAGTCGGGTTCGATCCCGGTTGCCCCCTTGGCGGCCACTCCCGGCGGATACAAGCGCCGTTCAAGATCGGCGTCATCAAGCTCAACCGGCAGCGGCCAACGGAGCCCGGCAGCGCCCATCCGCTGCACATAGTCGGTCACCGCCGTCCGGCCGATTCCCGTCGCGGCAGAGACCTTTCGGCGGCTCATGCCAAGTTCGAACGTCAGCCGCAAAACATCACGGATTTTCTTCATCGACAGTCTCTCTGCTGGCATCGGCGATCCCCTGATTGAAGAGGAAAACCGAGCCGCTGATTCGAGTGTCGACGGGGTGCC
>JANNEU010000206.1:0-5419 GCA_031379035.1 Hyphomicrobiaceae bacterium | reverse complement strand
CCAAACGCGATGCCGCCCGATCTGCTGATGAGTTTTCTGTCGGTGCCGCACGCGGATACCAGCAAACTTGCCGACAGCGCGGGTGGTGGCTTGATGCCGTAGACTTCAATGCCCCAGCTCATGGCCTCCAGCAAACTCGTGATGCGGAACATATCCGCGTGCGGCACCGACAGAAAACTCATCAGCAGATCGGGCGGCATCGCGTTTGGAAGCTGACCTGAGCCTAGGAATGACTTAACGGACAACTCGGCTCGACGGTCGTCTGGAAACGCAACCGCACGTATCCGGTCGAGCGCATTTCGGTAGGCGCTCTTAGCTGTTTGCACGATTTGGTTGGGTTTTAACTTTTCCGCCTCTTTCAGCGTAAAATTCAGCTCAGGGCCATGAAATCCAAGCTGGCCGCGGTGGTGCAGGAAACGCCCGGGAGCGACCTCGGAGAAAATGAATACGCGATCACGCGGCGCTGCACTCATGAACACGATGGAGCACGCCGACTCGCACATGGACCCATCTTCGATCACCATCGTCCAGCCGCGGAAGACTTTGCCGATCTCGACTGCTTCGCGCAGATCGCCGCCGACGGATGCCAAGCACAGCACGTAGAAGTGGCCGTCGGGCAGTGGGCCGTAGGTGGCAGCTTCGGTCAGGAAGGCTTGCAGCTTGATTTTGAGTTTGGCGGCATCGCCCGTGTCGCCCGCCACATCGGGATCGGGGCCCCAGATCACGCCATCCAGCCGCGCGTTGCAGACCGGCTTGAAAAACAGTTCCGCCGGATTGTTGCGGGCCTCGGGGAACAGGATCTCGAACTCGGCGCTGGCGAGGGCCGGTGCGAGGGCCGCGTGCAGCAGTCCGGTGACCACGGCGGCGAGCAGCGTCAGGCGCTGTAGCAGCCGACGAGACAAAGTCTGGGTGGGTCTAAGCACAAACTGCCTCCCCGATTTATGCGTCTATAAAATGCAAAAGGTCCGGTGGGCGGACGCTGTGTCAGTTTCAATGCGGCTCTGCGATGCGATGGGCCGGGACAATTCCACGACCGGATATCATGCTGTCGTTGTGGCCATTGTTGTGGCCGTCATTGTGGCTGAGGCTGGCGGTGCCGTGGCCGCACTAACAGTTGTCTGCGCTGAAGAACTCGGCCGCGATGATGATCGGTACAAACCATTCCCAGCTAACGGCAGGCGTAAACCGAATGCAAGATGGAAAAGCGCTCACGCGTTGCTTTTGGATGCAACGGGCAGTCAAACGCGGTGCGCTGCAAGCGCAGGTGGACGGGGCGATGGCACAGGCTTTCGAGCGCTGCGCTTTTTAACCTTGCCCTGCAGGCCGCATGGTTAAATTGGGGCGTCAACAGAGTTAATCCATTTGCCAGGTCAGAGATGCGATTTGGTGCGTTTCGAGGTGCCTTGGCTACCTCCCTAGCCAGGTGTCTTGCGAGGGCATCAGGCGGGCTTCCTGGTGCGTTTTTGGGCCATTCTAAGAGGTGAGTGTCGCGCCGGTTTTGGTTTGGCGGCAAAAGTGCAAAAAAGGCGTCCCAGTTGCCTGGAACGCCCTGATATTACGGTTAAAAAGCTGGGTCGGGCCGATCAGGGCTTAACCAATTAACCCTTGGCCAGCGTCTTCATGCGGTCGATCAGCTGGTTGAGCACCGGCTTGACGATGCCGGAGGCGCCCGGTGCCTTGAGTGCGGTGACGACAAGGCCTTCGAGGCCCGGTGTCAGGCCCTGGAAGAGGCCCGCGAGGCTCTTGCGGCTGTCGGCCGGCATCTTTTCGGCAAGGTCGCGCATTTCGCCGAGAGCGGTGACGTGGTCACGCAGTTTGGGCAGGCTGGCCGTGGCTGAGGCCTCGTCCTTGATGCCGGCAACGCTCGTCTTGATGCCTTCGTACAGCGACGAGGCGCGCGCACCGACGTCAACGTTATTGTAGACGATTTTGGAGGCTGCCGGGATGGCCGGGCCGCGGCTGCTTTGCCAGAGGCTGTAGCCGATGACGAGGGCGGCAAGACCGGCCAGCAGCGGCAGATACTTGGAGATGCCGCTAGACGCGGCCGGCGCGACCGGCATGTGGCTGGCCGCAGCACGACCAGCGTCTTGAACGCGGGAGGCGGTGGCGCTGGCGGTTTGAGCGGCGTGGGTCGCGGTGGATGCTGCGCCGGCCATGGCAGACTTGGCGGCAGTACCGGCAGCGGTTGCGACACCGGCGGCGGCGGTGCTGGCCATGGAGGCCATGGACGGTGTCGATGGCATCACGCTGTCGAGCAGGCCCGTGCCCTTCAAGAGGTCACCAAAACCCTTTGGCAGCGCGGCAGCGATGTTATCTTTCTGGCCGGCGAGCAGGTTGGCGAGGCCGCCCGCATCAAGGCCGCTGGACTTCTGCTGCTGCGCCAAGGTGCCAAGCGCGACGGGGGCGAGCATGCCGAGCAGGCTGGTGCTGGCCGCTTCCGGCACGCCAGCAAATTTGCCAACGGCGCTGGCGAGCGCGCCGGCTGTTGAGTTGCCGAACAATGAATTGAGCGCGCTGGTGCCGCCGCTGACGAGGCTGGCCTGATTGCTGCCGCCGATCATGTCGCCGAGGCTGCCGAGCATGCTTGGGCTCTGCTGGCCGAGCAGGCCGGTGAGCACGCCGAGGCCAGATGGCTGCGCGGCCTTGCCGGCGATGCCGCCGAAGATGGCAGGAATGGCTGCGGTCACGGCCATCTGGGCGAGCGTTGGGTTGATACCCAGGGCGCTGGCGATGCGGCCGATGATGGCTGGTGTCAGCAGGTTCATGGCGATGGAGACGATATTCATGGGGGATCCTCTGGCGACTACGGAACGGAAAGGGCGAAGGTCGTGAGACGTGCGTCGATGGGCAATACCAGGATGGCCAAGCCACGGCGCTGGGAGGTGGGTGCGAGTGCTGACCAACTTCGCTTGCGGCGCCGCGGGTCAGCTCTGCAAAGGCCGAGACTATGGAGCACAGGGATTGTGCCGAACCCAAGGCAGGGACCGGCGTGAGACAAAGTGTTCCGGCGGCCACGATACTCAGTGGCCGTCGGAATTCAAGGGTTATGTCGCACTCAGATCGGGTCTAGATCGTGCGGGATCGCATCAGGCTGAGCCGCGGGCGGCCGCGTCAATGTGCTGGGCGAGTTGGCCATCGATGCCGAGCCCGTTGGCCAAGTTGACCAGGAAGTCGTTGTTTTCCTGACTATCAAGCTCCACGGCAATCCGCGCGGCGGTGAACACCTGCACGGCTTCCTGCTCGGTTTTCACGCCGGCGACCAGGTCTGCGATCGTGGCCGGGCGGTTCAGTTCCCGCGCGACGAATTCTTCCGCGTGCGCATCCATGCCCGCCTGTTTGAGGCTGCCGAAGATCTTTTCCTGTTCTTTCGGATCGACGCGGCCGTCGGCGGCGGCGGCTGAGATCATGGCGCGGATGTAGAGGAGCGCGCTGTCGTTGGTGACGGCGGCGGTCTCATAGCCCGAGCCGCGCGGCGCTTCGGCAAGATGGGGATCTTGCGTAGCCGCGATCAGCGGTTTGCCGGCCTGATAATTCTGCAGCGCTTTGTAAGCAAGGCCACCGATCAGCGCGAGGCTGCCGATTTTGAGTGCCTTGCCGGCCAGCGAGCGGCCCGCTTTGGTGCCAAGGACGACGGCCCCGAGGCCACCAGCAGCGGCACCCGCGCCCATCTGGTTTTTGGCAACCCAGTCTTTGATCTGGGCCATAATCTCGTCGGTCGATTGGCCCGTTGCGCCTTGTGTTGCGCCACGGATGTGACCTGAAGCGCCGGTCGCGTCATCGATGCGGCGCGCGCCTTCTGAAACGCCAGCTTTGGCTTGGCCGAACACTTGGCCGAGGATGTCGCCAAGACCGCCCCCTGCGCCACCGGCACCCGGTCCAGCTCCAGCACCACCAGCGCCGCCGCCGATCTGCTCCTGCAACTTGCGCAGCAAGTCGGCGAGGCCACCGGTATCGCCACCGCCGGATGCATCGGCGTGTTGTCCACCGCGCTGGGCGGGTGCGCCCGCTTGCTGATGACCCTGGCCCTGATGACCTTGGCCCTGGCCAAGCACTTTGCCGAGCAGATCGCCGAGCGTGCCGCCTTCATTGCCAGCCTGGGGCGCTGCTTGCCGCTGCTGTGGTGCGGATTGCCCGCCGCCACCCAGCTTGCCGAGAATGTCGGCGAGGCTGCCGCCACCGCCTTGTTGACCAGCTTGCGCTTGTCCACTCTGGCCTTGCCCGAGCACTTTGCCGAGTAGATCGCCGAGGCCGCCTAAGCCACCGGTGTCGGCGTGTTGCGGTGCGGGCGCCGGCTGCGCGCCTTTCATAAGCATCTCAAGCAGCTTCTTGGCGTCAAACATGGGGGGATACTCCGTTGGTCGCGCGTGGTGCCGGGCAGCGACCCTCAACGCAACAGTGAACAGGTCGTCAGCGTACCGGCGAATGCGGCTTGCAGCAACCAAAGACTGCGGCCGAATGGCAGGCAATTGTGGTGGTGCGGCGGCGCGCCGATGACTTCTAGAGCGGAATCCACTTGATTTGGATCACGCGCGATAGCCAGCATTCCTGAAGTAACCGGCGCAGTCTGAGGGTGCAATTGTTTTGATGCAGCGCCCAGCGGCTTTTGTGAGATCTTTGACGGTGCGCGCGGCGGCTTTGCGCAAACCACATTTGATTTTGGAGTAGGCGTTTTCGATCGGGTTCAAATCGGGCGAGTAGGCCGGCAAGAAGCGGAGTTTCGCCCCCACCGCGCGCAATGCTTCGGCCACTCCGGCGACCTTGTCGCGTGCGCACGTTGTCCATGAAAACGACGTCACCCTTTTTCAACGTCGGCGCAAGCACCGACGTGATGTAGGCGATGAAGGCCACGCCATCCATCGCACCGTCGATGACGTACGGCGCGGTCACGCCATCGACGCGGATCGCGGCAATCAGCGTCAGTGTCTTCCAATGTCCGTGTGGAACTTTGGCAACAAGGCGTTCGCCCGCCGGCGCGCGGCCGTATTGGCGGACCATCTTCGTCGTGACGGCCGTTTCGTCAATGAAAACGAGACGCCGCGGATCGAGCCGCGATTGCTCGGCCATCAATGCGGCGCGCGCCGCTGCGACATCAGGACGATCCTGCTCGGCTGCGTGCAGCGTTTTTTTTGAAGGTGATGTTGTGCCGATCATAAAAGCGCCAGATCGAACTGGCTGCGACTTGAAGCTTTTTCTCACGGCTCAATCGCGCGCGAATTTCCTCAAGCGTCAGATCGGGCTCCTTGGCGACAAGATCGAGCAACCAGTCCTCATACGCCTTGAGTGGCGAGCGGCAGTGGCCGGTCCCGGGCTTCGCTTCGACGCTGCCGGTCGTCGTCCACATTCCTACCCAACGGATCGCGGTCGATGCGGCGACATTCAACACGCGCGCTGCCTCCCGCGCACTGTCGCCCTCATCGAC
>JANNEU010000196.1:0-1927 GCA_031379035.1 Hyphomicrobiaceae bacterium | reverse complement strand
GTGACATAACCAAACGTCATGTTGGGTCCCAGCGTAATGCCGGCACCGGGATAGTTGCCGCCCATCATGCTGGCGCGGTCATTGCCGACGGCATAGAGACCCGGGATTACGCCACCGTCCTCACGAAGCACTTCACCAACGTTGGTGGTGCGCAAACCGTCAAACGTACCGAGATCTCCCATGATAACTTTCAGCGCATAGTAGGGTCCCTTACCGATGGGGCCAACGCACGGGTTCGGCTGGTGCGCCGGATCAGCGAGATACCGGTTGAACGATGTGCGACCGCGGCCGAACGCGGGGTCGTTACCATTGACCGCCCCAACGTTGTACGTGCGCACGGCTTCTTCCAGACCACGCGCATCAATGCCAGCCGCCGCCGCAAGTTCTGCCAAAGTCTGCCCCTTCGACAAGTAACCATTGCGCACGTAGAGGCCGACGGGAATCGGTGCCGGTTTGGCATAGCCCAGGCCATACTTGGCGATCGTCGCGGCATCGCAGATCAACCACATGGCTGTTTCGGTTTCACCTTCGCAGGCCTGCACGAGCGCCGCGCCGACGTCGTGATAGGAATTCGACTCGTTGGTGAAGCGGTGGCCATTGCGCAGAACGCCAATAATACCAGGCTTGTAACGATCCAGCAGATGCGGGAACACGCCGGTCCGGCCCTTGCCAAGCGGCACCTTGGAGACCGGCATCCATGCGGATGCACTCTTGAAGCGCAATGGCGCGGTGCCGCCGACGCTTTCCGCCAGCTTGATGCCATCACCCGTATTCCCTTTGGGCGTCGGTGATAGATGCTCGCCACCGCGCGCGAGATGCGGGTAGGCCTTGCGGATGCGCTCCGCGTCGTGTGGGAAGCCACCACATGCAAGCACCACGCCGCGCCGAGCAGTGATGGTGGTGTCGCTGCCATTGACGCCGCATATCGCACCGGTGATACGGCCTTTCCCGTCATCAATCAGCTGGCGGGCCGGCGCGTCGGTGTGGATCGGAATGCCGAGATCGAGCGCCGATTTTGCCAGCCGTGCCGCCAGCGCATTGCCACTGGTCACGTTAACGGCGCGCCGGTGCAACGCCAGCTCCTTCATGTGATTGGCCAGCCGCTTAGTCACAAACGCAAACGACGCGAGCGATTTGGTGGCATTGAAAAAGTGCTTCAGGTCAGCATTGGACGAGTTGAACATCATGCCCATGAACGTGATGGTCTCGAGCGGTGGGCGCAGGCGCGCCATATCCTTGCCAAGGCTACGGATATCGAAGGGTGCTGCCAGAATGGCGCGGCCCACATCGACGCCGCCCTCGACATCCGGGTGATAGTCTGGATACAGCGTCGGTAAGAACTTGACGGATGTTTCCTTTTCGAACCAAGCGACCATCTCCGGTCCCTTGTCGAGAAAGGTGTCGACGGCGTCGTCGTCAAAAAAGTTACCAGTTTCGTTTTTGAGGAACGTGCGGGCCGCTTCCCGCGTGTCGTTGATGCCCTGAGCTTTGGCTTGCGGATTACCTGGTATCCACAGCACGCCGCCTGAGTACGCCGTGGTTCCCCCGAACACCGGCTCCTTTTCGACGACAATCACATCAAGCCCGGCCTTCTTCGCCACGATGGCGGTCGCCAATCCACCCGCACCGGAACCAACGACGAGGAGGTCGCAGGACAACGCGCCTGCTGTGGTGGGCGAGGTCATCAGCTCACTTTCAGATATTGAATTGGGTGTCGCGCAGCGCGCATCACAACCAGCGTTTGCGCCGGCGGAACGACTTCAGGTTCTTGAAGCTCTTGCGCTGGTGGCCACCGCCACCGAGGTAGAACTCTTTCACGTCCTCATTGCTGGCCAGCGTTTCGCTGGTGCCATCGAGCACGATCTTGCCCTGCTCCATGATGTAGCCGTAGTGCGCCACGCTCAGCGCCATGTTGGCGTTCTGCTCC
>JANNEU010000174.1:0-4256 GCA_031379035.1 Hyphomicrobiaceae bacterium | reverse complement strand
GGTAGCCGCTCGGAGAGAAACCTACAGAGACGCGCGTCCCCAGTCATTGTCATCGTCAACGGCAACAAAGGCATCCACGTGATGATGGACAAGCGGTGGCTGAAGCGGGCTAACGCTTTGGTCTGACCGGCACCAATCACATTTGCGCGAACTGTTCGACTGCGGCGGCCACGCCATCCTCTGTCCTGATTAATTGACCGAGCTCGTCGGCCCGCTTGGACATGCCCTTGTCGTCAATCATGCGGCGCAAAGAGTTGCCCAACAGGTCTGCGGTCAGTTTCTGACGTGGGATCGGCCGCGGACCAACGCCGAGCGCTGCAACGCGCGCGCCCCAAAAGGGTTGATCGGCTGTGAAAGGCACCACGAGCGCAGGCGTGCCCGCGCTGAGCGCTGCACCCGTCGTGCCTGCGCCGCCATGATGGACGACAGCTGCAACGCGTGGAAACAGCCACTCGTGCGGCAGCGCATCGGCGCAGAACACATCGTCGGCGTCCGGCAGCGCCGCGAGGCCACCCCAACCTGACAAGAGCACCGCGCGCACGCCGGCTTTCCGCACGCCTCCGAGTACCAGCTCCGTCACCTGTTCAGGTTTCGCACTGGCCATGCTGCCGAAGCCGATACTGACAACCGGTCCACCGCGCCCGAGGAATGTTTCCAACGCCGGTGATGGATGCCACGCTGCGGACGCAGGCAGGTTCCAATAGCCCGTCACGCAGCGCATGACATTTTCATCATGCGGCATTTGAAGAACGTGCGGACTGAAGCCATACAGTACTGGCGGCGTGCCAGTTGGGCGCAACGGACCCGACAGGCCGAGAACTTGCTCGCGCGCCTTATCCATCGGCCGCTTGAACGCCATCCACGCTGCCTTGTCAGACAACTGATGGCTCAGATGCATGCCACGTTTTCCGAGCCAACGCGGCCACCACGGCAGCATCACGCCGGGATGCGCGTCGGTCGGCGCGTTCACCGGCTGGAGATGCGTTTGTAGAAACGGAACGCGCAGCTTCTCCGCAACGCCGAGCCCGACGACCATGCCGCCAATACCGCCCGTCAAGAGATCAACGCCTTGGCACGCCTCGAGCGTTTCCCTGGTCCATTGATTGATTTGCGCCGGCAGCTCGCGTGCCATCAGGCGCATCGTGGCGATCACACCCTGTTCGGCGATGCCGGTGGATCGCACCTCAGCTGCACGTTCGCCGCCCGACAGTGGCACCATTGGCAGTCCGGCCTCAGCAAACAAGGATGCGAATTCCGCAGGTGCGACACCGCGGACCTCGTGTCCTGCGCGTGCCAAGCCACGGCCGAGAGCAACATAAGGCTGCACGCCGCCTCTGGTATCGTTGCAGACAATCGCGATGCGCATGGGAGCCGATCGAATCGTATTCACGCGCCGTATAAAAGTGGATTATGGCGAAACAAACTTCAGCCCGGCAATCGACCCGACTAACAGGGTCAGAAACACCAGGCGCATGGTGGTGGCGGGTTCGCCGTAGACAAGAATGCCAAGCACTGCCGTGCCGAGCGCGCCAATGCCGGTCCACACTGCATACGCGGTTCCCAGCGGGATACTCTGCGCCGCCCGCGCGAGGAGATAAAAACTGATCCCGCCGCACACCATGAACGCCGCAATGGGCCGCCACCGCGTGATGCTGTCCACATACCGCAACGCCGTCGTGAATCCGATCTCGAATGCACCCGCGAGTAACAAAGTCATCCAGGCCATATGTGTTCAAACCTTCGGGTGGGGTATCGGATTGCGCTCAGCTGCGAGACGTATGACGCAAAACGCTGACGGCGTGCCGACCTAAGCCGAAGACCCTTAACGGCTGCTCTCCAGGCTCTCCACCACCAGATTGCCATTGGTGTAGACACAGATCTCGGCCGCAATCGCCATTGCCTTGCGGGCGATCTGCTCGGCCGTCATATCGGTGTCCAGCAGCGCTCGCGCTGCCGCCAGTGCATAGTTGCCACCCGAGCCGATGCCCGCCACGTCGCGCTCCGGCTCCAGCACGTCACCATTGCCGGTCAGCACCAGCGTAACGGAGGAATCGGCCACCAGCATCATCGCTTCCAGGCGGCGCAGATAGCGGTCGGTCCGCCAATCCTTCGCCAGCTCCACACACGCCCGCGTCAGCTGGTTCGGATATTTCTCAAGCTTGCCTTCCAGCCGCTCAAACAGCGTGAACGCATCCGCCGTCGCGCCGGCAAAGCCGCCGATCACGCCGCCTGTGCCCAACGGCCGCACCTTGCGCGCGTTCGACTTCATCACCGTCGCGCCGACGCTCACCTGCCCGTCGCCGGCGATGACCACGCGGCCCCCTTTGCGCACCGTCAGAATGGTTGTGCCATGCCAGATGGGCATGCTGTCAGCAGCAGACATCGTAAAGCTCCTGTCGTACGGGCGTAGCGGGCAGAGTCAACGAAGTGTAAATCACACCCGTTTATGGTCACCACGTCTCCGGCTGGCCACCGGACCAGCGGACTGATATCTCGGCCTGATAGAGGCTCATTCTCAACACTGCAACCGATACTCCGTCTGGGGCTCAGAGCTTTCAAGTTTCTTCGTCATCCCGGCGAAGGCCGGGACCCACGACAAGCCGCTAGGACCTCCCCCGTGAAACGCACCGCCACCATCGACCGCGCCACCAAGGAAACTCAGATCAAGGCGGCCATCGACCTTGACGGTACCGGCGCCTACGACATCGAGACCGGCGTCGGCTTTCTCGACCACATGCTGGAACAGCTGGCCCGCCACGCGCTCATCGACATGAAGCTGCGCGCCAAAGGCGACCTGCACATCGACTTCCATCACACGACGGAAGACTGCGGCATCGTGCTTGGCCAAGCTCTCGCGAAGGCGCTCGGCGACAAGCAGGGCATCACCCGCTACGCCTCGATCGATCTCGCCATGGACGAAACGCTGACCCGCGTCGCCATCGACGTTTCCGGCCGCCCTTACCTGATCTGGAACGTTACGTTCTCGCAGCCAAAAGTCGGCGACATGGACACCGAGCTGTTCCGCGAGTGGTTCCAAGCCTTCGCGCAAAACGCCGGCATCACGCTGCACGTTACGTGTGTCTACGGCACCAACAATCACCATATCGCCGAGACCTGCTTCAAGGGCCTCGCCCGCGCACTTCGTTCCGCCATCGCCCTCGATCCCCGCCAAGCCGGCCGCGTGCCATCGACAAAGGGGACGCTGAGCGTTTGAGACGTGTGGGGCTGACCTCAGTTCAGAGATATGGTATTCTGGAACGAAAGGAGATCGGCATGACCCGTGATGAAGCCATTGCTATGATCAACGCGTCCTTACCTGTGCTTGGCGATTCGCAGGTCGATGCGATCGCTGAAATGGTCCAGTCGATGGCTGAGAGCACTGCGCCCCTCCATCTCACAGCTGAAGACCTCGCTGGCATCGAACGCTCGAAGGAAGACTTCAAGCACGGGCGAACCTTGTCGTCGGAAGAATACGAGGCCGAGATGGATGCATTCATGGAGCGACTCTCCGCGAAGCATGCTGTCACTTCATGAGGCGTATTGTCCGCTCCCGCACGTATGTGCGTCAGCTTCAAGAGTTTCTGGATTTCGGTGCCAACAGGTTCGGCCCAGTATTGGCCCATGAAAAGCTCGCAGTGCTCGACACCACTTTACAGAATCACCTCGCCCATTTCCCGGCTACCGGTATTCCTGAAAAACGGCTTGGACTGCTTAGCTATACCATCAGCAAGACACCGTTCCTTGTCCTTTACGACTTTGACGACGATGAACTGCGCCTGCATTTCATCGTCCATCAACGCTCCGACCGCACACACATTGATCCCACATCTGTCGACTGGTAGCCCCACCCATGCTCCGCAACGAAGACCTCGACGCTGCCGTCAAAGCCGGTGTGATCACTGCCGAACAACAGGCGGCGCTTGAAAAACAGGCTGGTGCCCGCCGCGCCGCGCGTCCCTTAGTCACCGGCCGCGACGAACGTTTTCGATTTCTGCGTGGCTTCAACGACGTGTTCCTGGCACTCGGCGTTACGCTGGTTGCGGTGGCCTTCCTTGCGCAATGGCGTCCGACGGATAACTCAAGCCTTGCCTATCTTGGCATTGGCATCGCCGTGTTGTGGGCACTTTCCGAGTTGCTTGTCGGCCGACATCGCGCGGTACTGCCGGGCATCGTCGCGGTGATCGGTATCGGTCTCATGACCAGCCTCGCTGCTGGCCACCTCGCCTGGAACGTGAAGCTGTGGGAAGTGGCCGGAA
>JANNEU010000100.1:0-25141 GCA_031379035.1 Hyphomicrobiaceae bacterium | reverse complement strand
GTGACATAACCAAACGTCATGTTGGGTCCCAGCGTAATGCCGGCACCGGGATAGTTGCCGCCCATCATGCTGGCGCGGTCATTGCCGACGGCATAGAGACCCGGGATTACGCCACCGTCCTCACGAAGCACTTCACCAACGGTGGTGGTGCGCAAACCATCAAACGTGCCGAGATCGCCCATGATGACTTTCAGCGCGTAGTATGGACCCTTGCCGATCAGGCCGACGCAGGGGTTCGGCTTATGCGCAGGGTCGGCAAGATAGCGGTTGAACGATGTGCGTCCACGCTCGAACTGCGGATCTTCGCCGTTGACCGCGCCCACGTTGTAGGCGCGCACCGTGCCTTCGAGGCCCTTCGCATCGATCCCGGCTGCGGCCGCAAGTTCCGCCAATGTCTGCCCCTTCGACAGATATCCATTGCGGACGTAAAGACCCACCGGAATTGGCGCTGGCTTGGCGTACCCCAAGCCATACTTGGCAATGGTCGCGGCATCGCAGATCAGCCACATGGCGGTTTCGGTTTGACCCTCGCAGGCCTGCACCAGTGCTGCGCCGACGTCGTGATAGGAATTCGTTTCATTCGTGAAGCGCTTACCGTTGCGCAGCACGCCGATGATGCCGGGCTTGTAGCGATCCAGAAGGTGCGGGAAGACGCCGGTGCGGCCCTTGCGAAGTGGCACCTTGGAGACTGGCATCCACGCGGATGCACTCTTGAAGCGCAAGGGCGCGGTGCCGCCAACGCTTTCTGCCAGCCTGATCCCATCGCCCGTGTTGCCGGCGGGTGTTGGCGACAGATGTTCGCCGCCGCGCGCGAGATGCGGATAGGCCTTTCGGATGCGCTCGGCGTCGTGCGGGAAGCCGCCGCAGGCGAGCACCACGCCGCAGCGTGCAGTGATGGTGGTGTCGTGGCCGTTCAGGCTGCAGATGGCGCCGTTAATACGGCCTTGACCGTCATCGACAAGCTTGCGCGCCGGCGTGTCGGTGTGGATCGAAATCCCAAGATCGAGAGCAGATTTGGCCAGCCGCGCTGCCAGCGCATTGCCGCTGGTGACGTTGACGGCGCGGCGATGCAACGCCAGCTCCTTCACGTGGCTGGCGAGACGTCTGGTCACGAAGGCGAATGACGTCAGCGATTTGGTGGCATGAAAGAAGTGCTTCAGGTCGGCGTTCGATGAGTTGAACATCATGCCCATGAAGGTGATGGTCTCCAGTGGCGGGCGCAGCCGCGCCATGTCCTTGCCGAGCGCGCGAATGTCGAAGGGCGCAGCCAGGATCGCGCGGCCGACATCGACGCCCCCTTCGACGTCGGGGTGATAGTCCGGATAGAGTGTGGGCAAGAATTTGACCGAGGTTTCTTTCTCGAACCAGGCGACCATCTCCGGGCCATTGTCGAGGAATGTATCGACTGCGGCATCATCGAAAAAGTTGCCCGTCTCGTTCTTGAGAAATGTGCGGGCTGCCTCGCGCGTGTCGTTGACGCCTCGAGCTTTGGCCTGTGGGTTACCAGGGATCCACAAGACGCCGCCGGACAAAGCGGTAGTGCCGCCGAACACCGGCTCTTTCTCGACGACGATGACATCCAGGCCGGCCTTCTTCGCGACGATGGCGGTCGCCAACCCGCCAGCACCGGAACCGACGACGAGGAGATCGCAAGACAATGCGCTTGCTGCGGCGGTCGCCGTCATAAGTTTTTTCCAGCTTTCATTGGGTCACCGCGCCGATCACAGCCAGCGTTTGCGGCGGCGGAACGATTTCAAGTTCTTGAAGCTCTTGCGCTGGTGGCCACCACCGCCGAGGTAGAACTCTTTCACATCCTCATTGCTGGCCAGCGTTTCGCTGGTGCCATCGAGGACGATCTTGCCCTGCTCCATGATGTAGCCGTAGTGCGCTACGCTCAACGCCATGTTGGCGTTCTGCTCAACCAGCAGCATCGTGATGCCCAGATCGGTGTTGAGCTTCTTGATGATGCCGAACACTTCTTGCACCAGCAGCGGTGCCAACCCCATGCTCGGCTCGTCGAGCAAGATCATCTTCGGCTTGGCCATGATGGCGCGGCCGATGGCGAGCATTTGCTGTTCGCCGCCGGAGAGATAGCCAGCGAGGCCCGGGCGTTCTTTAAGGCGCGGAAAATAGGCGAAAACGCGGTCCATATCCGCTGCCACTTCGCCATCGCGGCGTGTGAAGGCGCCGACGCGCAGGTTCTCCATCACCGTCATGTCGCCGATGATGCGGCGGCCTTCCATCACCTGAAAAATTCCGCCGCGCACAGTCTTCTCGGGCGACTGATGGGCGATTTCCTTGTCTTCGAAGCGGATGTTGCCGCCGACAACTTCGCCATTCTCTGAGCGCAGCAGGCCGGAGATGGATTTCAGCGTCGTCGATTTGCCGGCGCCGTTTGGGCCGAGCAGAGTGACGATTTTGCCCTTGGGGACATGCAGACTGACGCCGCGTAGCACAAGCACGACGTCGTCGTACGCCACCTCGATGTTCTCCATCGTCAGCAGCGACGCTGTGGACGTGGTGGGGGGGAGTGGTGATGCATTCAGCATAGTCGGGGCCTCACAAGACGCGCTGGAGGTCGGGTCGCAGCGCGCCTGAGGAAGTGCCGGGCCTTGTCGCGGCGGTGACGCGCGCAAGACCCGACATGGTGCACGCGGTCTGTCGGGTCCCGCTCAAACGCTGCACCCGACCTACGTCCATTGCAATTTGCGCGGCGGAGATACTGTCTCCGCCGCGCAACGCATGCTGGGTTCAATATCCCTGCCATTCCGGCTTGCGCGGTACTTTCTGTTCGGCGATCTTTTCCAGCTTGATGGTGCCAGCTGCCACGAGATCGCCGACCTCGCCCTGCTCGGTCTCACCGGTGACTGACGCACGGCCGATGTTGACGGTGTCGACGGAGCGGTGGTCGGTTGGGCTCCAGGTGACCGGCGTGCACATGCCGTCGAAGCCGGTTGGCACGAAGTCTTTCAGGGTCTCGAGCGCTTCCTTGATGCCCGGGCCATTCAACTTGCCGGCTTTGTCGGCCAGTCTGAGACCTTCGGCAAGATGCAGCACCTGGCAGGCGCCGACCGCGTAGGGGATTGGCCGGAAGGCCTTACCTGTCGTGTCCGACATCGCCGAGATCTCGCGGAACTTCGCCATGCCGGGGACGTTCGAGCCCCACATCGGCTGTGCCAGCACGGAAACGACACCGTTGGCTCCTTTGCCGATAGCCTTCGTGCCAGCTTCATCAATGCCCCAGATGTTGGCCATAAACTGCACGTTGACACCGACCGTGGTGCACGAGCGGATCAGCGCGACGTTGGCGCCAGTGGTGTTGCCGAGGAAGGCGTAGTTGGCGCCGGACGCCTGCAAGGCGAGGCATTGCGCCTTGAAGTCACCGCCGGCAAGCGCGTACTGGATCGACGGCAGCACATCGAAGCCCGATTCTTTGGCGAGATTTTCGCCTGCTTCCTTGGGCGCCAGCGGATAGGGGTGGTTGTCACCCATGTGGATGTATTTCGGTTTGCCTTGGCCGCCTTTTTTCTTCCAATCCTCGGCCGCCCACAGCACCAGCGCACGTGCGCCGTCGGAGTAAGAAACCTGGCCGAAGAAGTTGTACGGCGCCGGCTTGATCTTGCCTTCCTTGGCCTTGGCGCTGATGCCGGTCGGGTCGGTGAGGTGGCCCGAGAACGAGAACGAGAAGTAGGGCATCTTGTCGTCGGCGACGAAGCCGACCATCGCCTCGGTGTCGTTGGTACCGTAGCCGAGAATGGCAACGGCACCCTCGTCCTTCCACTTCTTGTAGAGCTGGATCGAGCGCTGCGTCTGGTAACCGTAGTCGACAATCTCGGCGTCGATCAGTTTGCCGTTGATGCCGCCGTTCTTGTTGATCCAAGCGATCGCATCGACCTTGCCGGGGCCGGAAAACTTGCCGGTGCTGGATGTGGCGCCGGTGTAGTCGATCAAGTTACCGATCTTGATCTTGGCCTGCTGGGCGAATGCTGGCGCGGCTGCCAGCACGGCCAAGGTGGCTGTCAGTGTTGCAAGGCGTTTCATGACTTTCCTCCAGGTTTCTTGCTTCAGTACGAGAACGGGTAAAGCTTCCAGTATGCCCTGATCTTGCGCCAGCGGGCGGCAAGCCCATCCGGCTCGAAGATCAAGAACAGGACGATCGCGAGGCCGATGGCCATCTCCTTCAGATACGCCAAGCCCTCGGTGAACGCGGAGCTTTGGGCGAAACCAAGGCCCTGAATGTTGCGAACGGCGGCCTGCATCACTTCCGGCAGCACCATAATGAACACGGTGCCCATGAGTGAGCCCATCACCGAGCCGAGCCCGCCGATGATGACCATGGCCAGGAAATTCACCGATAGCAGAAGGTCGAACGCTTCCGAGGAGACGAAGCTGGTGTAGTGCGCCATCAACGCGCCGGCGACCCCGGCATAGAGTGACGAAATGCCGAAGGCGAGGATGCGGTAATACGTGAGGTTGACGCCCATGATCTCGGCCGAGAGGTAGTGGTCGCGCACTGCGACCATCGCACGGCCGTCGCGCGTGCGCATGAGATTGGCCGCAAACACGTACATGACGACCACGTGGAACAGCACCACGTAGAGATACTTCTGGTCGCCTGACAGCGACAGGCCGAACAGCCGGTAAGGTTCTGCGCTGGCGCCTGCCGCGCCGCCCGTGAACCACTGCGCGCGGCTGAAGAAGTCTTGTAACACGAATTGAGAGGCCAAGGTGGCGATGGCGAGATAGAGCCCCTTCAAGCGCGCTGCTGGTAATCCGACGATGACGCCGAGGAGCCCCGTCACGATACCGGCCAGTGGGATCGACAAGGCCACTGGCACGGCGAACTTGCTGGACAAATAGGCTGACGTGAAAGCCCCGAAGCCAAAAAAGGCGGCGTGGCCCAATGAAATCTGACCTGTGAAGCCGACCAGGATATTCAGCCCGAGTGCGCCGATGCCGTAGATGCCGATCTGGATCAGCAGCGCCAGCGAATAGGACGACAAGAAGAACGGTCCCGTGCACAGCAGAGCGATGCCGAGGCACACGGCATAAAACGAACCGCTGGTCGGAAAGATCGTCCGGTCACTGGCGTAAGTGGTTCGGTAGTCGCCCGCCGGGCGCATGGAGCCAGCCATCTTACACCCGCTCGATCGTCTTGGTGCCGAACAGGCCATATGGCTTGATCAGCAGGATGATGAGCATCGCATAGAACGGTGCGATGGTGATGAGATTGCCGACATGCAGATATTCGCTGTCGACGAACTGCGCGAGGCCCTCGAGCAGACCAATGATCAACCCACCAAGAACGCCACCAATGATGCTCTCCAGTCCACCAACGATGACGGCAGGGAACACCTTGACGCCAACGTTCGCGACGGACGCCGACACTCCAGAGACAAGGCCAACCACGACACCGGCAAGCGCGGACACCACCGAAGAGATGGCCCATGAGATGGCAAACACCTGCTTGACCGAGACGCCCATGCTCTGCGCCGCTTGCTGATCGAAGGCGGTTGCGCGCATGGCGAGGCCCATGCGGGAGTACTTAAAGAAGTATGCAAAGCCCGCCATGATCACCAGCGAGATTGCCAGGCTCATTAAGTATGCGCTCTCGACGTTCAGTCCGAGAATCTGCACTGTTTGGGTCTCGAATACCTGTGGGAACGGCTGTACGAAGACGCCGAACATCCACTTCAGCAAGGCTTGAAAAAAGATCGACAAACCAATCGTCACCATCACGATGGAGATCACCGGTTCGCCGATCAAGGGACGCAGTACGATCACCTGCACCAGCACGCCGAGCAGGGCCATAAACACAAGACAGACGGGAAAGCTCAGCCAGAACGGCAGCTTCAAAGTGGCAACCAGCCACCAACAGGCCCAGGCGCCGATCAGCACAAACTCGCCTTGGGCAAAGTTGACGACCTGGCTGGCCTTGTAGATCAGCACGAAGCACATGGCGACCACGCCATAGAGCGCGCCGACAATAACCCCGTTGACCAGCAGTTGGACGAGCAGCGTGGTGTTCATGCGGCCTTGCCTTGCTTGCTTGCGGTGGTGGCCAGCGTGGCGATTGGCATGGTGGTGCGGATGCGCTGGCGGCTGCCGTCCTGGAAGGCGATTTCGGTGTCGATCTTCACATTTTCAGCGCCGCCATAGATCGCCTCGATGATGGTGCCGTATTTTTCCGCAATGACGCCGCGGCGGACTTTGCGCGTGCGCGTCAGTTCCCCATCGTCGGCATCGAGTTCTTTGTAGAGTAGTGCGAATTTGCGGATGCGCTGTGCTTCGGGAAGGGTTGCGTTGATCCCGGCGATCTCGCGTGAGAGCAGGTCGTAAATCTCAGGGCGACTGGAGAGGTCGGAATAGGTCGTAAACGACATGCGCTGCTGTTCGGCCCACTTAGAAACGATGGCAAAGCGAATGCAGATGAGCGCCGCTGGATAGTCGCGTTTGTCGCCGAGGATGACGGCTTCGCTGACATACGGCGAGAACTTTAGCTTGTTCTCGATGTACTGCGGCGAGAACCGCTCGCCGCCGATGGTCTCGGCCAAGTCCTTCATGCGATCAATAACAACGAGTTGGCCTGACGGCTTGAAGTAACCGGCGTCGCCCGTGTGCATCCAGCCATCGCGCAGGTCGGCCAGCGTCGCCGCCTCGTTCTTGTAGTAACCTTTGAACATATACGGATGGCGGCTGACGATCTCGCCGACACCGTTCTTGTCGGCACCATCGATGCGGATCTGATAGTCGGCATTGAGCCCGCTGCCGACACCATCGAAGTCGCGGTCGCCGTGCTTCTGGGTGGCATAGATGCCGCCGAGTTCGGTCTGGCCATAGAGCTGCAGCATGGGCACGCCCAATGCCATAAAGAACTTGAACGTATCGGGCCCCATGGCAGCGCCACCGGTACTGGCGAAGCGCAGGCGCCGGAAGCCGAGGCGATCGCTCAATGCGCGCATAACGAGGGAGTTTGCCAGTCCGCTCTTGCCGCCCTTTTCGACCGCCTTGAGCGCGCGCTTCAGGCCAAGATTGAAAGCACCCTGCTTGAACCGCGACGCATCCATCATTTGCGCCCGCACGTTCGCAGCGATCTGCTCCCAGACGCGCGGGGCAAGGAACATGAAGGTCGGCGCGATCTCGCGCAGATCGGCCATGGCGGTTGATGGATGCTCGACGAAGTTGATCTTGTGGCGGCAGATGATGGGTTGGAACAGGCCCATGAACTGCTCACCGACCCAGCCCATCGGCAGCAGCGAGACGTACTCGTCGTCCGGTCCGATATCGATCAACTTCACGTAGTTGCCGACGTGATTGATGAACTCGCCGCCGGTCAGCGTGACCAGCTTGGGATGCGACGTGGTGCCTGATGTAGAGCACAGAACAGCAATGTCGGTACCTTGCGTGGCATCGACCAAAGCGTCGTACTGGTCAGGTTTTTCGGAGGCGATGCGGCGCGCCGTTTCGAAAAGCGCGTCGCGATGGATCAGCCGTGGATCGTTGTACTTCCGCATGCCGCGCGAGTCGCAATAAACGATGGCTTTGATGGACGGCGCGTTGGCTGCAACGCGCAGGATCTTGTCGACCTGCTCTTCGTTTTCGGCGACGACGACTTTGGTTTCAGCGAATTGCAGCAGGTAGGCGATCTCGCTATCGAGGGCGTCCTGATAGAGGCCGAGGCTCTGGGCGCGAACGGCATGGGTCGCGACGGCGGCGGCGATCCAATCGGGGCGCGAGTCGGAGATGATCGCGATGGTATCGCCGCTGCCGACACCGAGATGGTCAAAGCCCAAGGCCCAGAGCTTGACGCGCTCGTTGACATCGCTCCAGGTATAGGCGCGCCAGAGGCCGAACTCCTTTTCACGCTGCGCGATATCGGTGCCGTGGCTCTGCGCATTGTAACGCACCAGCTTCGCCAGTGTATCGTTGGCAGCGAGATGCGCGAGACGGTCCGTGGTCATGCGGCGGTCTCCTCGACGTGGGCTGCGGCGTGGTCCTGGCCCAGATAAGCGCGCTTCACGTCTTCGTTGGCCTTGATCGCTTCCGGCACGCCCTCGGCAATCATGCGGCCGAAATCGAGCACCATCATGCGATGCGACAGGTCCATGACCACGCCCATGTCGTGCTCGATCATGACCACCGTCATGCCGAGTTCCTCGTTGAGATCGATGATGAACCGCGCCATGTCCTCTTTTTCTTCGAGGTTCATCCCGGCCATTGGCTCGTCGAGGAGAATAAGTTCAGGTTTCAGCGCAATGGCGCGGGCCAGTTCGACGCGTTTGCGGAGGCCATACGAGAGCGTGCCAGCGTGCTCGTTGCGGATGTTCTGGATCTCGAGGAAATCGATAATTTCTTCGACCGCTGCGCGGTGCTCGGCTTCTTCCCTTTGGGCCCCGCCAACCCAATAGACCATGCCGCGCGCGAAGCCTGTCTTCAGCAAGTGATGACGCCCAACCAGGATGTTGTCGAGCACGGTCATGCCGGCGAACAGTGCCAAGTTCTGGAAGGTGCGGCCAATGCCGAGATCCGCCCGCTTGCGTGGGCCTAGGCCGGTAATGTCGACGCCCTTATGGAGGATGCGGCCGGATGTGGGCCGGTAGCGGCCAGAGATGCAATTGAGCGTCGAAGTCTTGCCGGCACCGTTAGGGCCGATGATGGAATACAGTTCGCCTGGATAGACCTTACAGCTCACGTCGGTCATGGCGCGTACGCCGCCGAAACGGAGCGACACGGTATCAAGCTCAAGGATCGGGCTTGCAGCTCCAGCCGTCATTGCAGACGGCCCGCAAGCGTGGCGCTGCCGCCCGCCTCTGAGGCGCACTCAATCCGCAACGCGATCATGTTCAATTCGTACATGCACCCTCCGCCATTCTGCCGGGCTTGTTGCCCGTTTCTGTCGAATGACGCTCCCGACATCTCACCTACTGTCGTTCAGGCCTTGTGATATTGCAAGGCCACTCTGCCAACTCTTTCCCGCGCAATCACCAACTTCATGATCTGCGCCGTGCCGTCGCCGATTTCGAGGCCCATGACATCACGCATGCGCTGCTGGTGCGGCAGATCCATAGACCAGCCGTAGTGCCCGTGTGTCAGCAGGCACTGGTGGGTTACATCTACCGCTGTCTTGGGCCCCAACCACTTGCACATGGCGGCCTCCGACGTGTGCGGCCGGCCCTCATCCTTAAGCCGGAGCGTGTGTAACGCCAGCTGGCGCAGGGCAGCAATCATCGTTTCGCCTTCCGCGAGCGGGAAAGTGACGCCCTGATACTGCGCCAACGGCGCATCGAAGGCGCGGCGTTCCTTGATGTAGGCCCAGGTCTCGTCAAGCGATGCTTGGGCAGCCCCGGCGCACTGCAGACCGATCAACGCGCGGCTATAGTCGAAGCCCTGCATGACCTGGGCGAAGCCTTTGCCTTCGCCGGCGAGGCGATGGCTGACGGGAACTTCGACCGCGTCGAAGAAAATGGAGCCGCGGCCAATAACTTTACTGCCGAGATCGTTGAAGCGGGTAGTGGTGACGCCTTTTGTATTCATCGGCACGAGAAAGGCCGAGACGCCCTTAGCGCCATCCTCGGGCTTGCCAGTGCGAGCGAAGACTATCGTGGCGTCGGCTTGATCGGCCATACTGATGGACGACTTTTCACCGTTGAGGATGTAGGTGTCGCCGACCCGTTTCGCTGACAGCATGAGATTGCTGGCATCTGATCCGCCGCGTGGTTCGGTCAAGGCAACCGCGACCACGGCTTCGCCTGTGACAATGCGCGAGATCCAGGTGCGCGCGAGGTCAGGGTTCGCGTGGTTTGCTAGGATGGTCCCTTGCAATGAGCCGAGCAGCTGCACGTAGGAGACGTTGAAATCGCCATAAGCGATGGCCTCGATGATCTCGCCGGCGAGCAGCGACGACTGGCCGAGCCCGCCAAATGCTTCCGGCAGATCGGCTCCGATCAACCCGAGCGCACCCATCTCGCGCATTAAAGCGCGATCAACCCGCCCTTCGGATTCGCGCACCATGTAATGGGGCGATAGTTGTTCCCGTGCATAACGGCGTGCCGTTTCGATGACGGCTTTATGCGTCTCGTCTGTCATGCCTGTGTGCTGCCGTGCATAGTCGTACTCTCAAAATCCATGGAACGACGCGAACGCGCTAACCGGCACCTTGTCGATAGCGAATGTGTTCTCCGGTGCGCTCGGATCGGCAACGCCAAGCGAAATTCCACACGCGAGCAGCTCTTCCGGCGGGATTGGCAGGTGCTGCCGCACCACGTCATGCACCCAAGTGAAGATCGCTTGCCCGCACGTGTCGAGCCCCTCGGCACGCGCACCCATCATGATCGACTGAATGAACATGCCGACATCGAGATAGGTGCCGGTCGCCATGCGGCGATCAAAGGTGACGAACAATCCGACCGGTGCGCCGAAGAATCTGAAATTCTCGTGCATCTGCTGTTCGCGCGCTTTCATGTCGTCGCGTGCAATGCCGAGCGTCTGATACAGATCGTACCCGAGCTTGCGCTTGCGGCCGAGGAACGGCTCGACCCAACTTGTCGGATAGTAATCGTACTCGGGCTTACGCTGTTCCCATGGCTCGTTGCGCGCGACGTCGAGCAGTGCCGCCACCAGCTTGTCGCGCACGGGTCCCGCGACCACGTAGACTTTCCAGGGCTGCGTGTTGTGTCCACTCGGTGCCCGCGCCGCGCCTTCAAGAATGCGCCGCACGGTTGCCTCCCGCACCGGTGTCGGCAGGAAACGGCGGACCGAGCGCCGCTTGAGCAGTGCGTCATAGACCTGCATCGGCCCTCACTTGTTGTAGTGCTTGCGGAAGTCGGGTTTGCGCTTCTCGTTGAAGGCTTTGACACCTTCCTTGGATTCCTCGGTGGCGTAGTACATGGACAGCGCCTGATTACCCATGTTGGAAATGCCGCGGATGCTCTCGGTATCGGCATTGAACGAACGCTTGGCGATCATCAGCGCTGTCGGCGATTTTTCCATGATCTCGGCGCACCACTTGGCAACTTCCTCGTCGAGCTTGTCATGCGGGACAACGGTGTTGACGAGGCCCATCTGATAAGCTTCTTGCGCGGTGTAGCGGCGGCACAGATACCAGAATTCACGCGCCCGCTTCTCGCCGATCACGCGTGCGAGATAGGCGGTGCCATACCCCGGATCGACGGAGCCGACTCTCGGGCCAACCTGGCCGAACTGCGCCTTCTCCGACGCGATCGTAAAATCGCACAGCGTGGCCAGCACGTTGCCGCCGCCGATGGCGTAACCTTGCACGCGGGCAATAACCGGCTTCGGCACATCGCGGAGCAGCGCGTGGAGTTCCTCTACCGGTAGCCCGATGATGCCGCGACCGTCGTATTGACCGTCATGCGCCGACTGGTCGCCGCCGGTGCAGAAGGCCTTCTCACCAGTACCGCCGAGAACGATAACGCCGATGCTTTTGTCCCAGCCAGCCTTGTTGAACGCGTGGATCAATTCTTCGCAGGTCTGGCCACGGAATGCATTCATCACCTTTGGGCGATTGATGCTTATGTGCGCGACGCCAGTTTCAACCCGATAGAGAATGTCTTCGTACTGCATCGTTACTGCTCCTGGGCTGGGTTCAGCTCGACATCGTCAGGCCACCAGATACACTCAATACTTGGCCGGTGATGAAACCAGCGTCATCGCTAGCGAAGAAAAGAATGGCTCCTGGAAGGTCTTCTGGCTCTCCGATGCGGCCGAGAGGGATGGCTTTGCGGAACGCGTCGTCCAGCTTCTCAGGATTGCCAGCACCTTTTTTGTACTCGGCAAAGAGCGCCGTGTTGGTGGCACCCGGTGCCACCACATTGACAGTGATGCCTTGGCGCGCATGCTCACGGGCGAGCGTCTTGGAGAAGCTGATCAAGCCACCTTTGCAGGCGGCGTAGACGGCCTCTCCTGATGAGCCGACCTTGGCTGCGTCCGATGCAATATTGACGATGCGGCCTTGGCGGCGGGCGATCATCCCTGGCAGCACAACATGATGCATGTTGAGCGCGCCGATCAAATTGATGGCTATCAGCTTGTTCCACTCGGCAGGTGTTGAGTCCTTGAACAAGCGAAAGACATCCCAGCCGGCGTTGTTGACCAGCACGTCGATGGGGCCGAGGATAGCTTCAACGCCGGCGATGGCTGTCTGTACAGCCTCGTATTTCGTGATATCGCAGGCGAATGCCTGAGCGGTGCCGCCGGTCGATGTGATCGCTTGCGCGGTGCGCTCGGCGGTATCAAGTGCGATATCAAGCACCGCGACTTTTGCGCCTGCTTCGGCGAACCGCTTGCACGTCGCGCCACCGATGCCGCCACCACCACCCGTGACGACAACGACTTTGTCCTTCAGCCCGCGCATAAGCACCTCCGGGTTCAAAAGAGTGTGAGATCGAAGTGGGTCAGACAGCGCCAGTGCATTTTATAGCAATATGCTGTTATATTGGAGGGTGCTTGTTGCAAAGTCAATCAATGCATTGCTATATTTTTTCATGGCTATGAAAACAGCATTTCGACCGATCAAAGCCGTCGCAACTGTGGACGCGCGGTTCGAGGTCGCGAACCGGGTGTTTTTCCGGCTTTATCAGGCGTCGAACCTCATGCACCGTACCGGCACGCGTGCGGTCTCGGCGCACGGTGCGACGACGCAGCAATGGGCGGTCATGGGCGCGCTGTCGCGGCCCGGCATCGCCAACGTTGGCATGAGCGTGAAGGAGCTGATGGCGTTTCTTGCCGTCAGCCGGCAGAGCCTGACCATCGTGCTCAATCGCATGGAGGGTCTGGGCGTTGTCGAGCGGACGCGGCCGAAGGGCGATGGCCGCATCCGGCATATCTGCATGACTGCGAAAGGGCGTGCCACTTGGTCGAAAATGTTGATCGATATTCACGCCTACTACGATGAAGCCATCAGTGAGTTTTCGATGGCTGACGCGAAGTTGCTGTTTGTGCTGCTCGACCGGCTCACCCAGAAGCTTAGTGTGGTGTGAGCGGCCTAAGCGGGGCTTGCAAAAATGAATTGGCGATCCCGGCTGGACTCGAACCAGCGACATCTCGCTTAGAAGGCGAGTGCTCTATCCAGCTGAGCTACGGGACCAGATCCAGACAATTGAGTTGTGTCGTTCAGAGCAGCTTGAACTAACATGCTTATCGGCACTGCGCCACGGGCGCACGGCTGGCAATTTAATGCGTCCAGCTGCCGATGCGGCCGAATTTGAAGTTCTCGCTGTAAGACTTGCGAACCGGCTTGCGCACTTGAGGTTCTGCGACGGTATAGGCGATGCCATTGCGTTCGGCGTACGCGATGGCCTCTTCGCGCGTTGCGAAGCTCAGGTTGAGCTGCCCCGCCGTATCCTGCGACGTTGTCCAACCCATCAGCGGATCAATTTCGCGGCTCGTTGCCGCCTCGTGCTCCAATACCCACTCTTCGGTGCGTGCGGTGCCCGATTGCATGGCTGTCTTGGCTGGTTTGTATATGCGGGCGGGCATGGGAACCTATCTGTGCTGGACCGGTCGGAACACTCCTGGACGTATCCAGAATTGCTGCTCGCTGCAAGCGTCGCCTAACGCCACGACGCCAGTAATGTCATCCCCGAGAGGAGCAGTAACGCCATCACAAGGTCGCTGAAGTTGCGGTCGCTGAGCCGTTTGTAGGCCGTAACGCCAAGCCAAGCACCGACAAACGTGCCCGGCAAAGCCAGCAGAGAGGGTATCAACAACTGGCGATCAACATACCCCGTGGCCGCATGGCCAACCAGGGATGCCCCGAGGATTGATAGATTGAATGTTCGGAAGACCGCGCGCTTTTGGTCCTTGTTCCAGCCGCGCAAGGTTGCCCACATTGACGGGGGGGCACCTGATAGTCCAGCCAGTCCGCCAAGGATGCCACCGGTCAGACCGACGAGACCATCGGCCCATCGTCCACCCCAAGCTATTGATGGCTGGCCACGCCATACCAGCATGAAGCTGGCGAATGTCACCAGTAGTACGCCGATACCGATTTTGAAAGACGACGCATCCACGTAGTGGAGTGCGACGATGCCGAACGGGACGCCAGCGAGACCCGGCACCAAGAATGGCAGCACCCGCTGGGGCTCGATGTCGCGCCAGATACCCGGGATGGTCTGCAGCTGTGCTGCGACCGAGCAGACCAACGTCAACGTGGCGGCTGGCACGGGCTCCAGCACATGCAACCAAATGCCGAATGCCACCAGTGCCATGCCGAAGCCGGCCAGCCCCGACACAAATCCGCCAGCGAGCCCACCGAAAGCAATGATGGCGGTGGTGTGATCGAAGGTCATTATTGGGTGGGTTCTGGATGGCTGGGCAGCTGTGTGTGGCCCGCTGCGCTGCACGTCGCAAGTCTTTTGGGGGGGGCTCGCCGACTGTGACCGTGCGATTTGCACTCTATAGTGCACTGCACTTACTCCGGTTTGGCGCATAAGCGAACGTGTGATCGCCCGATTTGTCAGGCGTGGTTCACCGCAGCGACATGAGAAATCCATCGCAAGGTCCGATAATGATGCGCAAGGCGATCCTGGTGCTGTGCGGTCTGACGCTGTGCGCCAGTGCTTATGGGCTGTGGCCGGTTGTGTCTGCTTTTCAGATTAAGCAGGCTGTGAAGTCCGGTGATGTGGCGACGTTGGAGCGCAAGGTGCACTGGGCACCGGTGCGCGCGAATTTGAAGGCGTCGGTTGCTCGTCTTGAGCCAGCACCCGCCCCGACGGAAACTGCGGCTGCGTCGCCCCGCAGTGGTTTTTCGTTTTGGAGCCGCATCAAAGCGACGGCAGCGCCGATGCTGGCCGACACATTTATTGACCGGTATGTCACACCCGAAGGGATCTCCCAGATCCAGCAGGCGCGTCGTGGCGGGTGGCGCACGCTGCTCGGTTTTGCGCCGCCGGTGCCCGAAGGGCCTGCCAACGCGGTCGTTGCGGGTGCTTTGCAAAGTGGGGACAGTGCACCACATGCCGAGGGTGACGGCGCGGTCGTCAGCAAGTTTGTGGCTTTCTATCAACGCCTAGTGCGTGCCAAGTTCCACTCGCTGTCGTTGGTTGAATTTGAAATCGCCGATAAAAACACGCCGGGTCGCCGTTACATCAGTCAGTTCGCGCTCTCAAATTTTGATTGGAAGTTGACGAGCGTGCGGGTTGTCGGGGTCGGCTTTTAAGCCACGGCATGTTTGAAGGCAGGTGTGCATAGGGCCACGGGGTGGCCTCCAGGGAATTGAACATCGGCGCGTCCGATGGCCAAGCTTCCGGATGCGCACTGATTCGTACATAAGACCGCCGCACAGCTGGCACGCCCATGCGGCTGAGGCTGGTTCTTCGGTAGAGCCCGAGCAAAAGGCGAAACTGCTGCACGATTGGCAGCTGGTGAAGCGTGCCCGCTTCCATGCTGCTGACCGCCTCGAACGGCGCAGCAGCGCAAGCCTCATCACGCTGTCTATGGTCGCGCTTTACGGCGGGTTGATCACCGTGTTTGTGTTGATCTTCAAGGATAGTTTGAGTGCGCACGGCCGCAACGTGCTGGACTGGATGTCGGTGGTGGCAAACTGGTTGACGCTAACGTTTAGCCTGACAGAACAAATCAAGGATTATCGCGGCCAATCTCGTGCGCTGCACGAGTGTGCGCAGCAGGTGAACGATTTACGCAAGCGATTGCAAGTGACACCGATCAGCACGCCCCAGCAATTGATCCCCTTTGTTGAAGCCTATGAAGCGCGTATTCGCGCCTGTGGACCCAACCATGATGCCCGGGATTATGATATCGCTCGTCACGCTGGCAGCCGGGGTGTGGATGGCCTCACTCCGGCACTGACGGCCGCTCGGTTGCGCCGCCTCAAACTATGGAGCCGCGTAACGACGTATGCCATCTATGCGGTGATGTCGGCTGCGCCACTTATTGCCGGGCTGGTGGTGTATCTTTTGGTGCCGGCCGCGCCCGCTGTCCATTGAGACTGTCGCACACCAGCTAGGGTCGTTCCGCTCTCATTGGAATCGAGGAACGATCCTAGCTCATTGTTTGGTCGTGACCTTCCGGGAAAACCGCTGCACACCCCCGGATCCAGTTCGAGGGCATGCTTTTCCCGGAAGCACTCTATGGTCGTTCCGCTCTTGGTGGAATCGAGGAACGACCCTAGCTCTTTGTTTTGTCGTGCTTCTTATCGGGAAAACCGCACACACCCCCGGATCAAGTCCGCGGGCATGCTTTTCCCGGAAGCACTCTAACGCCCGACAAACTCATCAGGCCGAACCTTGCGCGCCACGTGGTCGAGTACGGCATTCACGACCTTCGGCTCATCGCCCTCGAAGAATGCCTTCGCCACTTCCACATATTCGTTGATAACGCCGCGCGCTGGCACCTTCGGCCGCGCTACGAGCTCAAACATCGCTGAACGCAAGGTTGCGCGAATGATTGCGTCAATGCGGTTGAGACGCCAGCCGGCCGCAAGCTGCGCATCCAGTGGCGGATCGATCTCTAACTGCCGCGCCACCACTCCTCGCACGATTTCTGCAAACAATGCCGCATTGGCATCTGCCACGGTCCGGTCTTCGACGTCCGCGCCGAACCGGTGCTGCTCGAACTGCGCGATCACTTCATTCAAATCCGTGCCTGCCAGCTCCATCTGGTAAAGCGCTTGTACGGCTGCAAGCCGTGCTTGGCTGCGCGCGACGTCAGAAGCAGACGCCAGTTTGGCCAGTCCACCTGTCGATGATTGATCCGATGGCACACTCATTCGCCGACCGCCTCAAAGGCACGTGAGAGCTGCAGCACCGAAAGGCAGGCCCGCACCGCGTCGCCCCCTTTGCCGGCGCGCACGCCCGTTGCGCGAGCCATAGCCTGCGCCTCCGTGTCGACAGTGAGGATCGCGTTGCCGAGTGGGACGCACGCTTGGGTCGCGATCTCCATCAACCAATGGTTTGCGTTGTTGCAGACGATATCATAATGCGCAGTCTCGCCGCGGATGACGCAACCCAGAACGACGACGCCGTCATAGTGGGCGTCTTTGTCCTCGTTGGACATGAGCCCGGCACCGACGGCTTGCGCAAAGGCCTGCGGAATTTCGAGCGCGCCTGGAACGGTAACCTTGTCAAAGGTCGCGCCTGACGCGGCCAGCTCTGCCAGCGCGCCCTCAAGCAACGCGTCCGCCACCGCGGAATAGTAGCGCGACTCGATGATCAAGACGTGCGCCTTGATCTCAACTGTTGTCTGCGCCGCGCGCGGAGGACCTGCCATACGTCTCAACCGATCTTCTTCACGCCGACGATCTTCAGGCCGTAGCCCTCCAGACCCACATAAGACTGCACCGCCGAATTGCTCAGCAATACCATCTCTCGTACACCGAGATCGCGCAAAATCTGCGACCCGATGCCGATCTCCACCTGCCGGCGCTCGCGCCCCGGCCGTATGAGCGCCACCGGCGATGAGACGCCACCCTGCGCCTCGATCCATTGCGACACGGCCTTCGGCCGCAAATCCCGGATCAGTACCACCACACCACGGCCTTCGGCCGCGATCATTTCCATCGCCCGCGCAATCAGCGTCGGTTGCACGCCCGCCGCGCCGATACCCAGCAGGTCGGCCGCTGGATCGACCGCATGTACGCGGACTGCGACCGGTCCTGGAGCCGCCAAGTCGCCTTTGACGAGCGCCAGATGTTGGACTGCATCGACAGTGGTCTCATAAGCGACCATCCGGAACTCACCACCAAAAGCGCTCGCGACCGTCGTTTCCGCCACCCGCGTGACGATGCGATCATTCTTCAGCCGGTGCGCCACCATGTCCTCGATGGTGCCGATTTTGAGCGCATGCCGCTGCGCGAACGCGACGAGGTCCGGCATCCGCGCCATCGTGCCATCGTCGTTCATGATTTCGCAGATCACGCCCGCCGGTGTTAGCCCCGCCATCCGCGCCAGATCGACACTCGCTTCGGTATGACCGGCGCGCACCAGCACGCCGCCGTCGCGGGCGATGAGCGGAAACACGTGACCTGGCGACACCAAATCGCGATGATCCTTCGTCGCGTCAATGGCCGTGCGGATCGTGTGCGAGCGGTCGGCGGCAGAAATGCCGGTCGAAATGCCTTCTTTAGCTTCGATCGACACTGTGAAGGCCGTGCCCATGCGGGTGCGGTTGGTGCGCGCCATGGCTTCCAGCCGCAGTGCATCGGCGCGCTCTTCGGTGAGTGCGAGGCAGATCAGGCCGCGGCCAAAGCGTGCCATGAAGTTGATCGCGTCTGGCGTGGCCATTTGTGCGGGAATAACAAGATCACCCTCGTTTTCACGGTCTTCCGCATCGACCAAAACGACCATGCGCCCATTGCGCAGATCTTCGAGGATTTCTTCGGTCGAGGAGACAAAGCCCCGCCCCTCGGCATACTCCACACGCTTGAGCGGTTCTATCGCGGTCACGGCTTCTGCTCCCACTGGCGATGCTCCAGAAGGCGCGCCACGTAGCGCGCTAAAGGATCGATTTCCAGGTTGATCCGGTCTCCGGCCGTTTTGCGCCCCCATGACGTATGCGTCAAGGTATGGGGGATCAGGTTAACGCCGAACCGGTTGCCGTTAACTTCATTTACCGTGAGTGAGGTGCCATCCAGGGCCACCGATCCCTTGGGTGCCATGAAGCGTGCCAGATCGCCGGGAACTTCGAAGGTAAACCGCCGGCTGTCGCCGTCATTTTTGATTTCAACGATGCGCGCCACGCCATCCACATGCCCCGAGACAATGTGTCCGCCTAGTTCGTCACCGGCCTTCAGCGCGCGTTCGAGGTTTAGCGCGCGGCCTGGCTGCCAGTCACCCAGCGTCGTCTTCGAAAGCGTCTCGTTGGAAACATCGAGCGTGTACCGGCAGCCGCTTGGCTCAGGCGTCAGCGATGTTACCGTCAAACAGCATCCATCATGGGCAATCGACGCCCCGAGGGTGATGGTTGCCGGATCATAGTGCGAGCGGATGGTAAACACGCCACCCTTGCGCTCGATCACCTCTCCCAAATCTGTTATGATACCTGTGAACATGCAGAGGTCCTGCAATTTGCCGAAACGCCTATCGCAAGACTTCAATCAGCTCGATATCTTTCTTCAAAAGTTCGTTCACCAAAGCGCTGACAGTCGTGCCGCGTGCCACCGCCCGGGCCTGGAGATACTTCAAAACGTCTGGTTCCAAGTGAACGGGAGGCGCAAATACAGCGGACTTGCGATAGAACTTGCCCCGCACGGCACCAGAGAAATCGTATTCCGCCTTCATGTCGGTGTCGGTCTTACGCTGGCTTTTGCTCATATTGGCGCTTCTCACGTTTGGTCGGTTTGCGGGCGGAGATGATCCTAATGTAGACATGATCCTAGACGAGTTCGACATAAGTGTGCACGACGAGCAGTAAATTCGAACTTCGGCTAAGACCTATGGTTACCCATCGCTCTTCTCCGGTGCCACTGTCGTCCGGGATCGAGAGCGCCAGTGGATCACGAAACACCGCAAGCGCTTCGTCGCATGAGATGTCATGTTTCGCGATATTGCTCGCGGCGTTGGCTGGGTCCCAATCGAACTCGTAGCGGACGGCCATATTGACGTCCCCCCATTGAGCCGTCGGCATTGTCGGACAATTTAGGGCTCAAGCGTGGCTATCTACTTCAGCAACTCTTTGACAATTCCGCCGACCTTGCCGAAGTCCATCTGCCCGGCATAGGCGGCTTTCAGCGCGCCCATCACCTTGCCCATGTCCTTGCCCGTCGTCGCGCCGGTATCGGCAATGGCTTTAGCAACCGCCACTTTCATGTCTGCTTCACCCATCTGTTTGGGCAAGTAGCTCTCGATGATCGTTATCTCAGCCAGCTCATTGGCGGCCATCTCCGGCCGCCCGCCTTTCTCAAACTGCTCAGCTGAATCGCGGCGCTGCTTTACCATCTTGGCGAGCACGTTGATAATTGATGCGTCGTCGATGGGGTCTTTACCGGCTGGGCGCGCTTCGATATCGGCAGACTTGATCGCTGCACTCATCAACCGAATGGTCGACACCTTCAGCTTCTCACCGGCACGCATGGCGTCTTTGAGATCGGACGTAAACCGGTCGCGGAACATGGGGCTCTCCTATGTGAAGCGCGCTGTTTAGGGCTAATGGCCCTCCTGTGCAATGTCGGCGCGCAACTTCGGAGGCAAGCTCCGTCAAAATTTAGCCAATTCCATCATAACGGTGCAGTTCCTGCCCATGCTTGAGCAGCCAAGCCTTGGCCACGTCCATGTCTGGCATCGTCTTGCGGACCAGCGCCCAAAATCGAGGGCCGTGGTTCATTTCGCCCAGATGTGCCACTTCGTGAGCTGCCACATAGTCCAAGACGATCGGTGGTGCGAGGATCAGCCGCCACGAGAAAGACAGAACGCCCGAGGTGGAGCAGGAGCCCCAACGGCTGCCCTGATCACGGACAGAGATTCGCCGCGCCTTCAATCCTAGTCGACGCGCATGAAATGCAACGCGGGCATCGAGATCCCGTCGCGCTTCCTCATAGAGCCAATCGCGCAAGCGCCGGGCCGCATGTTCTTCGGCACCTTTGACCGCCAGGACCGGCATACCGGAGCCGAGCTCCGCGTATTCTACCACCGACCCCCGCCCCCTCGCGCCGGCGAAGCGAACGATATGGTCCTTGCCTCTTATCGGAACAATCACACCGTCTTCGAACGGGATCGGTGATGGAAGATCATGCAGCCGCGATCGCACCCAGTCCAAATGGCGATTTACGAACGTGCCGGCCTCGTCGATCTTGCAGCGGACTGGCACCGTCACGATCACGACGCGGCGTGTCTGATTGACCCTGAGTGTCAGACGCCGCGCTGACTGGTGTCGCCGCACTTCGACCGGCACTTCGAGGCCTGTGATAGCCAAGGCTATGGTGCGGCTCGGCGCGCGTGCTGTCCTTGCGACACGCCGAGGTGCGCGTACTCGCGGCTTGGCGGCGCGTTTCGGCTCGGGTGTTTTTGCCATGCTTCCCTCCTGCGCTTGCAAAGCACCGGCCAATGACCGCAGCTGACGCTGCAGATCACCTTCGCGCAAGTGATTCGTTTGCACTCGATCGCAATTTAGGCTGACGGCCGCGTGTTCACAACGCTCTGCCGGTGTGCCTTGATAGTGCACACGTCATAGAAGCGGCAGTAGCAGCACATTGTGGCGCTGCAAGTCAAAATTCGTCTTCAAATGTTGCAGTCGCGTTGAAGATGCCAGCGTGTCACTGGCGAGCATCATCGGCAGATCGAGAGCTTGACTTGCACAGAGACGTGTTTCACGCGGCATCTTTCTTCTTCGCGGCGGTGCTTGTGACGTCATAGTTCAACACCGGTGCCAGCCAACGCTCGCACGTCTCCACCGACCAACCTTTGCGCCGCGCGTAGTCTTCGACCTGGTCGCGTTCGACTTTGCCAACGCCAAAGTAGTGGCTTGCCGGGTTCGCGAGATAGAAACCTGATACCGCTGAGCCTGGCCACATGGCGAAGCTTTCAGTCAGCTCGATGCCGGCCGTTTTCTTGACATCCATCAGCGACCACAGCGTCGCTTTCTCAGTGTGATCGGGCTGTGCGGGGTAGCCTGGTGCCGGCCGGATGCCATCATAGCCTTCAGCGATCAGGTCTTCGTTTGAGAGGATTTCGGATGGCGCGTAACCCCAGAACTCGCGACGGACGCGGGCATGCATATGTTCGGCAAGGGCCTCGGCAAGGCGATCAGCGAGCGCCTTGAACATGATCCGCCCATAATCGTCGGTCTTTTTGAAGTGCTTATCGAGTGCGGCGTCCTCGCCGATCCCCGTTGTCACCGCGAAGGTGCCAATATGGTCGGCAAGGCCCGTCTCGCGCGGCGCGATGAAATCTGCCAGCGCCGTGTTCGCCCGCTCGCGCCCGCCCGGTCCTTTGTGCTCGCGTGCGATCTGCTGGCGAAGCGTGTGCAGCCGCGCCAGCTCCGTCTTGCGCGCCGCATCCTTGAACACGACAATGTCGTCATCGACGCTGTTAGCTGGCCAGAAGCCGATCACGGCATTGGCGGTCAGCCACTTGCCGTCCACCATCTGCTGCAGTAGCGCTTTGGCGTCCGCAAAGAGCTTGGTCGCCTCGACGCCGACAACTTTATCCTTCAGAATCTGCGGATAGCGCCCGCTCAGCTCCCACGTCTGGAAGAAGGGGGTCCAGTCGATCACATCCACCAGCTTGCTCAGATCATAGTTCCGGAACGCCTGCGTGCCGATAAACGTCGGTGCCGGCGGTGCGCCGAGCGTCCAATCGATCTTGAAGCGGTTTGCCCGCGCGGTTGCGAGCGGAAGGCGCACCTTCTTCTGCTCGCCCTTGAGGTGGTTCTCGCGGATCTTGGTGTATTCGGCGGCAATGCCGGCCACATAGGGCTTAGCCTCCGTTGGCGACAGCAGGTTCGACACCACGCCGACCGCGCGGCTCGCATCCGTCACATAGATCGCGGGCCCTTTTTTGAAATTTGGCGCGATCTTGACCGCAGTGTGCACCCGACTGGTCGTCGCCCCGCCGATCAGCAGCGGCACGACGAAGCCCTGGCGTTCCATCTCGGCAGCCACATGGCACATCTCATCCAGCGACGGCGTGATCAATCCCGAAAGCCCGATGATATCGGCGCCCTCTTTCTTTGCGACCTCAAGGATTTTCTGCGCCGGCACCATCACGCCGAGGTCGATCACCTCATAGTTGTTGCACTGAAGCACGACGCCGACGATGTTCTTGCCGATGTCGTGCACATCGCCCTTCACCGTCGCCATAACGATCTTGCCGGCTGCGGGCTTGCTGGCCTCACCTGAGGCGATCTTCTCGGCTTCCAGGTATGGCTGTAAGTACGCCACGGCCTGCTTCATCACACGCGCGCTCTTCACCACTTGCGGCAGGAACATCTTGCCCGCGCCGAACAGATCACCCACCACGTTCATGCCCGCCATCAACGGGCCTTCGATGACGTGCAGCGGCTTGGCGGCGAGCTTGCGTGCCTCTTCCGTGTCCGTCTCAATGAAATCTGTGATGCCGTGGACGAGGGCATGGGTCAGCCGCGAGCCGACATCGCCGTTGCGCCAGACGAGATCGGCCTCTTTCTTCTTGCCGCCGCCAGCTTTGTAACGCTCGGCCGCCTCCAACAGTCGGTCCGTCGAGTCCTCGCGCCGGTTGAGCACGACGTCTTCGCAGCGTTCGCGTAGTTCGGCGGGGATGTTGTCGTAGACCGCGAGCTGCCCCGCGTTGACGATGCCCATGTCCATGCCCGCCTGGATGGCGTGGTAGAGAAACACGGAATGCATCGCTTCGCGCACCTGTTCGTTGCCGCGGAAGCTGAATGACAGGTTGGAGACGCCGCCCGAGACGTGCACCAACGGCATGCGCCGCTTGATCTCCCGCGTCGCCTCGATGAAGTCGACGCCGTAGTTGTTGTGCTCTTCGATACCCGTCGCCACCGCGAAGATGTTCGGATCAAAGATGATGTCTTCCGGCGGGAAGCCGACTTCTTCCGTGAGGATCTTGTAAGCGCGCGAGCAGATCTCGACCTTGCGGTCTTTGGTATCGGCCTGGCCCTTTTCATCAAACGCCATCACCACCACAGCCGCGCCATAGCGCAAGCACTTCGTTGCTTGCTCGCGGAACTGCGCCTCGCCTTCCTTCATGGAGATTGAGTTGACGATGGGCTTGCCCTGCACGCACTTGAGGCCGGCCTCGATCACCACCCATTTGGAGCTATCGATCATCACCGGCACGCGGCTGATGTCCGGCTCCGACGCGATGAGGTTCAAAAATGTGACCATGGCTTTCTCGCTGTCGAGCAAGCCTTCGTCCATGTTGATGTCGATGATCTGCGCGCCGCTCTCGACCTGCTGCCGCGCCACCGTCAGCGCTGCCGAGTAGTCGTCGGCTTCAATCAATTTTCGAAACTTCGCCGAGCCCGTGACGTTGGTGCGCTCACCAACGTTGATGAAGGCGGAACCGGAGGGGGAGGTGGTCATGGGTGGTCACTCTAAGAATGGCATGACTGAATCGTGGATCGAAATTTATTGAGAAGGTCCACTGTCTGGTGAAGGCAAGTCGAGATATTCTGTGGCGCGTCGTTCAGCCTCTAGTCGGGACATCGTTTCGGATTCGAACGGATCCCAGACACGGCCCGCGCGCTGAATACTCGCCTCGATACCTTCCTGAACGGTACTACCGAATCCGAAAATCAAATTCGCATCGTCAACGAGCCCTGCGATCAAATCAATCCCAGACGTCACGACGCTGCCATTGGGCGGAACGACACTCTCAGTAGTCAAATGCGCCAGCTGACTTCCGCGCAACGGCCGCAATTGACAACGCATTTTGGTTAAACGCTCATCGTCTGCATAATCGCCTTTCTTCCAGCCATTGGGCACAACAGCTTTGAACCTCATGATTGCTGCTTCCTGCTCGCATCTCTGCGTGTCGATCAAGCCAACTTCGGTCAAACTGCCGTTGCGGCGAATCCAACGCTCGTCGTTGAGCGCGGCGGTCACTGTTTCATTCCCAAGTATGCCGGACAATTGGCAAAGGGTAAGGCGGTCACCTGGCTGGCCAGGATCATCGGTTGCCCGCAACAACGACATGACAGTTTCAGCGAAGAGCGCATCGCATATTTTGCGCAAACCAAAAGGGAAGTGTCCCTTTAGATCCTGATCAAATCGTGCATTGCTGTCGCGCTTGCGTTGAAGTCCTTGCAGCACGGCCCATGTGTCGCGAGCGTGCTGAACTTCGTGCGCCAGTCGTTCGGCGGTAGTCGTAGCGCGATCAATAATTGCGCAAGCCTCCGGGCAGTCCGGCAATATCGCCAATGAGCTTGGGCGTTCGGCCATAATCCCCCTCACCCCGCCACAAACGCCTCGAGCCCGCTCAACCGCATCTTTGGAGCGATCTTTGGCAGTTGGCGGGGTTTGTATTTGCTCACGTGCTCCCGCACGTGTGCGATGTGCGCTGGCGTGCTGCCGCAGCAGCCGCCGACGATGTTGACGAGGCCGTCTTTTGCCCACGGTTCGATGGCACAGGCCATGTCGTGGGGTGTTTCGTCGTATTCACCCATGGCGTTGGGGAGACCGGCGTTGGGGTATGCCGATACCAGCGTGTCGGCGACGCCAGCGATCTCGGCA
>JANNEU010000502.1:0-2575 GCA_031379035.1 Hyphomicrobiaceae bacterium | reverse complement strand
CAATGCGCCTGACGCCGCAAGAGCTTTTACCTTATCCAACAATTGGCCCATGCGGCGCCCGCTCCGCCGCCTCCTTGGTTAGACATCCCGCGCCTTTCTTGCTCTTCATCTACCGGATTGGCGGCTCATGCAAAATTCAACCAGTAAGACACAATTTTGCGCTTCGCTACGCCCTCTGGACAGAGGGCGATGGTCAACTGTGCGGTCTGACGACTTCGAGATTGTGCTCGATCATCACGACTGTGGGTTCGTCGAGATTGCACAGAGTGCCGCCCGACGTTCTGCACAAGTATTTGGCGGACGACAAGGTGATGCTCGGCAGTGGCGCTTCGCTGGGCACCCGGCTCACCTCGCTGAAGTGCCATGGCCCCCTTTTTGTTTGCAGCTCCACTTTCCCTTGTCAGCCATGACCCACACCGCGTAGATCAGCGCGCGGAAGGCATCCTCTCGGATGTGGGGGCAGAGCGAGCAGGCAGGGTTGGGCGTGAGGCGTAAATTTCTTCGGATGGCTGCCGGGTGCAGCCTCGGTTTGGTGGGCGTGGCGGCAAGTGTTGTGACGCTGGCGGCTGATGCCCGGGCGCAGGCCGAAGCCAGCTGCAGTGCTGCCTATCACGCCGCGCTGGGTGATCTCCACGCCAAGCGGGGCGATGATCTGGGGCGTGCGGCTCAGGTGCTGCGGGCGGCTGATCCGGCCTTACCGGGGCGTTGGATTTATTCGCAGGCGTTGTTTCCTGGAGCCAAGAAGAACCGGCCGGTGGCGGTGGAGCGGCCATGTGCAGAGCGCGTGAAGGTGGCAGGCCGGCTGCGGTGCGTGCGGTACGAGGACGCTGCAGCGCCGGAGCCGCCGTCAGAGCTGACCGTCGCGCCCGGTCCGAGCACTGAGGAGTTGCGGGTGTTAAAGGCGCTCAACGATCTTGTCGAGGCGCGCGGCGGGGTGCCGGAGGTGGGCGGCAATGGCCGTTTTTCGTGGCTGGCGCAGCGGGCGGCGAGCGATCTCAGGCTTTACATTAGCCAACCGGCGCATCCGGCGCTGTGCTCGGGAGGCAAGGATTTTGCCGAGTTCTATGGCAACACGTTGAAGCCGCTGCAGAAGCGGATCGATGACGTGGGTGAACTCTCGAAAAAGGCGCGGGCGCTGGCGGTTGCGCGCGTCAATGACGCCAACACGGCAGAAACCGCAGCAATGTCCGAACCAACAAAAGATGCCCCTGCCAAGCCCATAGTGACAATCGCCATCGCAGCCGATGCGCCGCTGCCGGCTCTAGTGGCTGACGCGATCCGGTCTGTTGTCCCGGCGGCGGCAGTGACCGAGGTCGCCGGAGAGACAACGGCGCTCGCGGCGCTGCGCCGTGCCAAGGGCGCGCTCGTTGCGGCGCAGGTTGAGGCGCAAGGCGGTGACGATCAGAAAGCGCGGGATCGAGTGCTCGCAGCCGGCCGCGCGGTCCGCATGCTGGAGGCGGCAGCTTACGGCGAGATCTACGTTGAGCGCTACAAGCGGTTCTCAACTGACGTACTCGGCACGCCCCAGGCGATCAAAGCGGTGCACACGCAGTCGTGCACATGCGGGCTGTAAGGCTGTCGGATTAATCAGCCGCCTCGCGGCGCAGCCGCGCGGTGCAGGCGATCATTGATGGCTTCGCCGAGGCCGGTGCCGGGGATCGGCATGACGGCGATGGCGGCTGCGCCGGTCGCATCAAGCGCGCGCAACATCGCGAACAGATTTGCGGCGGCTTCGATGAGGTCAGCACGCGGTGATAAATTTTGCATCACGCCTGTCGTCTGCAACGGGGCGCCGAACGCCAGCAGGGTCTCGTCAGGCCCAACACTTAGTGCATTCAGCCGCACCGCGGCTCGGGGCGCGTAGTGACTAGCGAGTTGGCCCGGCGCTGATGGCGTCTTCGCCGTTGATACAGCATCAGCTAACGGCGCGCCTAGCACCCGTTCGATTTCGGCGCGTGAGACGGCTCCCGTGCGCAGCAAAACCGCCCGCACCCCGGTCACGTCAACAATCGTCGACTCAAGGCCGACTTCGGTTGGACCGCCATCAACGATGATGGAGAGTTCGTCGCCGAAGTCGGCGGCAACGTGAGCCGCCGTCGTGGGACTGACGCGGCCGGATTTATTGGCGCTGGGCGCGGCGATGGGCCGGCCGGCTTGTCCCATGATCCGCAGGGCGACAGGGTGCGCCGGAACACGGATGGCAACGGTGTCGAGACCGGCGGTGGCGAGATCGACGATGTGCCGCCCGGGCTGTTTTTGCAGCACCAGCGTCAGCGGGCCTGGCCAGAAAGCGGCGGCGAGCTTGTGGGCGGCCTCGTTGGGCACACCGAACTGCCACGCCAACTCAGCACCGGGCACATGAATGATCAGCGGATTGAACGCCGGCCGGCCCTTGGCTGCATAGAGCGCAGCGACGGCAAACGCGTTGGTCGCGTCCACACCCAGGCCGTAGACCGTCTCAGTCGGGAACGCGACCAGCCCGCCCTGTGCCAGATAGCGCGCGGCGGCAGCGATGGATTCAGGTGTTGCAGGCAGGATGGGCATGGGGGTGGTTACGCAAGAATTGTGGGTTGGG
>JANNEU010000145.1:0-1807 GCA_031379035.1 Hyphomicrobiaceae bacterium | reverse complement strand
CGATACCGGTTATCCGAATTGTTTATCAGGGAAGTGGAGGACCCCCGCCTTCGCGAGGGCAGGCTGCACGGGTTCGTCAGCCAACGGGCTGCTCGTTCGCCTCGGGTTGCTCCCCACCCCGCGTCCGTGCAGCGCACGGCTCCGCCATGACACGGCGAGGCAGTTACCTCCGGCTACATAGTGTTCTGACCCATTTATAGGATTCCCATCCGCCCGCAAATCGGATTTGTTGGCGGCATGAAGAACATCAAGGCATGCCTTTACGTCGGCCCCCGCGATCGCACGGCACTGGAGCGGCTTGTCGCCGATGGCAAGACGGCGCAGAAGCTCGCGGCGCGGGCACGCATCGTGCTGGCGTCTGGGCGCGGGCTTGGAACCAACGCGATCATGCGCGAGGCGCGCGTGTCGAAGCCGTCGGTATGGCGCTGGCAATCGGCCTACATGGCGGGAGGCGTCGAGCGCCTGCTGCGCGACAAGGACAAAGGCGCGCGCGCCGGCATGCCACCGATCAGCGCCGCGGTCCGGCTCGCGATCGTGACCAAGACGGCCAAGGAAAAGCCGGCCGCCGCGACGCACTGGAGCGCGCGCTCGATGGCCGAGGCGATGGGCGTCGGCCACACGACCGTGCAGCGCATCTGGAAATCGCACGGCCTCAAGCCGCATCTGACGCGCACGTTCAAGTTGTCGAACGATCCGAAATTCGCCGAGAAAGTCGTCGATGTCGTCGGGCTCTATCTCAATCCGCCCGACAAGGCTGTTGTCCTGTGCGTCGATGAAAAGAGCCAAATACAGGCGTTGGATCGCACGCAGCCGGGCCTCCCGATGAAGAAGGGCCGTGCCGCAACGATGACACACGACTACAAGCGCAACGACACCACCACGCTGTTCGCAGCCCTTATGAATGAGTCAGAACAATAGGCCGTGACCTCCTATGGGCTGGACTTCCACCAGCCTGACAATGCAACATCACGGACGCACCGGAGCATGGCTCCGGCATCACGCACTCGACGGGGAGAGGGTTAGCCCGAAGTTCCCCGACGACCAATGACGATTTCGCTGGCGCTTCGATCAGTTGAGATCGAAGCGGCGTGATCGCTACTGTCTACACGGCGATTGTGCTGATGAGGTCGAGGGCCTGTTGCTGCTTTTGCGTGGGCCGGGTGGTCAGCGTGAAGGTGGCCTCTCCGGGGCGCGCGCCTTTCGGCTGCAACGTGTTGCGCACGATCGTCGCCAGATGCGCCAAGAGGCGCGTGAAGCTCAGTGCCGGCGTGCCGTCGGCGAGCGTGCGGGTGTGCACCTTGTCGAGCGCCGCCTTCGAGCGCTTGGCCGGCGCCACTGGATTGCGCTTGCGGACAGCGCCCGCATCCGCCTCGTCAGCGAACGTCAGCGGCGCCCAAGCCTGGATCATGTGCCACTGCACGCAATAGGCTAGCATGCTGATACCGGCGGTCGAAATGTTTGGCTCGTGTTGCGAAGCACTGGCCGCCGGTATCGGTTTTACTTTGCCCCAACCGACACCGCTTTGCGGAGCCGGCCGGTTGGGGCGGTCAGCGGCAACGCACAGGTCAAAACATTCGCTCGGCGGTATGAGGAAGATGTGGGTCCTCACACGCGCCTCCAGTCGATGCCGGATCGGGTGCACGTGCAGGTCGACGCCTTTCAGCGTGCGGAAGGCGCGCTCGACCTCGGCCAGCCGCTTGTAGTTGAGCACCGCCTGCTCGACCGTCATGTCGGATGCGGCAACGCTGGTGCGGATCACGTAGAGCCCGTCGAGCGCCGCTTCCGCCGCGACGCGCGCCGCGGTGAT
>JANNEU010000385.1:0-2585 GCA_031379035.1 Hyphomicrobiaceae bacterium | reverse complement strand
TACTTGATCGAGAATGTACCGCCGAAACCGCAGCACACTTCGTTGTCCTCCATCTCGACCAGATCGAGGCCTTTAATGGATGCGAGAAGTTTGCGCGGCTGGCCTTTGACCTTCAGCTCGCGCAGACCTGAGCAGCTGTCGTGGTAGGTCACGCGCGCATTGAGCTGGGTATCGACGGAGGTCATGCCGCGCACATCGACGAGGAACGAGATCAACTCATATGTCTTCGCCGCCACCGCTTCTGCGCGCGTCTTCCAACCCGGATCATCTTTGAACAGCTCGGCATAGTGCGCCTTGATCATGCCGCCACACGAGCCCGATGGCGCAACCACGTAGTCAAAGCCCTCGAACGCCGCAATCGTATTGCGTGCGATGTCGGCCGTTGTTGCCGTGTCACCCGAGTTAAAAGCCGGCTGACCGCAGCAAGTCTGCGAGGTTGGGACATGGACTTCACACCCCGCCGCCTCGAGCAGCTTCACCGCCGCAAAGCCTATGCTCGGCCGCATCAGATCGACAAGGCAGGTGACAAACAGGCCGACCTGCGGCCTGGGAAGAGCAGCTTGCATGGTGGGGTGCTCGCAAGGTGAAGGCATGGCCGGTGCCAAAGCGTTGGGCAGGCTAGGCACATTTGCCTGCTGCGGCAACCGTGACACGCTCACCGCAACGGTCCCAGAGCGACTGGCCCCAAAGTGCCTGCCAACTCCGGAGTGCCTGTTCACTACTGTCACTTCAATCAAGGTAACAGGATCTGTGACCCACTTGTCTTCCCGGCTTCCAAATCCGCATGCGCTTGCACGGCATCCGCCAGGGCATAACGGTGGCCAATATGCGGTTTCAGCGCGCCGGACTTAAGGTGCTTGAACAGCGCCCCCGACGATAGCTCAAGATCAGCGCGCGTGCCGGCGTAAGTGGCGAGCGTCGGCCGCGTAAAATAGAGCGAACCGAGTTTTTGCAACATCGGCGCTTCCACCGGCGGTGGCAAACCTGATGTGGCTCCGAACGAGACGAAAACGCCGCGCGGCGCAAGGCAATTCATACTGATCTCAAAGGTCTCTTTACCGATGGAATCATAGACCACTGGCACGCCCTTGCCGCCGGTGATTTCCCGCACACGGGCACGCACGTCTTCCTTCGTCCGGTCGATGACAGTGTGGTACCCATTGGCCTTGGCGAGTGCGCATTTCTCTTCGCCGGCTGCGACGCCAATCAGGTTAACGCCGATCGCCTTGGCCCACTGGCCAGCGAACAGGCCGACACCGCCGGCAGCGGCATACATCAGCGCGAAGTGACCGGCGCGCAGCGGCGCACAGCGCTGCAGCAAATATTCCGTCGTCATGCCTTTGAGCATGGATGCCGCAGCGATCTCATCGCTCACGCCTTCGGGGATTTTGACAAGGCGCGCCGCAGGAAACAGCCTGTGGCTGGCGTATGCACCCGGCTCGCCCATGGCGTAGGCGACCCGGTCGCCGATCTTGAGGCCGGTCACATCCGGGCCAATGGCTTCGATGACGCCCGCCCCTTCATTGCCACAACCAGACGGCAACGGCAGCACGTAGGCACCTGAGCGCTGGTACGTATCGAGATAGTTGAGCCCGCAGGCCGTCTGCTTAATCAGCACCTGTCCCGCCCCACAGCTATCGAGATCGATGGTTTCAAGCTTCAGGACTTCCGGACCGCCCGGCGCATGGAAACGGACGACTTGAGCTTGCATTGGGGACCTCGGCGGCGGTATCGGGGGAACGCCGTGCCGTAGCCGGTTCATGCGCGCCCTACAAGGCCCGCGACCATCCCGCGACCATCCGATTGCAGTTCGCCTACCCGGCACGATGGCTGCAGAAGGCATGCGCGTCATGCTCGCGTGGTACACCCAAGTCATTCAGAACAGCTTCGCCTCTGAACGACAGGATGAACGGCCTGAGGCCGCACGCATTCCAGAACAGCAGTTTCAATGTCCAAGCGAGACGAGTGGGCGACCCTCAGATCGTTGGTAACTCACTGAAATGACTGTGCCGAGCCGCACCGGCCCCTCTGCGCGAGGCCCCTGGCCGGGCGGGACCATCTCTCCGTGGCCGCTAGCATACATCCTGCGTTCATCTTCCGACCGTTAGGTCATAAGCATCGCAATGGTGCCGTTACGGTACTGGAGCGGCCCGGCTCCCGCCGGGTTTACTGGATGCGGCGAAGTCACGCCCGCAGCATCTGGGCTGCTGTCACAGTCGAATGCTAGACGCCGATGGGTTCGCCCCGGTTCTGGTCCCGGCTTGGCACAGTGACGACCTTGGGGAAGAGAGAGAAAATCTCCGTTCAAACTTGCAATCACGGCGCGACAACAGCGTCGCTTTGCAAGTCCCAATTCGTTGGTACAGATCGTACCGACAGGCCTTTTGGAGAGTTACATGAAGTCGAATGCGGTTAAGTCCTACGCGCTTGATCTCGACTGGTCAGCACAAACCATGCTGCCCATCGAGTTGAACGGGGAGGAGTTGCATCTGGAGGCTCGCGCCTACCAGGGTACCGACCCCCACAATCAAGCGTTCGTCCTGATCAACCGGGCGAGCCAGGCAGTCAATGAGCTTCCCTACGTT
>JANNEU010000380.1:0-10395 GCA_031379035.1 Hyphomicrobiaceae bacterium | reverse complement strand
TCCAACGCAACATCATCGCAAGAACGGTACTGGCTTGAGGTAATCTTGCTACAAGGTAATCTTGCCAGACTTGACAGCACGGAAAAGATACCGCCCACTTGTTTGTCAAGTGGCGGGACACGTCTTCGCTCCGCTTGGGATGTGTGGTGGGTGATGAAGCACGTTGTAACCGCTGGATACGTGTCGACGTCGTTTCGCACGCTGCCACGTTTCAGGGTCGTCCGTGCGATTGCGATCGACGAGGCCGTGGCGGCACTCAGCGACGCAACCAACCCCGCGGTGCTCGCCGGTGGGACCGACTTACCTGCGCGCTTCAACGAAGGTTTTACGCCGAGTGATCTGATCGACATCTCTCGGCTGGACGCCCTGCGCACGATCGAAATCCGCGACGAGACACTGCACATTGGCGCGACAGTCACCCATGTGGCAGGCAGCACGCACCCAGAGGTTAAACGCCTGATCCCTGGCTTTGCCGCCGCCTGGGCGCGCATCGCCAACGTCCGGATCCGGCTGTCGGCGACGCTCGGCGGCAACCTGATGGCGCGACGCACGCGCTATGAAGGGGCGATCTTGCTAGCAGCGCTCGAGGCGCGCTTGCGTTTCGCGTCGGCGAGGGGTGAGACAGAGATTCCGGTTGCTAAGTTTGTCGCGGGTGCCGCGATCCCGCGTAACGCGCTGCTCACCTCGATTATCATACCCCTTCGCCCAGGTCTGCGCTTCGACTATGATCGCTCACTGCGCCCGATCGTGACGCAAGCCGTCGCGACCGATGCAACAGGAAGCATCACGGTCGTGACGGCGACGGAGCACGCTCTGCCGCAGGTCGAATCCGCTACGGACCTCACGCACCTCCGCTTCGCCGATCCCGTCACCAGCGACGCCTATCTCAATCGCGTGCGCGCAACGCTCTTGACGCGGCAATTGCAGCGGCTGGAGGCGGCATGACGGACATCGCCATTGAATACGACCTGAACGGACGTATCCGCACGGAGACCGTGGCGCCACACAGTATGCTGGTCGACCATCTACGCGACCACTGTGATCTGAAGGGCGCCAAGATCGGCTGCTCCCGTGGTGTCTGTGGCGCGTGCACCGTGCTTATCGACGGCAAGCCGGTCGCGTCATGTTCCGTCTTTACATTCCAGATCGACGGCGCCGCAGTGACAACGATTGAAGGCCTCGGCGCGAATAGCGCGTTGGACCCGGTGCAGCAGGCCTTCATCGACAGCGCCGCGTTCCAATGCGGCTACTGCACAGCCGGCATGATCCTGTTGACCAAGGCGTTACTCGCACACAACCCGGCGCCGGACCGCGCCGAGATCGTTGACTGGCTGAGTTCGAACGTCTGTCGCTGCACGGGGTATGCGCAGATCGTCGCCGCAGTCGAGAATGCGGCACAGCGTTTGCGGGTATTGGCATGAGCAGCCCGCTGAAAATCGTCGGCGCGAACGTGGCGCGCAAGGACGCGGTCGAGAAAGTCAGTGGGCGCGCTATCTACGCAGTCGATATCGACCGTGTGGGCATGTTGCACGCGAAGGTGCTGCGTTCGTCACGTGCGCATGCAATGATCACGCGGCTCGACGTGTCGAAGGCGCGGCTCGCACTAGGCGTCCGCGCTGTGCTAACACATGCCGACATCCCAGCGCACTTCATGCCGGTGTACGGCTACTTCATCAAAGACCAGCCAATCGTCGCTGTCGACCGCGTGCGCTATATCGGCGACATCATCTGCGCCATAGCCGCCGACACAGAAGCAGAAGCAGCGGCGGCATTGGCACTGGTCGAGGTCGACTATGCCGATCTACCCGTCGTTGCGAGTGTCGAGGCCGCCCTCGCCGACACCGCGACCGAGCTGTTCCCCGTCGCGCCGTTGGCGATCCAGCCCGCGTACGGCCGTGGCGCCAGTGGCGAAATGCGGCCGCGCAGGAACGTCTGTTATCAGTTCAATTACACGACCGGTGATCCAGCAGTCTTTGCCGCGGCCGACCACGTTTTCGAAGACACCTTCCGCTTCTCACGCATGCATCACTTCCATCTGGAACCGTTCGTCACCGTCGCCGACGCGCGTGCCGATCGCATCGAGGTGTGGGCGTCGAACCAGAATCCATTCCCGCTGCGCAAGGAATTGGCGCGCATTTTCAGGGTGTCGGAGAGCAGCGTCACGGTACACGTGCATCATTCGGCGCCGGCTTCGGCTCCAAGAACATCTGCAAGACCGAGCCGGTCGCCGTCATGCTGTCGATGCTAGCACGGCGGCCGGTGCGCTTCTGTCTGACCATGGAAGAGTGCGCGCTGACCAACACGCAACACGCAGCCGTACTGAAACTGAAAACCGCAGTCATGGCCGATGGCACGTTCGTCGCGCGCCAGAGCGAGATCTGGCTCGATGGCGGGGCGTATTCAGATGCGTCGCCGCTGGTGGCCGAGAAGGCGGGCTATCGGGTACCAGGCCCATATCGCTGGAAGCACATCGATACAAAATGCTTAGCCGTCATGACCAACACGGCACCGGCAGGGCCTTTCCGTGGGTTCGGCGGAACGCAAGCGAGTTGGGCGAGCGAGAGCCAAATCGACATGATCGCGCGGCGATTGGGGCTCGATCCGTACGACATTCGCATCAAGAATATCGTCGCGCTCGGTGAAGCTTTCGTGCCGGGCGAATCCGGCATGGACAGCGATCTCAAAGTCGGTCTCGACATCGTCTGCGAGCACATCGGCTATCGCGAGCCGCGCAAACCGAAGCGTGGCAAGGGAATTGCCATCGGCTTCAAGGATGGTGGCGGCATCAAGAAGGCATCACAGGCGCGTGTGCGGGTGCTGACCAACGGCGATGCGATCCTGAATTTCTCCGGCGTCGAAATGGGCCAGGGCCTCCGCTCGGCCATGACGCAGGTGGTGGCCGAGATCCTCAATCTGCCGCTCGCGCGTGTCACTGCGCCCACGATCAACACCGATCATTCACCGTTCTGCGAGGGCACCAACGCCAGCTCGGGCGTCGCGGTCAGCGGTCGCGCTGTCGCCGAAGCTGCGACGAAAGTGAAGCAGTTGGTGCTCGAATTCGCCGCCAGCCAATTGAAGTGTGATGCCGGCGAACTCGATCTCGACAACGGCGTCGTCGTGCAGGGTACAGGTCCGAATGCACAACGCCGCCCGCTCGGGCCGATGGTCATGGGCTTTTATGGCGGCCCTGGCTTCGAGTTCACCGCTGACGGCTTCTATATGCCGGCCGTCGATCATAACGCGCCACTCGAAAGCCCGTGCGTGTTCTGGGAAATGGGTTGGGGTGCTGCCGAAGTCGAAATTGATACCGAAACGGGGCAGGTGAAAGTCTTGAAACTCGTCGCCAGCGGCGATAGCGGGCGCTCGATCAATCCGCTGGTGGTCAAGGGCCAGGAGGACGGCGCGGCGATCATGGGGTTCGCTCAGGCCATGTTCGAGCGCATGATCTACAACGATGCTGGCGAACTCTTGAACATTGACCCGTTGATGTATCGCGTGCCGCTCGCCGAGGATGTTCCGCCCGACTTCGTCACCATCACACAGGAGCAGGGTCACGGCCCCGGCCCGTTCGGTGCCAAGGGCGGCGGCGAAGCCACAATCCTGCCGATCGCCAGCGCCATCGCCAACGCCATAGAAGACGCCGTCGGCGTGCGCATCACAGAGCTACCGATCACGCCTGAACGCGTGCTGGCGGCGCTCGATCAAAAGAATAGCGTCGGGCGGGAAACGATATAGGGTTGGGCTGAGCGTCGCGGACGAATGACGACGCAGTACATCTGAGGGTTTGGGAGGACCATACATGACATCGACCAAGAAACTTTCGCGCCGCAGACTTCTGGCGGCATCCGGGGCAACGGCCGCTGCCTCGGCGTTCGGCTTTCCGGCTGTACTGCGCGCGCAGACGGCAGCCCTGAAAGTTGGCGTCATCCTGCCGCTGTCGGGCGTCATCTCATTCCCCGGCATCGCTACACGGCGCGGCACGGAGCTCGCGGTGAAAATGTTCGAGGCGGACGGCACCAAGCTCGATGTCACATTCGTGGACACGGAATCGAAACCCGAAAACGGTCGTATCGCCGCCGAGAAGCTGATCCGTGACGGCGCGAGTGTGATCGTTGGTGCCTGGGATAGCGGTGCAACAATCTCCGCCGCCCAGGCCTGCGAAGCCGCCAAGGTGCCGCTGGTGGTCAACGTCGGTTCCGCGCCGCAGATCACGGAGCAGGGCTTTACTCAGCTGTTCCGCAACTTCCCGGCATCGAACACGATCGTCACCAAGGGCATCGAACTGTTCAAGGACTTACCACAAACTGCTGGCTTCGCGCCTAAAACTGCCGTTGTCATGCATGTCAACGACACCTTCGGCGTCGCGACAGGCGGAGCGGTGAAGGCTGTGTGGGAAAAGCTCAATGTCGACATCAAGATCCTCGACGTCATCAGTTACGATCTGCGCGCGCGTGACCTCTCGGTCGAAGTGGCCAAAGCGAAGGCAACAGGTGCCGATCTCGTCTGCCCCATCACGCGCGTCAACGACGCCATCCTGATCGTGCGCGAGATGATCAAGCAGGATTACAATCCGATGGCCATCTACGGGCCGAGTTCGCCAGGCCCTTACGAGAAGGCATTCACCGATGCACTTGGCAAATTCGCCGACGACTATCTGACGTCCGTGCCCTGGTATGATCCGTCGAAGCCGATCACCAAGCGCGTGCTGGAGGCGTGGAACAAAGAGTTTGCCGGCCAGCGCTTCGAACTCAATTCGGGCTTTGGCTGGGAAAGCCTGCAGATCGTTGCCGACGCGTTCAAGCGCGCCGGCTCGACCAAACCGGCCGACCTGCATGCCGCATTGAAGACGGCTAACATCACGGATCATCCGATGTACGGCGGCCCGATCACGTTCGATGCTAAGGGCCAGAACGTCAACATCGGCGTGCCGTTGCTACAGAACCAGGGCCAGGAGCCCATCGTCGTCGGGCCAAGTGCGATCGCGCAAGGCAAAGTCAAGTTGCCGATGACCAAGTGGGCGGCGCGCGGATAAAAATGAGCCGTGTAGGTTGGGTCAAGCACTGACGCGCCCCAACATCATCGCGCAACGGCCGGTATTCAGCAGTTGGGTCGCGCTGAAACGCTTGACCCAACCTACATGCTGCCGGCCATGGCACCCCAGCAACATAGCTCCTTCATGTTCGACCTTTACGCCAACGTCATCATCAACGGCCTGATGATCGGTGCCATCTACGCGCTGATCGCGACCGGCTTGAACGTCGTCTTCGGCGTCATGAAGGTGGTCAATTTCGCCCATGGCGAGTTGGTCGTCATCGGTATGTATACCGGCTACGTGCTTTGGAAATTTCTGGGGCTGTCGCCTATCGCGACCTTGCCGATCGCCATGCTCGGCATGTTTGCGCTGGGTTATGGCTTTCAACGCGTGATCGGAAACGCTTTCGTCGACCGGCCGCAACACATCCAGTTCGCCCTCTACATCTCAGTGGCTATGATCATCACCGGCCTACACGCTGTAACTTTCGGTCCCGACCCGCGTGGCATTCAAAGTGCTGCAAGTTTCGCCGTGTATCGCGTCGGCCCTTTGCGCCTCGACGCGGTCAGGCTGCACGCGGCGCTCACGTCGCTCGCGGTAGTGGCAGCTCTGTGGGCGTGGCTGCGTTACAGCATCATGGGCAAGTCGCTGCATGCGGCGGCCGACAATCTGGTCGGCGGGCGCGCCATCGGCATCCGCATTGACCATGTGTTCGCCGTCACAGCCGGGCTTGGCGCTGCCTGCGCGGGGGCAGCCGGCGCCATGATCGCACCGCTCTACGATACCAACCCCTACCTCGCCGGCGAGTTCACTCTGACAGCTTTCATCATCGTCATCGTTGGCGGGCTGGCAAGTCTGCCCGGCGCGCTGTTGGGCGGCCTCGTCATCGGCATGTCGGAGGCAGTGGCAGCATTGCTGATCACACCGTCGGCGAAAAGCCTTTTCAGCTATGGTCTGTTGATCCTGGTGCTGCTGCTGCGGCCTGAAGGTCTGCTCGGACGCCGCGAGGGTCGCGCATGACCGACGCCGCCCTCCGCCGCCGCCAAATCATTGCCGCAGGCCTTCTGACGCTGGTTCTGCTCGCCTTGCCGCTGGTGGCAACCGACTTTCACCTGTCCGTGCTCGGGCTGATCTTCCTACATGCCATCGTCGGCATCGCGTGGAACCTGATGATGGGCTTTGCGGGACAACTCTCGCTCGGCCATGCGCTGTACTTTGGCATCGGTGCCTACATCGTTGCGTTCCTGTCAGAGCGGTTCGGCATCAGCCCGTGGCTCGGAATGCTGCCAGCCTTCATTGTGCCAGGGCTGATCGGCGTCGCCATCGGCGCACTCGGATTTCGCTTTTCCGTACGCGGCGTCTACTTCGCGCTGCTGACCATCGCGTTCGCCGAATTCGCGCGCATTCTGTTCGAGCACTGGGATTACGTCGGCAAGACCGCCGGCTATTTTTTCGCAGCCCTGACGCCTGCGAACCGGCCGCTCGTCAGCCTGCGCGGCGGCGCTAGGTTCTTTTACTACGCCCTGCTGGTCACCATGATTGCGGCATGGCTGTTGTCAATGCTGCTGGTCAACAGCCGCGTCGGCTACTTCTGGCGCGCCATCCGGGAGGACGAGGACGCCGCACGCGCGCTCGGCGTCCAGGCCCTGCGCATGAAACTACTTGTCGTCGCCGTCAGTGCGGGTATCACCGGCGTTGCCGGCGGCTGGTTCGCGCTCGTCAACGGCAGCCTGTTTCCCGATAGCGTGCTCGGCATGCGCGTCAGCATCGACTTCATCGTGGCGCCGATCGTTGGCGGTCTCGGCACGCTGTTCGGGCCGATCCTCGGTGCCTTCATCATCGTCCCGCTCAACGAACTGTCGCGCGATATCTCGCAAGCGAGCGGCATCAATGGTCTGAACCTGCTTATCTACGGCGTGCTGCTGCTGGTCATCGTCGTGTTCGCGCCGCAGGGCTGCTGGCCGGGCATTGCGAAACGGCTCGGCCTTGCAAAGAGCGGCGAGGCCGACCGTGATCAGTCTTGAGGTTAAGGGACTGACCAAGCGCTTCGCCGGCCTCGTTGCCGTCGACGAAGTCAGCTTCGATGTCGCGCAGGGCTCGATCACGGCTTTGATCGGACCCAACGGCGCGGGCAAGACGACCTGCTTCAACATGGTTGCCGGGGCGATGGCGCCGAGTGCGGGCCACGTCCTGTTCGAAGGCCGCGACATCACCGGCCAACAACCCGAGGATCTCTGCCGCCTCGGCATCGCGCGCACCTTCCAGATCGTGCGGCCGCTCACCGGCATGAGCGTGCTGGACAACGTCGTCGTCGGTGCCTTGATGCGCACGGCTAGTGTTGCCGCGGCCCGCCAAGTCGCGCACGCCCTGCTCGCCCGCGTCGGCCTTGATGCAAAGGCGGATCAAATGGCGTCGTCTCTGACCCTGCCGGATCGCAAGATGCTGGAACTCGCCAAGGCGTTGTCGACGCGACCGCGTCTGCTCATGCTCGACGAAGTCATGGCTGGCCTGCGCCCCACGGAAGGCGATCGCATCGCGGACGTCCTGCGCAGTTTGAACCGCGACGGCATGACGATCCTTCTAATCGAGCACGTCATGCGTATCGTGATGAGCCTCGCGCAGCGCGTCGTCGTCCTGCATCATGGTGCCAAGATCGCCGATGGCACGCCCGCGCACGTCGTCACGGACCCGCGCGTGCTCGAAAGTTACCTCGGGCGCAAAGCGAGGCCGGCATGAGTGCGTTGCTGGAGGTTACGGACCTAAGCGCCGGCTACGATGGGGCGCGTGTTCTTGAAGGGGTGACGATTGCGGTCGGCACAGGTGAGACCGTTGCCGTCGTCGGCAGCAACGGTGCGGGTAAGACGACGTTGATCCGCACCATCGCCGGCATGGTGCCGCCAACGGGTGGCACGATCCGCTTCAAGGGCGTCGACATCACCGGCATATCGAGCAATCGCATCTGCGAACTCGGCCTCGCACAGGTGCCCGAGGGCCGGCAACTGTTCGGCAGCTTGAGCGTCGAGGACAATCTGCGCCTCGGCGCGGCCCTGCGACGTGCGCGGCCACGCGCAAACGAAACTTACGCGCGTGTGCTCGATATCTTTCCGAAACTGAAGGAGCGACGCGCGCAACTCGCCGGCACCTTGTCGGGCGGCGAACAGCAGATGGTCGCCATCGGTCGTGCGCTGATGGCCGACCCGGAGCTGATCATGTTGGATGAGCCCTCGCTCGGTCTTGCCCCAGTCATGGTCGAGTTGATGTTCGAGACCATCCATGCGCTGGCAAACCAGGGCCTGAGTGTCCTGCTGGTCGAACAGAACGTGGCGGAATCGCTGACGCTCGCGGCACGCGCGTATGTGCTCGAAACTGGCATGATTGCGCTGCAGGGAAAAGCGTCGGACCTGCTCGGCGATGAGCGCGTGCGTAAAGCCTATCTCGGGCTATAGTCGCGCGCCCGGAGTTGCGGCTTGGCCGCCGCTTCGGGTAGAGTCACCGGGGCACCTCCACCGGCGTTGCAGCGCACCTTGAGTGTGCCCATGCCGGCATGGTGGGCCGCGATGGACCGGCTCGTCTCGTGGGAAAGTAGCGCATCCTGGTTGGACGGGAAGGTGGGTGTGGTGTCGGTGCGGGTCGTGGCACTCTCCTTTGTCCTTTGTCGAAGGCCGCAGCACAGTCTCGAATCATTAGCCCGAAGTTCCCCAGCCAACAATGAACAATATCCCGTTTCTTCAATCAGTTGAGATCGAAGCTTTGCGCGCGTTTCTGACTACACAGCGATTGTCGCGATGAGGTCGAGGGCTTGCTGCTGCTTTGGCGTTGGGCGCGTCGTCAGCGTGAACGTCGCCTCGCCGGGCTTGGCACTCTTCGGCCGCAGGGTGTTGCGCGCGATGGTTCCGAGGTGCGCCAGCAGTCGACTGAAGCTCATCGGGCGCGAGCCGTCGGGCAGCGTGCGCGTGTGCACTTTGTCGAGAGCCGCCTTCGAACGCTTCGCCGGTGCAACCGGATGGCGCTCGCGGCCAGCATCGACATCCGCTTCGTCGTTGAACGTCAGCGGCGCCCACGCCTGGATCATGTGCCACTGTACATAGTAGGCGAGCATGCTGAGGAAGATGTGCGCTTTTACGCGGCCCTCAAGGCGATGGCGGATCGGTCGCACGTGCAGGTCCATGCCCTTCAGTCTGCGGAAGGCGCGCTCCGCCTCGGCGAGTTTCTTGTAGTTCAGCACAGCCGCTTCGGCGCTCATCGCCTCGGCTGAAACGCTGGTGCGGATGACGTAGAGGCCGTCCAATGCAGCCTCGGCAGCGACACGCTCGCCATTCACCGAGAAGTCGAAGGCGCCGTCTTTGATATCGAGATCGAAGTGTTTTGCGACCTTGAATTTGGCGATGACTTTGCCGACGCGCACGCCGATCTTGTCGCGACCTTCGAGGCGACCGGCCATGACCGCGGCCCTTATTTTTTCGAGCTCTTTCGTCGTGGCGGCAAGCAGATCCTGGCGCCGATTGACACGGAACCGCTCAGGTGCAGGGTACCAAGTGACGTATCCATTGGCAGCGTGATGAATGACGGCAAGGCGGATCATGAGTGAGCGTGGCCAGGCCGCACACTTGTTTCGCGCGACGAACATGCCGATCCTTGCGGGGTGATCCAATACGGAGGCCCCGCGATGAAACTGAAGCGCCGCAACGATCCCGACGTTAGGGCTTTCTGGTCATGTCATGTGGCGCTTTGGATGCGCAGCCCGTTCAACCAACGGGAATACTGCGAGCGCAACGGCATCTGCCGCTCGCTGATGTCGAAGTGGTGGATCTAGCTGCGCGAGGACCGGGCCCGCGAGGAGCGAACCAAGATCGGACGATGCCGTGACCGCTTAGTCGAGAATTGAGAGCGTACAGTGCGCCTCCGGAGCGGGTCGCATCTTTATAACGTCTTTACATCCAGCCTCGTAGTTCCACATCGAGATTTGATGTTGAAGGGGCGCAAAGCCTTCCTGTCTCAGCACAGGAGCGCTCCGTCATGCTCGATCTCGTCTTTCTCGCCCTAGGCCTCGGTGGCTTCGCAGTGATGGCCGGGTATGCCGCGCTCTGCGCGAAGTTGTGAGGGTTGCACCATGAGTGACCCCCTCATCGCGCTTGCCGTCGCCATCGGTCTTGGCGGTTACCTCATCTACACACTCATCCGCCCTGAGCGCTTTTAAACAGTTCTGAGCGGTTCTGAGCCGGGAGGCTTCAAATGACAGTCGTAGGTTGGTTGCAGATCGCGCTTGTGCTCGGCGCGGTCGTCGTGACGGCATGGCCGCTCGGTCTCTACATGGCACGCGTGTTTCAGGGACAGCGGACCGTTCTCACACCCATGCTCGCGCC
>JANNEU010000330.1:0-4529 GCA_031379035.1 Hyphomicrobiaceae bacterium | reverse complement strand
CCACGGGCGTGCCAAGCCTCACCGTCCTCACCACCGAGTTCCGTTCGCTCGCCTACACCATGCTCGATGCCGAAGCGCAGCCCGCCGACGGCAGCGTCCTCGACCGCATGCTGGCCGGTGCCAAGTCCGTCGTTCGCGTTCGCAAGGTCGTCCACGGCGCTGACGAAACCAGCACTGAAGCCGTCAACGGCCGCATGGAAGCCCACCTGAAAGATGGCCGTCTGGCCGAGCCGCTCGACGAAGGCAAAAAGCTACCCGACAAACCGCGCGCCACTGCCGCCAATTGGCTCGACAAGATCAAGGCCCGCTTCACCATCGAAACCGCGCTCGCCGATCTCGAGCAGACCCTCAAGAACGCCCTTGCCGGCGCTGCCGACATCAAGAAAGGCGCCAACTGATGCTGCGTCTCGTTGCTTTTCTCTTTTCTTGCGCTGCCGCCGCAGCTGGCCTCCATTGGCTTGCTGATCGTCCCGGCGTCCTGTCCATCGATTGGCAGGGCTACCAGATCGAAACCTCCGTCTTTCAAGCGCTGGTGTTGCTCGTCCTCGCTATTGCCCTCGGCGTCTTCCTCTGGAACCTCACCCGAAGCCTCTGGAAAAGTCCCGCCACCGTTGGCCAGCTCATCACCCGCCGCCGTGAACGCCGTGGCCTCGACGCCATTTCCGAAGGCATGATCGCCATCGGCTCCGGCGACCGCGGCCTCGCCACCCGCGCCGCCATGCAAGCCCGCAAATCACTCCCCAACGAACCGCTGACCCACCTGCTCCGCGCCCAGACAGCACAGCTGCAAGGCGACACCGCCACTTCCCGCCGCATCTTCGAGGCCATGCTCGCCAGCCCCGACACCGAGCAGCTCGGCCTCCGTGGCCTCTTCCTCGAAGCGCAGCGCGAAGGCGAGGCCGAGCCCGCCCGCCAGTTCGCCGAACGTGCGCTGAAATCTAACCCCGCCCTCGGCTGGCCCATCGACGCCCTGTTCGATCTTCAGTGCCGCGCCCAGGATTGGGACGCGGCGCTCGAAACCCTGGCCACCGGCCGCCGCCACAACCACATTGACCGCAAGATTGCCGACCGCCGCCGCGCTGTCCTGCTCGCCGGCAAAGCGCAGAACCTAGAACACGACAGCGCCGACGAAGCCCTCGCCTTCGCGCTCGACGCTCACAAGCTTGCGCCAGATCTGGTCCCCGCCGCCGCCGTCGCCGGCCGCGTCCTTGCCGGCAAGGGCCAGACCGCCCAAGCCGCCAAAGTCATCCAGCGCACTTGGAAGCTCAGCCCCCACCCGGATCTCGCCACCGCCTACGCCTTCGCCCGCGTCGGCGACAGCCCGTCCGACCGCATCGAACGCGTCCGCCAGCTCGCCAAACTCGACCCCAACGCCGGTGAAGGCGCTATCGCCCTCGCCACCGCCGCCATCGACTCCCGCGACTGGAAAACCGCCCGCGACGCGCTTCAGCCCTTCCTCGATCCATCCCGCCTCACCCAGCGCATCGCCACCCTCATGGCCCGTATCGAAGGCGGCGATCAGGGTGACAGCGGCCGCGTCCGCGAGTGGTTCGCTCGCGCCGTCCACGCCCCGCGCGATCCCGCTTGGACCGCTGATGGCGTCGTCTCTGACACCTGGGCACCCGTCTCTCCCGTCACCGGCCAGCTCGACGCGTTCCAGTGGCGTGTGCCGGTCTCGGAAATGACGGCCACCGACCCGCTGCTTATGGCCGAGCGCACCGAACGCCTTGTCGCGCTCGGCGCGCCGCGCCCTTTAGCAAAGCCCGTTAAAGTCATCGACGACATTACCGACATCGAAACCACGCTCCGCACCGTCCCCGCCGACAGTGAGTACGAGGAAATCGTGACACCATCACCCGCCACCCAACGCCCCACCTCCGACACCACCTCGAAAACTCGCCCGATCCCCGTTCCAGCGCGCACATAAGAATGCCGAGCACCGCCGCACCGGGCTCGGAATCGCAGGTTGGACAAGCTGCTTTTCAGCAGCGTTACCCAACGTCACAGGCGCGACTGCGCACACGCACCACCCCGAACCCCTCCCGAAACCTCCATGGCCCTCGGCTCGATCAGCAATCTCGACTACGTCATCCTGCTCTGCGAACGCATCGCGGAGACGCGGAACTTTTATCTCAACGTCATGCAATTTCCGCTGGAAATGGATCGGACCGAATGGGTCAGTTTCCGGATCGGTTCAGGCCTGCTCACCTTGCGGCCGCGCGGCCCGTTCGCAACGTGGCACGACGGCCCCACCGTCGCCGGCTCAGCCTCAGTGCAGCTTGCCTTCCGCGTACCGCCATCCGCAGTTGATACGTGCCACCAACAGCTGGTCGCCCAGGGTATTGAAATTCTCAGCCCGCCAAAGGATCTACCGAGTTGGCGGCACCGCACCCTCTTCTTTCGCGACCCGGAAGGCAACTTGATCGAAATCTACGCTGAGATTTAGTCCCACAGCTCACTTGACCCGACGGCCCCTTATGCCAAAAAAATCCGCCGCCACGCCCACCGCCATCCAATCCCTGCTCTCCATCCTCGATCTCGAGCAGCTGGAACAGAACCTCTTTCGCGGCGTCTCGCCGAAAGACGGCTGGCAACGCGTCTTCGGCGGCCAGGTGCTCGGCCAGGCGCTCGTCGCCGCAGTCCGCACCGTGCCGCCTGAACGCGTTGCGCACTCGCTGCACGCCTACTTCCTGCTCCCCGGCGACCCCACCGTCCCCATCATTTACGACGTCGAACGCACCCGCGACGGCGGCTCCTTCACCACCCGCCGCGTGAAGGGCATCCAGCACGGCAAGACCATGTTCGCCATGAGCGTCTCGCTCCAGAAGCTAGAGCCCGGCCTCGATCATCAATCCACCATGCCCAAGGTCCCGCCGCCCGAGGATTTGCCCAACGAAAAACAGCTCGTCGACGGCTTCGCCGGCGACATCCCTGAAGACATTCGCAAATACTGGCAGCGCGAACGTCCCATCGAAATGCGCCCGGTCGACATTTCCCGCTATCTGGATCGCGGCAAGCATGCCCCCGAACAGTCCTTCTGGATGCGCGCGACCGGCAAACTGCCAGACGACCTGCCACTCCATCAATGCGTGCTCGCCTACGCCTCCGACTTCACCTTACTCGATACGGCCCTCATCGCCCACGGCAAGCTGATGATGGACCACGACATGCAGATGGCCAGCCTCGACCACGCCCTCTGGCTGCATCGCCCGTTCCGCGCTGACGAATGGCTGCTCTACGTCCAGGAAAGCCCGTCGTCCCAAGCCGCCCGTGGCTTTTGCCGTGGCTCCGTCTTCACCCGCGACGGTCTTCTCGTCGCCTCCGTCGCCCAGGAAGGCCTCATCCGCGAACGCCCCAGCGCTTATCGGCTTAAATAATGAGCACGTTGCACTATTTTTAAACAATTCTCTTGCCAATTGTATATTAGCCACAGCAGTTGATTAAATCCGCGAAGATCCTCACACCTTGTTGCGCCGCAAGAACGCCGCCGACTATATTACTAAAACGATTTGATACGACGCGCGGGGCCTCAGATGAAATTGAAATTCGGAAAACTAAGCTATTTGGCAACGACGACGATAATGCTCGGCCTTGGATCGTCTTCCATTGCGCAAGCCCAATCAAACGCACCATCGGCACCTGAATTCAAATACACGTTCAATGTCGGCGTCGCATCCGACTATGTATTCCGCGGATACTCCCAGACAGCACGTCGCGGGGCAGTTTCTGGCGGCGTTGATCTGACCTACGGTCAATTCTACGCGGGGGCCTTCGGATCCTCGGTTCATTTCGGTCGCGACGTACTTGATAACTCAAATATCGCGCTGGCTGAAGTTGATCTGTACGCCGGTTACAAACCCGTTGTCGGCCCAGTTACTTTTGACATTGGCGCAATCGTGTATACCTATCCAGGTCAGGTTTCGGGCGCCAACCGCAGCTTCGAAAACCTGAACTATGTAGAGGGTAAGCTTGGCGCCAGCGGCGATATCTGGAAGGGCGGAACGCTTTCCGCCACCGGCTACTACTCACCCACCTATCAAGCCGCATCCGGTTCCGTCACCACTCTCGAAGGCAGCCTTGCCCATGCCTTCTCTGAAATTAACGGCATCACGCCAACAATCAGCGGTCTGGTCGGTTATCAAAAAGGCAACAGCACCGTCAGCTACCTCGCCAACTTCGGCAATGCGAGCACCAGTTACACGTACTGGAACGCCGGCATCAATCTCGGTTTCCTCGAAAAGTATGCATTCGATATACGGTACTGGGACTCGAATTTGTCAAAGAACAGCGGTGGTTCGGCCTATTGTCGTGGCCAGGTATTCCAGTGCGCTTCAACAGTTGTCGGCGCATTCAAAGTAACCTTCTGATTGCTGCACGCATCACGTCTCTCTGAACCAAGCCAACCCTGCGTAGGATACGCAGGGTTTTTTGATGCCCGGCTAGAGTGCTTCCGGGAAAAGCATGCCCTCGGACTTGATCCGTGGGTGTGAGCGGTTTTCCCGATAAGAAGCACGACAAAACAAAGAGCT
>JANNEU010000322.1:0-9463 GCA_031379035.1 Hyphomicrobiaceae bacterium | reverse complement strand
CAACTGCCGCGCCAGCGCTTCAAGCACCGCCATGCGGACAGCCACGCCCATCTCGACCTGATCACGGATGACACTGCGCGCGTGATCCGCGATCGTTGAGGCGATCTCGACACCACGGTTCATGGGGCCAGGATGCATGATCAGTGCGTCTGGTTTCGCACGTGCCAGCTTTTCATGATCGAGGCCGAAGAAGTGATAGTACTCGCGCGTGGATGGCACGAACGATCCAGACATGCGCTCGCGCTGCAACCGCAACATCATGACGATGTCGCAGTCCTCCAGCCCCTTATTCATGTCAGTGAAGACTTCGGCACCAAGCCGGTCAGCGTTTGCTGGGAGTAACGTTGACGGCGCGATGATACGAACGCGCGCGCCCATCGTGTTGAGTACGTCAATGTTGGAGCGGGCCACACGGCTGTGGAGCACGTCGCCGCAGATGGCGACGGTGAGCCCCTCGATGCGGCCTTTGTTGCGGCGAATAGTCAGGGCATCCAGCAAAGCCTGGGTGGGGTGTTGATGCGCACCGTCGCCTGCGTTGATGACGTGGCAGTCGACCTTCTGGGCCAGCAGCTCCACAGCGCCCGCCGCATGGTGACGGACCACCAAGATGTCTGGCCGCATGGCGTTCAAAGTCACCGCCGTATCGACGAGTGTTTCGCCCTTCGAGACCGACGACGTGGCGACGTTCATATTCATGACGTCAGCACCGAGCCGCTTGCCCGCCAGCTCAAACGAACTTTGCGTGCGCGTGGAGGCCTCGAAAAACAGGTTGATAAGCGTACGCCCGCGCAGGACGTCGCGTTTTTTGTGAACTTGGCGGTTCTGATCGGCGGCCTTGTCGGCCAGATCGAGCAGTGCCGTGATCTCGCCTGCCTTCAGCCCCTCGCAGGTCAGCAGATGGCGGCGCGCGAATGTCGCGGTTGGGTCAACGATGGTCATTAAAGTGGGGTCAGTAGCCCCATCAGCCGAGTCCTGCAAGGGTCTGGCTGTGGATGACTGATGTGCATTCGAAGTAATGCGACGCCGTTTGACAACACCAGCCTGCCATGGTCTCACGTGTGGATGGGGTCGCAGCGATTGCCCCGTGAGGCTCCGGCCCAAACATCGCGTCCCACACTCCAGACCATGGCCCAGGCCATCGAGAGAGGACGCAACATGCCGTCTCCAACCGAAATCACTGTTCCGCAACTGGCCCGTCTCATTGGCGTGCCGGGAGCACCCGTCGTTGTTGATGTCTGCATCGATGACGATTTCAACGCAGATCCGCGTCTCATTCCTGGATCGCACCGCCGGGACTTCCGCAAGGTGTCCGAGTGGGCACAGAGTTATCGTGGCAAGTCCGTTGTCGTGGCCTGCCAGAAGGGCTTGAAGCTCAGTCAGGGTGTCGCTGCTTGGCTGCGCCATGAGGGGATCGAGGCTCAATCGCTCGAAGGCGGAGTCATGGCCTGGGCCGCGGCCAAGCAGATCATGGTTCCCGCCGCCAAGTTACCGCCGCGCGATCCGCAGGGCCGCACAGTATGGGTGACGCGGGCGCGGCCGAAAGTGGACCGCATTGCCTGCCCATGGCTGATCCGCCGCTTTATAGATCCGAGCGCGGTGTTCCTGTTCGTGGCACCCGCCGAGGTGCCAGCTGTGGCTGATCGTTTCAATGCGACGCCCTTCGACATCGATAACGTCTATTGGAGCCATCGCGGCGAGACGTGTACGTTCGACACGATGATCACCGAGTTCGGCTTATCATCGACACCTCTGTTGCATCTCGCGCGCATCGTGCGCGGGGCTGATACGGCACGGCCCGATCTTGCGCCGGAAGCGGCAGGGCTGGTGGCGGCGTCGCTCGGGGCGTCGCGCATGTTCAAGGACGACCTCGCGCAGCTTGATGCCATGATGCTGCTCTACGACGCCTTTTACCGCTGGTGCCGCGACGCCACCGACGAGACGCACAATTGGCCCGCGACGGCGAAGAGTTGATGTCGTTTTGCCTCACAACAACGCTCAACTTGCCTTAACGGCGGTGCGCTTGCATTTGCGGGTGCCCGCCGCCAAGTGCCATCCTGGGAACGCTCCGCATGCAAACCACATCCCAAACCGTAGCAGATGCCATTGTTCCACACCCCACCTATGCCGAAGCTTTTGCGGTTTGGCTGAAAATCGGCCTGCTCTCGTTTGGCGGGCCGACGGGGCAAATTGCACTGATGCACAAGATGCTGGTCGAGGAGCGCAAGTGGATCGACGACGGGCGCTTTTTGAACGCGCTGAACTTCTGCATGCTGCTGCCCGGGCCGGAGGCCATGCAGCTGGCGACCTACATCGGTTGGCGGATGCACGGAATTCGCGGCGGGTTGACGGCGGGCTTGCTGTTTGTGCTGCCGGGTGCGGTGGTGATCTTCGCACTGTCGCTGATCTACGCGCTATTTGGACAGGTGCCGGCACTGCAGGCCATCTTCCTCGGCATAAAAGCGGCCGTGCTTATCGTTGTGGTCGAAGCATTGCTCCGCATTTCCAAGCGTGCGCTGAAGGGGCCAGAACACTGGGTGCTGGCAGCGCTCTCGTTCGTCGCGATTTTCTTCCTTGGTGCCCCCTATCCGCTAATTGTGGCAGCCGCCGCGCTGGCTGGATATCTGCTCGCCGTGCGTGAAGGGGCAAAACCAGCGGCTGGCGCGATTGCGCTTCCAGCTATTCCGCTGCGGCAGACACTCGGCACAGCTGCATTCTGGTTGGCTGTCTGGACGCTGCCACTGCTCGCGATTGCCGGGCTGTTCGGGCCAAACCACGTGCTTGCGCAGATCGGCTGGTTCTTTTCCAAGCTGGCAGTGGTGACTTTTGGCGGGGCCTATGCGGTGCTGGCCTACATGGGCCAGGACGTGGCGACCCACTACGGTTGGATCACGGCCGGCGAAATGCTGGATGGGCTCGGGCTGGCTGAGACGACGCCAGGCCCGCTTATTCTGGTCACAGAGTTTGTCGGTTTTCTCGCTGGCTATCGGCACAGTGGGCTGGGGCCATCGGTGGTCATGGGACTCCTGGGGGCCATCGTCACGCTGTGGGCGACCTTTGCGCCGTGCTTCCTGTGGGTGTTCACCGGCGCTCCTTACGTCGAGTGGCTCAATGGTCAGCCGCGCATCAAGGGCGCGCTTTCTGGCATCACCGCTGCCGTTGTCGGCGTTATCTTGAACCTCACCGTTTGGTTCGCGCTGCATGTATTCTTCGGCAAGGTGACGCCGTCCACGCTGGGACCGCTCAAGCTCTGGGTGCCTGACGTTGCGACACTCGATCTGAAGATCGTGATCCTCGCTGCCATCAGCGCGTTCCTGCTGCTGTGGCGGCATTGGAACATCATCGCCGTGCTGGCTTTAGCGGCGGCCGGTGGGCTCGCGCTGGTCATGGCAGGACTGTAAGCGAAAATGCACGAGGGCGCGCGCCACAAGCCCTTTTGTGCCTCTTTCGCCACATGTTGCAGATCGGGCCTAGGTAAACTCCCAGCTATTCAAGGGTGACCCTCATGTGCTATGTTTTTGCTACACTGGCACAGTTGAGACTTGGCACGACGCATCGGTCATCCGTGGCGCGGACGATGATTGATACGGCTGTTGGCCGAGCCTTGGTGTGGCACCGCCTTGACTAGCAGAGCCATGCCTCCTGTGCCGGGCCTCATGTGCACTGCCTCATGGCTCCAGTTCCGTATCCCAATAGAGATAGTCCATCCAACTCTCGTGCAAATGGTTGGGTGGAAACAGCCGGCCGTTGCGGTGGAGTTCGAACACGGTTGGCCGATAGGGATGCTGGGCCAGCCGTAACCCGGACTGCGCGAGCGATTTCGCCCCCTTGTGCAGGTTGCAGGGCGAACAAGCCGCGACAACGTTGTCCCAGCGTGTCTCGCCGCCTCGCGCACGCGGCACGAGATGGTCAAAGGTCAGCTCATGCTTGGCACCGCAGTATTGGCAAACGAAACGGTCGCGGAGGAACACGTTGAAGCGGGTAAATGCGGGGTAGAGCGCTGGTTTCACATAGGTTTTGAGTGACACAACGCTCGGCAGCCGCATCTCAAAGCTCACACTACGGACCTGCCGGTCGTATTCAGAGACGATGTTCACACGGTCCAGGAACACGGCTTTGACCGTGTCCTGCCAGCTCCAGAGCGACAGAGGATAGTAACTCAGCGGGCGGAAGTCGGCGTTCAACACCAACGCCGGATAATGTTCTGCTGTTGCGGCTCCAGTCACGTGCGTCTGTCCCCATGCCTAGCACCCTCCCAGAGAAGGGCATTCGTTCGGAACTTCCAGGGCACGTCGCACGCGTGCGGCAAATTGCATATTACCTGCCAATGACGGGCGTGTGAAGCCCACCCAAGACGGACGCGACGAACCCAATTTACGGCCGTTTATAAGCGCTTAGCATATGACTGTGGCACCAATGCACAAGGGGCGTCACCGAATCAAGTCCGCTGCCATTGGCCAATCTGTCACCGGCGGGAGCCTGTTCCAGTCGCACATGATCCCGTCTAAATGTAAACACGTTTCGCAACACTCCCGCCTCCAGCCGCGTGGCCCTATGAACTTGATCCGTGCCATCGACAGTCCAACTGCCACCCCCGCACCGGCTCCGGAGGCGCGGGACGCGCATGTGCCGAGCGAACATCCAAGCGTGGCCTTTGGCAAAGTCGGTGTGCTGTTGCTCAATTTGGGGACACCGGACGGCACCAGCTACTGGCCGATGCGGCGCTACCTCAAGCAGTTCCTGTCCGACCGGCGCGTGATCGAGGTGCCAAGGCTGATCTGGTGGCCGATCCTCAACCTGGTGATCCTGACGGTGCGGCCCGGCAAAAAGGGCAAGGACTACGCCAGCATCTGGAATACGGCGCGCGACGAGGGGCCGCTTAAAACAATCACGCGCGATCAGGCGACTGGGCTGGCGGCGGCACTGGCGGGTCACCAGAACGTCGTTGTCGACTGGGCAATGCGGTATGCCAACCCCTCGACCGAGAGCCGCATCCAGGCGTTACATGCGCAGGGCTGTGAGCGGATCTTGCTGGTGCCGCTCTATCCCCACTACGCGGCGGCAACAACGGGCACGGCGAACGATGAGGCGTTTCGCGCGCTGATGAAACTGCGCTGGCAGCCTGCGGTGCGGACCGCGCCCGCCTACGCAGATGATCCCACCTACATCGAGGCCTTGGCACACTCGATCAAGGCGCACTTGACGACCTTGCCGTGGGAACCGGAAGCGGTGATCGCCACCTACCATGGCATGCCCCAGAAATATCTTGAGAAAGGAGATCCCTATCACTGCCATTGCATGAAAACATCGCGGTTGCTGCGCGACGCGCTCGGGTGGCCAAAAGAGCGGCTGCTGACCACCTTCCAGTCGCGCTTCGGTGCCGACCCCTGGCTCCAGCCCTACACCGACAAGACCGTTGAAGCGCTCGCCAAGGGTGGCATGAAGCGCATCGCGCTTGTTGCGCCGGGCTTTTCGGCGGATTGCCTGGAAACGCTGGAGGAACTGGACGTGGAAAACCGCGAGATCTTCATGGAGCACGGCGGGACCGCGTTTTCCTATATCCCAGCGCTCAACGCGTCGCCGCTCGGCATCAAGGTGATTGAGGCCGTCGTGCGCCGGGAACTCAGCGGCTGGCTGTAAGGGTCCGCGCCAGGAACAGCACGTCGGTCGTGCTGCGGGGTGCGCGGGCACGTTCGATGAATCCGAGACGTGTGTAGAAGCTCACGTTGCGCTGATCACGCCCCGTAACGGCGTGGAGGCCAGTGACGCCTTCGTCCCCGAGACGCCGGCACAGAGCATCGACCAGATGCGCGCCGATGCCCTGTCCGCGTGCGCGTGCATCCAGATTGATGTGCAGGTGCGCGGGCCAGATCGCCGTCTGCGCCGCAAACTCCTGGAAGTAGCTCAACGCAGCAAAGCGCGGCGATAGTGCCGGATTAATCCGGCAGCCCAGGATATAGCCAAGAACATCGGCCTCGCTCGATGGACGCGGCTTAGCGAGCGCCAACGTCACCAGATCAGGTTCGTGTTCGAGATACTGTTCGAGCCAGAGGTTTTGGAAGGTCACCGCAGCAGTGGGATCCACCGGCCAGCGCGCGGCAGTGGCGCGAAAGATGCGCGTGAGACCAGTGCCTAGCTGCACGCGATCAACCCCAGCCGCCTTGAGGTCAACGAGGCGGTGCAGGGTAACGCCGGCCGGTAGCGGCGCGATCAAGCGTTGCCTCCTGCGACCCCGAGCGCCTGCTGGACTGCCGCCAAAGTCGCGATCATGTCGCAACCTGCGTACAGGAAGCCCTCGACGCCAGCCGCATTGAGGGCCACGTCCTGGTCCTTGGGCCGACCCGCCACGTAGAGGGTCTGCGCGCCAACGGTCTTGAGCAACGATGCGGTGGCTTCGCCGAGTTCAGCGTAGTTTTCGTCGGCACCGCACAGACAGACGACGGATGCACCGCTGGCCCGGAATGCTTCGCCCGCGTCTTGGGATTGCAGCAGCGGTGGGCTCTGGACGCTTTCGATGCCACCGGCGGCAAGGAAATTGCTGGTCCAGGTGGCACGGGCGGCATGTGCCGCCAGCGGCCCGAGGCAGACCAGGAAGACGCGCGGCGGCGCGCCGCTTTTGGCTGTGTGCGCATCGGCGGCGTCGCGGAGCCGTTCGAACGGTGCCGATGGCCGGAAGGCAGCCAGTGGCGCGGCGCGGTGGCCTTTGGGTGGCGCGTCCGGAGGTAAAGTGGGCCACGGCACGACCTTGACGCCGTCATCGCCGAGGCGCGGAAACGCACTGGTGCCGGTCAGCGCGACCTTGCCGGTGGCGATGTCTTTGACCTTGGCGGCGGCGGTGGCCGCAATCTCTGCCTGCAATGCGCCAGTGGAGAGTATGGCCGCGAGACCACCGGCTGCTTCGATCTTCTGGAACTGTGCCCAGGCGATTTTAGCGAGGTCGGCGGTCAGCGTTTCGACTGCAAAACTGCCGGCGGCGGGATCGGCGACACGGCCCAGCGCACTTTCTTCCATCAGCACGATGGAGGTATTGCGTGCCATGCGTTGGGCAAAGGCGTCGGACTGGCCGAGCGCCCAAGTGTAGGGCAGCACGGTGATTGCCTGCGCGCCGCCCATGGCTGCCGTGGCGCAGGCCATCGTCGTGCGCAACATGTTCACCCATGGATCGCGCCGGGTCATCATCGGTGTCGATGTTTCCGCCGCGAGTATCATGGCCTGAGCAGCCTCTGGTGCACCGCAGGCCTCGGCGACGCGCGCGAACAGCAGCCGCGCGGCGCGCAGCTTAGCAAGCCCCATCAGTTGGTCGGCATCGATGGCAAGCGTGACGGCAATTTTCGGCAGCGCCTGCACGGGCGCGACGCCAGCGGCTTCGGCGGCGCGCAGATAGGCGACGACAGTGGCGAGCACGGCTGCCAGTTCTTGTCCTTCACTCGCACCGGCGGTGTGCCAGACAGGGCCATGGGCGGCGAGAGCCGTAACGCCTGGCAGCGGCAACGTCTGCTTCACGAGTGCTGCGGCGTTACGCATGGTCGCGTCAAGCGGGTAGGCCAGCGCGCCAGTCGCCGCCAGCGTGCCGAGCGGGTCATAGTTAAAGGCGCCGCGCTGCTGGGCTGGCGCAAGGCCGCGTGCTGCCCACAAGGCGGTCAGGCCTGCCGCGGCTGCCGCAGTGTTCTCGCCGGCGCGCAATGCAATGGGACACACGTCAAGCAGCACGCCGTCGAGCGCGCGCGCGATTTCGGCCGCCCCCGACGCGAGGCCGGTCTGCCCGGGGGCCGCAAACTGCAGCGTGATGGAGGACGCACCACCGGCCAGGTCTGCGAGGATGGCGGCATTGACGGCTGCGGCGTCTGTCCCGGCCTGCAGCTGCCGGATGTCCCAGGCAAGGCCGTCGGCGCTGCTGGATGGCTGTTCGATATCGTTCGAAACGGCTGGACGGCTGGTGAACAGCGGTTCGATGCGGATCCCATCGGCTGTGCGCGCGACCAGCCGGCGGTCGAAGTCAGCGCCTTTCAGCGCCTTGTCGATCAGGCCACGCCACTGCGCGTGGTCGGCGGCAGGAAAATCAGCGGCAAGCGCCACGGGCGTCGTTGGGTCGGCCATCGGTCAGGTCTCAAGTCAGGAGTTCACGTGGTGCGTACCGCAACCCCGCGCAGGCGCAAAGCCCTGCGAACGTCCGAATGGGTGCTATGCGTGATAACTCAAACGCCATTTTGCGGCTCAAATTCCTCTGTAAACCCCTTGGCACGCGGGCTAGGATGGGGCATCCCCCTCGACATTGCTTTTCCAGCTTGGGAGCTGCCCGTGCGCCTCGTCTCTGTCCTCCGATTTGCCGTGGCTGTCAGCGCGCTTGCCCTCTTCATGGGCGACGCATCGGCCCAGGACCGCGGCAACCTGGATCGCAACCGCCAATCCACAAGCCAGTCCGCCAAGGCCCCGCCGGCGCCGCCCCAGAGCAAAGTCGAGCTGGCCACAACCAGCTTCCAGTTCCCCGTCGGTTCGTTGGTGATCGTCAACAACGAGCGGCGGCTGTACTACATCACCGGTCAGGGCCAGGCGGTCCGCTACCGTGTGGCTGTCGGCAAAAACGAAGAACTGTGGATGGGCAAGACGTTCGTCGCCGCCAAGGTGGTCGATCCGAAGTGGATCCCGGTCAACGGCGACGATCCCGTCGAGGGCGGCGATCCCGCCAACCCGCTCGGCAAACGCGCGTTGTATCTCGATTGGTCGCTGTTGCGCATTCATGGAACGCCGTCACGCGGCTCCATCGGCAGCGCCACGTCGAACGGCTGCATCCGCATGCTCAATGAAGATGTGCTGGATCTGTTCGAGCGCGTGCATTTCGGCGCGCCGGTGTTTGCGATCCGCTCGTGGAAAGAAGCGTCGCTATTCGACGAAGTGAAGGTGGGCGAGAAAGTCTATCACGACCCGGAAGCCCACCGCGACGCGGTCGAAAGCCTGCAAGAACAACTCCGCGAACGCGCCGCCGAGACACGCGATCGCGACGCCAGCGCGCGCAGCAGCCAGCGGCCTAAAGCGGTGATTGCCAGCGCGGCTCCGCGCACACGGGTTAACGGACAGTTTGCGTCCGGGTATTCGTCGAGCCGGTCAGCACTGGGACGTGGGCAGTTTTGAGTGGGTACGGCAGAGCTTTGTAAGCGATCTGCCGAACACCACGAGGCGTAGTTCTCTCGGCTATCGATCCTGACAAGAATAAGAGACAGACCGCCGCTGTCGGCTTTGGGCTACAAACGGACGAAGTCAGACTCGGATGATCTGGGTTCGTGTGCTTGTCGTGTCGTCAACGGTCAAGCCACCCAATCTACTTGACGCCCACGGCCACGATCATCTCACATGGACCTTCGAAGCCGGATGGACCTTCGAATGCCCTGAGCTGCTGCTCGATTTCTTCCCATGCAGCGCTGCGCCCGGCGTCATCGAGGCCCGCGAGCATTTGATGCAGCGCGCCGAA
>JANNEU010000308.1:0-3174 GCA_031379035.1 Hyphomicrobiaceae bacterium | reverse complement strand
CCCATGCCCCACGCTCTCCACCCGACACTCACCATCGTTGATCACCCGCTGGTCGCGCACAAGCTCTCGCACATGCGCCAGACGTCGACGTCGTCGGCGCTGTTCCGCCAGCTGCTGCGCGAGATCGCGCTGTTGCTCGGCTACGAAGTGCTCCGCGATCTGCCGACCGAATTGCGCACCATCGAAACGCCGCTCGGCACAACCAAAGCGCCCTTCCTCGTTGGCAAGAAGCTTGTGTTCGTGCCGATCCTGCGCTCCGGTCTGGGGCTCGTCGACGGCTTGCTCGAACTGGTGCCCAACGCGCGCGTCGGCCACATCGGGCTCTATCGCGATCCTGCCACGCTGGGCGCGGTTGAGTATTACCTCAAGACGCCGGAGGATCTCTCCGAGCGGCTGGCGGTCGTCTGCGCGCCGATGCTGGCAACCGGCAACACTGCCGTCGCGGCTGTGTCACGCCTCAAAGAAGAAGGTGCGCAGGACATCAAAGTCGTGTGCCTGCTGGCGGCCCCTGAAGGCGTCCGTGCGCTCGCCGATGCGCACCCCGAGGTGCCGATTTTTGCCGCCGCCCTGGACAGCCACATCGATGAACGTGGCTATATCGTGCCTGGGCTCGGCGACGCCGGTGATCGGATGTTTGGGACGAAATAGCGCGCGAACTTGCTTAACCCGGTCTCATCTCGCCCAAAACGATCACCCGAACCTATGGGCTCGAGAATGCCACCACCGCATGCGCCTCAGGCGCGTTAGGATGACCGCTGAGTGGCCTCAGGAGGCTCTTGGCTAGGGTGGTAGCCATACCCAAAAGAGACGCTCCAGCCCCCTTTAAAACCATCCAGAATGCATTAAACATAGGCGCCGAAAAATTAACCAAACCAATCACTTAACCGGTGTCTCCAGCAGAACGCGCCGCGCTTACTGAGCGCCTGCCATTTTCGGGTCGCTGACCGTCACCGGTTGCGGCAGGATCGCGCCATGACCAAAGCCAAACTGACCGAAACTAACCCGGCCGAAACCAAGCCGTGCACCGCTGCAGCGGACGCACAGGTCTCTCAGTTGGATTGGGCGCGCATCGGTGCCGATCTCGATAGCGCCGGCGTGACCAACGCCGGCCGTGTGCTCGATGCCGCCACATGCACAGCGCTCGCCGCGCGCTACGCCGACGACACGCTCTTCCGCTCACGCATCGTCATGGCGCGGCACGGGTTCGGCTCCGGCGAATACAAGTATCTGAATTATCCACTGCCGGATCCGGTGGGCGACCTGCGGACGGCGTTCTACCCGCACCTGGCACGCGTCGCGAACCGTTGGGCCGACACGCTTGGCGTGGATGGCTTTCCCGCCACGCTCGAGGCTATGCTGGCGCGGTGTCACGCGGCAGGCCAAATCAAGCCAACGCCGCTGATGCTCAGCTATAGCGCTGGCGATTACAATTGCCTGCATCAAGATCTTTATGGCGCGCATGTGTTTCCGCTGCAGGTGGTGATCCTCCTGTCAGAGCCGGGACGCGATTTCGAGGGTGGCGAGTTTGTCGTCGTCGAACAGCGGCCACGCATGCAATCGCGCGCTGAGGTGGTGTCGCTGCGCCAGGGCGAAGCCGCCATTTTCGCCGTGCGCGAGCGGCCGAAGCAGGGCACAAAGGGCGTCTATCGCGTGCAGCTGCGCCACGGGGTCAGCCAGGTCCGGCGTGGTAGGCGGCAAACACTGGGACTGATTTTTCACGATGCGACGTAACGAGCGAAAGCACGACGATGCCTGTCACTGCTGCCTATCTCGAGTTTGTCGTTGACTTGCTGAGCCCCTTGGGCCCGATCAGCACGCGGCGGATGTTCGGGGGCCGGGGCCTCTACCTGCACAGCACGCTGTTCGGATTCGTAGTCAATGACACGCTGCATTTCAAGGTCGATGAGCGGACACGACGGACGTACAGAGCCGAAGGCAGCGGGCCGTTTACATACCAAACGCAGACAGGCACGCAGACCCTCACGAGTTATTGGCGCGCGCCAGAGCGGCTGTTCGATGAGCCCGATGACATGCTCGCCTTTGCACGGATCGCTTGCGCGACGGCGGTGCGCGCGACCGAACAAAAACTGGCAGCACACCAGAAGCCGTCAGCAAAGACCGTCTCTGCGTCGCCAAAGAGTGTCACGCCCCCGCGAAGAAGGACAAACCCTCGGCGATGACGATGTCCGGAGCCTCCTCGGCCAGGTAGTGACCCGAGGCAATGCCCGTGCCGCTGACAGGGCCCGCTGCATAGCCGCGCCACAGCGCGAGCGGATCATACCAAGCGCCGATCTTGCCCTTGTTGCCCCACAGCACGTGTAATGGGCATTGCACTTTCAAGCCGGCCGCACGGCTTTCGCGATCATGCACCAGATCAATCGTGGTGGCGGCGCGATAGTCCTCGCACATGCCGGTGACCATGGCCGGATCGTGCACAGCAGCGAGGTAATCGGCCAGCGCAGCGGGCGCAAAGAAATCGCGCTGCTTGGGCTCGCGCGCGGTATGCGCAAAGAACCAGGCTTCCGGCGCGGCGTTGATCAACGTCTCGGGAAACGGATGCGGTTGGGCGAGCCAGAACCAATGATAATAGCCAAGTGCGAACGCCATATCGGCGCGCTCGAAGTGTTCCAAGGTCGGCACGATGTCGAGCACGGCCAGTTTTTCGACGCATGCGGGATAATCAAGCGCCAGCCGGTGTGCCACACGCGCGCCGCGATCATGGGCGGCGACCAAGAACCTGGAGTGCCCCAGCCCCGCCATCAGCTCAACGAGATCGCGCGCCATCTCGCGCTTGGCATAGGCCGCATGATCAACTGAAGCGGCCGGCTTGTGCGAGCCGCCATAGCCGCGCAGATCAGGGCAGATGACGGTGAACTTTTCGGCCAGCACCGGCGCCACCTTGTGCCACATCGCGTGCGTCTGCGGATTGCCATGCAGCATCAGCAGCGGCGGCCCCTTGCCGCCGGTCCGCACGCGCATCGCGCCATCACGAACTGGAACGTGGGAGAGGTGGAAGCCGTGGAAGAAGGGCATGTCTTTTCTCGCCATGATGCGCGGTGCCGCCGCATCCTCTACCAAACGATCTGCACACCCAAGGTCGCGAATGCGGGATCCGCCGTCACAATCGCCATCTGCTCCACCAGCGCCTGCCCCGCCAGCATGCGATCAAAAGGG
>JANNEU010000116.1:0-9664 GCA_031379035.1 Hyphomicrobiaceae bacterium | reverse complement strand
GAACTCCGCCCCATGGAATTCGGTGGCGATCAGGGGCTCAAGGCCGCAACAGCGGCGGTTGCGGAGCGGTTGGCGGCAGGGATGAAGCCAGCTTGACCAAATCCACAGTTCCACATAAGTTGTGTAAATGACCAAGAACATCACGCTCGCCGTCGAAGAGGACGTGCTTCAGAAAGTCCGGCGTTATGCCGCCGCGAACAATACAACCGTGAATGCGCTCGTGCGGGACTTGTTCGGCAAGATCGCGGAACGTTCATCCAAGAGTGACAAGGCCTGGGACGCGCTGTTCCGCGCAACCGATGCAGAGGCCCCCGAAGTCGGTGAGATCACCTGGACGCGTGACGATCTCTATGACCGCTGAGGTTTTCCTCGACACCAACATCATCGTGTACGCGGTCGACCGAAGCCCGGCCTCCGCGGCTAAGAACAAGCGGGCGCGTCAGATCATTCGTGAGGGGAAATTCGGCGTCTCCGCCCAAGTAGTGCAGGAATTTTACGTTGTGTCGACGCGCAAGCTGAAAAAGCCGCTGAGCGCTGCGCTGGCCATCAAGTGGGTCGACCGCTTATGCCGGGCAGAATTCACGCCATTGGACGCAGCACTTATCAAAACCGGCATCGCCAATGCCAAGCGTTACCAAATCTCCTACTGGGATGGTGCCATCCTCGCGGCAGCAGAGGCTCTCGGCGCACCCGTTCTCCTCACCGAAGATCTCAATCATGGGCAGGTCTACGGCGCGGTGACGGTCGTGAACCCGTTTCTTCCCGCTTGAGCCCCCAAGCCCAACACTGCGGTGGACAGTCGCGGGCAAAAGCGAAATTAGGGCTTCGAATCAGACCGTTTCGCGTTAAGGCTGATCTCCCATGACGCGGTATATCTTCATCACCGGCGGTGTGGTGTCTTCGCTTGGCAAAGGGCTGGCTTCTGCGGCCCTTGGAGCGCTTCTACAAGCCCGAGGTTATTCGGTTAAACTCCGGAAACTCGATCCCTATCTGAATGTCGATCCCGGCACGATGAGCCCCACCCAGCACGGTGAGGTGTTCGTGACGGACGATGGCGCGGAAACCGACCTCGATCTCGGCCACTACGAGCGCTTCACGGGCGTGGCGGCCAAAAAGACCGACAACATCACCACTGGGCGGATCTATCAGGAGATCATCGCCAAGGAGCGACGCGGGGATTTTCTCGGCGGCACCGTGCAGGTGATCCCGCACGTGACCAACGCCATCAAAGACTTTGTCATCGCCGGCAACGACGGTGTCGATTTTGTGCTGGTCGAAGTCGGCGGCACGGTCGGCGACATCGAAGGCCTGCCGTTCTTCGAAGCCATCCGCCAGCTCGGCAACGACCTGCCGCGCGGTGATGCGATCTATGTGCATCTCACCCTGCTTCCTTACGTGCCGGCGGCGGGCGAACTGAAGACCAAGCCGACGCAGCACTCGGTCAAAGAACTGCGCTCGATCGGCATTCAGCCGCAGATCCTGCTGTGCCGCGCAGATCGCGAAATTCCGAAGAACGAACGCAAGAAGATCGCGCTGTTCTGCAACGTGCGCGAAGATGCGGTCATCCAGGCGCTGGATGCGTCATCGATCTACGACGTGCCGCTCGCCTACCATCGTGAAGGGCTTGATCGCGAAGTGCTGGCGGCGTTCGGCATCACCGGCGCACCCAAACCCGATCTCGCCCGCTGGGAAACCATCTCGCGCCGTGTGGCGACGCCGGAAGGCGAGGTCACCATCGCCATCGTCGGCAAATACACGGGCCTCAAAGACGCCTACAAATCGCTCAACGAAGCGCTGGTGCATGGCGGCATCGCCAACAACGTGAAGGTCAACCTCAAGTGGATTGAGAGCGAGGTGTTCGAGAGCGAGGACCCCGCGCCGTTCCTCGAAGGCGTGCACGGCATTCTGGTGCCGGGCGGTTTTGGTGAGCGCGGCTCAGAGGGTAAAATTCTCGCGGCCAAGTTCGCACGTACGCGGAAGACGCCCTACTTCGGCATCTGCTTCGGCATGCAGATGGCGGTGATCGAGGCGGCGCGCTCACTCGCCGGCATTGCTGATGCCAGCTCCACCGAGTTCGGTGAAACGGCCGAACCCGTGGTCGGCGAAATGCGCGAGTGGATGCGCGGCAACGAGCTGGAAATCCGCAAAGCCGGCGGCAATCTGGGCGGCACCATGCGCTTAGGCGCGTTCGACTCGATGCTGGTCAAAGACAGCAAAATCGCCAAGATCTATGGCTCAACGCACATTTCCGAGCGGCACCGGCATCGTTTTGAGGTCAACACCAAGTACCGTGCAGCACTTGAAGCCAAGGGCATGGTCTTCTGCGGCATGTCGCCGGACGGGTTGCTGCCGGAGACGGTGGAGATCCCGAGCCATCCCTGGTTCATCGGCGTGCAATACCACCCCGAACTCAAAAGCCGCCCCTTCGAACCTCACCCCCTGTTCAAAAGCTTCATCGCCGCTGCGGTGGAGCAGAGCCGGTTGGTATGATCGCGGCGGCGACGCGGGGCTGGCTGCGTGCGGGGCTTGAGCTCTCGGTGGCGTCGCTGTTGCTGGCGGGTGCGCTGGCGGCGTTGACGGGATCGCCGGCCATCGAAGCGGCTGCGGTGGCGATCCTCGCGGTCGGCCTCTGCCATGCGATCATGCTGCGGCAATCGGTGCATGATGCGTCGCCCGGCGGCGCGCTGTTCTGGAGTTTTGTGGCCGGTGCGCTCGTCCTCGCGCTGGCGTCGGGGGTGACGGTCGCGCTGCTGGTCCGTGCGAGCGCTGCGCGCGCGACCGATTGGCCGCTGGCGATGGAACTCGGTGGACTTGCGATCCTGACTATCGTTCAAGCCGGCTGGCTCTATTGGAACTTGCGTGACGTGGTCGGGCACGGCGGTCCTCTCGACCTATTGCCGCCAGGGTTGGTGATCGCCGACCCCACACGCGCGGCGTTGCTGATCGGCGGCGTGACGGGGCTGGTCAGCGCGGGCATCGCTTTCATGGCCACGCTGGCCGCGTGGGGCTTGCAGCAGCCGCTGTGGGAAGCCGGTGGCGCGCTGCTGATCGCGCTCGCACTCGCCACTGCGGCTGGCTATTTTGCTTTCGAAACGCGGGCTGTTCTGGAACAGACGGAGGTCGATCCGCGCCTCCTGAAAACACTGACCGAGGCCATCGGCGCGGCGGCACAGAAGTCAGGCGCGATCCGGCGGGTTGTGGATGTCGACGCGCGGCATGCCGCACCGGGCACTGTCATTGCGACGGTGCAATTAGACTTTAAAGAGGGTGTGGACGCGCGCCACGTGGCGTCTGTGCTCGCGACGTTGCATAAGGCGGCAAAGGCTGCCGTGCCGGAAGTGACCGCGCTCGTATTGAGCGCCCCGCCCGCAGCTGGGCCGCCGATTGGAACTTGAGATATGCTGACGTTGATGCTGTTGCGCCATGCCAAAGCCGAGGTCGGCCGACCGATGCTGGCCGATAAAGACCGGTCGCTTGCGGAGCGTGGACGCGTCGATGCGGCTCGTATGGGTGAACGCCTCGTGCGTGACGGGTTGGTACCGTATCGCGTGCTGTGCTCGACGGCACGGCGGACGCGCGAGACCTGGGCGCTGGTGTCAGCCGAACTCGGCGGGGACGTGGCTGCTGATTTTGAACCGGCGATCTACGAAGCGACCACCGCGCGGCTTTTGACGGTGATCCGCCGCGCGCCTGTCAGCGCCAAGCGGCTGCTGTTGATCGGCCACAATCCCGGGCTGGAAGATCTGACCAACGATTTTGTGCGTGAAGCCGAGACCGGCGCGGCAGCCCGGCTCGCCGAGAAGTACCCGACGTGTGGTCTGGCGGTGCTGGAGCTGCCGGTGACGGCGTGGACCCAAGCCACCCCACGCAGCGCCCGCCTCACCCACTTCACCGCACCGCGCTATTGGGGGTGAAGTGCTCGGGTGGCGCACATTAGGTGGGTGAAGCGTCGAGTGGAGAGCGCCGATGCGTTTCTCAGCCCAAAGCGTCAATCGCAAACGGTCGGGCGATAGCATCGCACAGTGCCGCCACGGCAGACGGTTTCGCCGAAGCGGTTTTCGTAGCAGTCGCCACCTGAGCGGCGGCACTGGCGCGGGCCGAGATAGCAGCCGCCTTCGGCATTGTAGCGCGAATAGCGGTAGGAGCGCGGATAGCCGTAGGCGTAGCTGCTGATGGCCGCACCGGCGATGATGCCGGCGGCAATGCCAAATCCGATGCCGACGCCACGCCGGGCTTCGGCAGGCTGTGATGCGGTGGTCATGGCACCAGCGATAACCGAAATCGCGAGGGCCGTGGACAGGCAGGTCTTGGTGAGTGCGTTCTTGAACATGGGCGACCTCCGTTTGCGGCCACGCTGGGCGCGCGCGTTGGAACTGGTGACAAGCCTGTGAAGCTGAGCACAATGTGTGCCAATGAGCATCATAGCTATCAGACGGAGCCGAAATGAATGCGGGGTGAATATGGCACCACCGTGCCCTATCCACCCCGCTGCAATTCAAAAAGCTGATTAACCGCTCTACTTCAGCGGCCTGCCGCTGTGATCAACTGCGGCATGGCCGTGACCTTCTTTGTCCACGCCCCAGGCCGGATGATAGCGATACTTCGGGCCGGTGTAGGAATAGCGATAGCGATTGCGCATCTCGTCGGCGGGGACCCAATAGCCGGTGTTGTAGCCAGGGTACCACGCGCGGCGCACGTAGCGGTAGCCATAGGCATCATCGCACATGGTCGATTCACCGGCGCACTCGCCGCGGCTGACGCGGCGGCGCGCGCCCAACGGAATGTCACGGCCCTCGGGCGCCACGAACGGATCCGACCCGAAAGCGTGGGCACGTTCGGGCTCAAGCGCGATCAGCGACGCTGCCGCGGCAGCAATGGCCAGCAATGACGTCAAACGCATGATTGGATCCCCTATGGGCGAAAGTGGTTCAGAATCATTTCATCAGACTATACCTAACGATTGCTTAACCTGCAGCAGGCCATGGCGCATCCAGGCGGGGGTGTGCGCGCGGGACACACAAGCCGGGTTGGGCTCACGGACTGTCCACGGCGCGGTGGTGGCTGAGGTATCAGGGCGTACACAGCGGCATACTTAATCAATTCCTCACCATGCGCGGTGCAATGTGACACCGCCGCCCGTGCGGCGCATCGATCCGCTCGAGGGGGAGTGGAGTGACGCGCGGGTTGGAAGGTCCAGAGGCCTCAAAAGCTTGCCAGGTACGCTCAGATCATCTCCAGCGCCGGACACACCCGACAGCCCGACGGCTGACGGTATTGACGCTGTGCTGTCGGAGAATGCGCGGCGGCTGCGAGCGGTTGTTGGGCGTTGGCGTACTGAAGATGGTGATCGCCCGACTGCGATGCCGCTGGCTCGTCACCCGGACGCGCTCATTTTGCCGCCGGCACCCCCAGCTGTGACACCGCCAGTCATCGAAGCGCCGCCCCTCGTAAGTCATGACGCCGCCGCTCCAGCGCTTGCTGTGCTGGAACCGCCTGCCGCGCCGGTGGTCCCCGAACAGATTGCTGCTGCGCGTCAAACTTTTGTTGAGCCGCCGCAGGCTCAGCCAGCGTCGCCAACGCCGCCGCGCCCGATGCCTGCTGCGCTTGAGTTGCCACCCGAGCCGCCGCCAACGCCCGCCCCGCCCCGTCGCCGCCGTCAGTCAAAGGCTGAAGCCGCTGCGGCAGTTGCGACGCCTGATGCTGTGTCGCTGCCCGAAGCGGCCAATACGTCGATGCGTGCTGCCGCTGCAGGCGCTCCCGAGGCTCTACAGCCGCCGCCCGTGCACGTTCTCGCCAAACGCGGCGAGTTATGGCTGGCGTTGCGTGCGAGCAAGCGCGCGATTGTCTTCGTCGGCTGGTTCAGCTGCGCTATTAACATTCTGATGCTCGCCGGCCCGCTGTTCATGCTGCAGGTCTACGACCGCGTTATGACGTCGGGCAGCATGTCGACGCTCATTGCTTTGCTGGCGCTCACGGTCGTTGTTTATGTCATCATTGGCTTGTTGGAGCTGGCGCGCTCCCGTCTGGTCACCCGCATCGGCAGCGAGATCGATCAGCGGATCGGTGATCGCATTTTCGAAGCGGCGATGAAGTCATCGCTCGCGCAGTCCGGCTCGCCAAGCGCGGCGTTGCGGGATCTCGATACGTTGCGCAACTTTGTCGCCGGTCCCGCGCCGATGACATTTTTCGACGTCTGGTGGGCACCGGTCTATCTGCTGGTGATCTTCGCGACGCATTGGACGCTTGGGCTTTCGGCGCTGGTCGGTTGTCTGATGCTGCTGTTCACAGCCTGGCTCAGCGATAAGCGCAGCCGTGCGCCGTTGATGGAAAGTCAAAAGGCCGCCGTACGCAGTATGGAGATGGCCGAGACTGGTCAGCGCAACGCTGAGGCAATTGCCGCAATGGGGATGATCGGGGCCTATCGCCAGCGCTGGCAGACGCTCAACAAGGCCTCGCTTGAATGGCAGATGTATGCGTCGGATGTGCTGGGCGGCATTTCGTCGGCGTCGAAGACGCTACGGCTTCTGCTGCAATCCGTGATGCTCGCTATTGGTGCGGCATTGGCGCTGAAAGGCGAGATCAGCGCTGGTGCCATTATTGCCGCAACCATTATCTTCGGCCGCGCGTTGGCGCCGGTTGAACAAGTCATTACGCATTGGCGCAGTTCATTGAAGGCGCATGACGCCTACACGAAGCTTGAGGCGTTGCTGGCAGCCGTGCCGCCATCGCACCGATCGATGGCGATGCCGGTGCCCAAGGGGCATCTCGACGTCTCGGGTCTGCGTGTTGCTGCCCCGGGCACACAGACGCTGATCCTCAACGGCATCTCGTTCGACGTGAAGCCTGGACAGATGTTGGCAGTGATCGGACCGAGCGCGTCGGGAAAGTCGACGCTGACGCGTGCACTCGTCGGACTTTGGCCACCGGTTGCCGGTAGCATCAAGCTTGACGGTGTCGAAATCAACCGCTGGGACAGCGAAGCGCTTGGCCAGCACGTCGGCTATCTGCCGCAAGATATGGAGCTGTTTTCAGGAACTGTGCGCGAGAACATCGGCCGCTTCCGGACCGATGCGACCGATACTGAAATCATCGCAGCGGCGACTGCGGCGCATGCGCACGAATTGGTCATGTCGCTGCCGAACGGCTACGCTACCGAGCTCGGCACGTTTGGCACACATTTGTCAGGTGGCCAGCGTCAGCGCATTGCCTTGGCACGCGCCCTGTTCCGCAATCCAGCGCTTGTCGTATTGGACGAAGCCAATGCGAACCTTGACCGTGCCGGCGATGTGGCGCTCGCGCAGGCTATCGACGGCATGCGCAAACGTGGTCAGGCCATCGTGTTTGTCTCCCATCGCGTGCAGGCGATCCAGCAGGCCGACACACTGCTTTATATTGAACGCGGCGTGCAAAAGGCGTTCGGACCGCGCGAGCAGGTGCTTGCGGCGATCAATGGTCAAAGCGCGCCGCCGAGCCAGCCAGTCGTCGAACGCCGCGCACGGCCGCCGCAGTCTGTTTCGCAGCCAGCGGCAGCTCCGCTGGCCCCATCCCAGTCGCAACCCACAAATGCTGCGGCAACCTAAGAATTGAGTTTTGATGTCCCGCGGCCTGCCCGTTCCTGTTGCCGCTTCGGCCGCGCTTCCCGCGTTGCCGCCCGGTGGCTCGCGCCTAGACGGTATCAGCGAAGGCTGGCCATCGACGGAGCCGTGGATTGCCTACGGCAAGATGGTGCTGGGCGCGCTCGGTATCGTCACGTTGCTGTTTGGCTTTGTGTCAATCAGTGGTGCCGTGATTGCCAGCGGCACGGTCACGGTCGAGAGCAGCACCAAGACCGTCCAGCATCTCGACGGCGGCATCGTGCAGAAGATCTTCGTCAAGAACGGCGACGTGGTCAAAGTAGGCGACGTGCTGGTCAAGCTCGATGATACCCAGCTGCGCGCCAATCTCGGTGTCTCGCGCGGCCGCACGCTGGACGCGTTGACCCAGCAGCTGCGTCTCGAAGCCGAACGCGACAGCAAGCCGACCTTCATGCTGCCGGCGACGCTCCTTCAAGGGCAAACGGATCCGCAGATGCTGCGCATGTTTGAAGCGCAGCACACGCTGTTCGTCGCGCGCCGCACCGGCCGCCAGGGCGAGCAAAGCGTGCTCAAACAGCGCGTTGAGCAGTTGAAAAATGATCTTGGCGGTCTGGAGCAGTCTCTCGAAGCCCGTCAGCGCGAGTTCGAGTTTGTCGCGCGCGAGCTGAAAGGCGTGCTTCCGCTCTACGAAAAAGGCTTCATCAATCAAGCGCGGTTGAGCCCGCTGCAACGCGACGAGGCCCGTCTCCGCGGTGAAGTCGGACGGTTCCGCACTGACGTTGAGAAGTCACTTTCCGCCATGCAGGAGGCGACCCTCAAACTGGCGCAGAGCGAGAAGGACTTCCAATCGCAAGTTGCCGATGAGCTGCGGAAAGCGCTCAGCCAATTCAACGAGGCCAGCGAAAATCTCATTGCTATCGAAGACAAGCTTGCGCGCGCCGAAATACGCGCGCCGCGCAATGGCCGCGTCAACGGGCTTGCTGTGTCGACCGAGGGCGGCGTCATTCAGGCGGGTAGCCCGATCCTGCAAGTCGTGCCTGATGACGAGAAGCTGATCATCGAAGCCAAGATCCAGCCGCAGGATGTTGACAAGGTACGCGGTGGTCAGGCGGCCGTCGTCAAGTTCCCGGCATTCAATGCCAAGACCACGCCGCGTCTCGAAGGCCTCGTGACCACCGTGTCGCCGGCTACGCTCAAGGACCAGGACCAGCAGAACAAGCCTTACTACCAGGTGCAGATCGAGCTCACGCCCGAAGAACTTGCCAAGCTGAGCCGCGAGCACAAACTGATCCCTGGCATGCCGGCGGAAGTCTATATCGAGACGAACTCCCGCTCGATCCTGAGCTACATCGTCAAGCCCATTGCCGATCTCGTCAGCCATCTCGGCCGCGACGGCTAAGTCATTTGTTTGGCGCAGTGCCTGCAGCGGGCTATAGCGTCCGCCAGCTTTCGCTGACCAGGGAGTCGATGGATGACGCCATTTCGAGATACTGCGCTGCCGCGGCCTGCCGTGGTTCTGGGTGTGGCCGGGCTGCTGCCGTTCATCGGCTGCGCGGTCCAGATCGCCACTGGGCAGCCGCTCGGCGCGCGCCTCACCGGTCCGGCGCTCTACGCGTTGCTCATCTATGGCGCGGTGGTGCTGTCGTTCCTCGGCGGCATCCACTGGGGGCTTGCGGTGGCGTCGGCTGATCGCAGTGATGGCTGGCGTCGCTACAGTCTCTCCGTCATCCCCTCGTTTGCCGCCTGGGCAGCCGTCTGGATTGGCGGTCGCGTCGGTCTGATCACGCTTGCCGTTGGGATCGCCATCTGGTGCGTCTACGAGCTGTGGTCGACGGGCCTCGGCGAAGCGCCAGCCTGGTACGGCCGCCTGCGGGCCGCTCTCTCAGTGGTCGTCGTGGCGGCGCTCACTGCGGCGGCGTATTTCGGCCCATTCTGACCATGCAGGGGTGTCGCTTATGCCGCCTTGCGGATTCGCACGGGACGCCAGTCGAGCGGCGCGCGCGCGACGACACCCAGCCCGGGCGCCAGTTCAGCCTTGGCGAGTAGGGTTGGGTCCAGGCTCCATTTGGCCGCCAGTTCCATCAAGTGGT
>JANNEU010000304.1:0-4034 GCA_031379035.1 Hyphomicrobiaceae bacterium | reverse complement strand
TCCGCGTGGTGGTGCGTGGTCAGAATGTAGCTGAGCGTCCAACCCTTCTGCTTGAGCGCCGCGCGAACAGCATCCGTCTCCGGCGCATCAATGGAGGCGGTAACGCCACGCTCAGTGTCGTGGATCAGCACGCCGAAATTGTCCTGCAGGCAGGGGAACTGGTGGATTTCAAGAGCCATCGGGCATGCTCCAGGAGTGTGTCAGCCAACGACGCATCACATCGCGCGTCAGCCCTCGCATCCTGAGCCCAACAATTCAAGCCTCTGGAACCTGTGTCGGGTCGTAGCGCCTACGCCGCCACGCCCGGCTCATTGCGGCGGCCGGGCATCGCGGCCTCGCGATGGGCAGCCAGCCGCTGGGCAATGTCGGCGGTGTCACGGTCGCCGATCACCGTGCGGCACCGTTCCAGCCACTTACCAGCTTCGGACGCGCCGGCACTTTGCAAGTAGGCCAGCAATTCCATCTCCGGCTTGCCACGGCTCTCAACCGGTAGCGAGTTCGTGAAGCGGCCAGCCTCGATCAAGTGAAACCGGTGCGCCGCGATGCGCACATCCCGGCTGTCAATCGCACCGCCGAACAAGCCCCGGCGGCGCGAGGCGAGCCGGCGGATCGTTTCAATCTGTTCCAACTCGCGCACGTAGGGTTGGTTGAACGTCAGGTGGCTCACGTGGCCGCCAATTTCGCGTGCCGTCGTCGGCTTTTGCGGGCGCTGCAGCGGCACGATCTGCACGATCAGGGTATCTTCCACGGGGCTTTCCGCAGCCACGGTCTGCAGCTCCGGATTGGCCGAAAAGCCCCCATCCCAATACGCCTCACCTTCGATCTCGACGGCATGCTGGACTGTTGGCAAGCACGCCGACGCCAAAACGGCTTCAATCGTCAGTTCACTGCGGCGGAACAAGCGGGCGGTGCCACTCGCAACATGCGTCGCAGCAATCAAAAGCTCCGGCCCCTTGGTGCTTCGGATGAGTTCGAAATCAATATGCGCTTCGATCAAGCGGCGCAGCGGATCAATGCCGAGCGGATTGAGATCATACGGCGAGAACATCTGCGCCATCTGCGCGAGCGTCCCGGAACGGCTCATGCCAGCCAGGAGCGGGTTGAGCTTCATGATCTCGGGAGAACTTGCTTTGGCAACGGCGTCCCAAATCTGCGCGAGTTTGGTGCGCGCACCCTCGCGACCGCCCTCAGCAAGCCCCGCCACCATCGCCACGGCATTCAACGCACCCGCGCTGGTCGCGCTGATCCAGCTGATGTTGATCTGCTCTTCGGCCAGCAGCCGGTCGAGAACGCCCCAGGTAAAGGCACCGTGCGCCCCGCCACCCTGCAGCGCGAGATTGAGATGGATAGGCTTGTGTTTCACCGTAGCTGCCCCGCTCGGCATGACTGGATTGGTTCCACACTAACAGATCGCGCAAATCAGAGTGTGGCGCTGCTGGGGCATGGCATGGCTGACTATGAGGCGTGTGGCACAAAAACCATCGCATCGCCGACGGTCATAACCTGCATCTCGACACCATAAACCGCAGCGATCCGCGCGCTGGTGAGCACCTCGCGTGCCGTGCCCACTGCGGCGATCTGTCCTGCCGCCATCATCACCACCCGATCAGCCACCCGCGCCGCCAGCGATAGATCATGAAGCGCAACCAGACAGGCGACGCCAGCGGTGGCCCGCGCACGCAGCACCGTCGCCAGCGCGAACTGGTGCGCCAGATCAAGGCCAGCGGTTGGCTCATCAGCGATCAGCAGCTGTGGTTCCTGTGCCAGTGCCCGCGCCGCCAGCACCCGCGCTTGCTCACCACCCGACAGCGCCAGAACCGAACGCTCAGCAAAACCAGCGACATCCATCGCCGTCATCGCCACAGTCACCGCTGCAGCATCGCGCGCCGGCGTCGTGCGTCCCATCGCTTGATGCGGCAGCCGGCCCAACTTGACGATCTCCCGCACGGCCAGTGGCCAATGAATAGATCGCAATTGCGGCAGGTACGCTATCGAGCAGGCGCGCTCCGCTGCAGCAATGTCGACCAGCGTCCGACCTGAAAAAGCGACAGCCCCACGGCTTGGCTGCAGCAGTCCCGCGAACACGCGCAGCAGCGACGACTTGCCGGCACCGTTCGGTCCCACAACCGCAACGACCTCGCCGGGTCGCACGTCGAGCGAGACGTCGCGCAGCACCGTGCGGCCACCAAGCTCCGCCGTTACATGCGTCAAGGTCGCCAGCACCGTCATGGGACCAACTCCCGCCGCAGTCGCACGACGAGCGCAACGAAGAACGGCGCCCCCAGGATCGCTGTCAGCACGCCGATGCGCACATCAATCCATGGCGATGCCAACCGCAACGCAGTGTCCGCCAGCAACACGAGGATCGCGCCGCCAAGCGCGCTCGCCGGCAACAGCAGGCTAGGCCGGTTGCCGACATAGGGCCTGAGTAAATGCGGTACAACAAGCCCCACAAAGCCAATGATCCCCGTCACCGCTGTCGCCGCGCCCACTGACAGCGCAATGCCCGCGACCAGCCGTTGACGGGCCGCACTCAGATCAATGCCGAGACTAGCCGCCGCCTCGTCGCCCAAGGTCAACGCATCGAGAACCTGACCCAGCCCTCGCAATAAAAACAGGCCGGCAACAATAAGCGGTCCCGCAAAGAAAACATGCGTCAAGCTGCGATCGGTCAGCGAGCCCATCATCCAAACGACGCTCTCTGCCGCCGCAAACGGGTTCGACGACAGATTAAGCGCGAGCGCGATCAGAGCACTTGTCAGACTGGAGATTGCCACGCCCGCCAGCATCAGCGGCACCGGGCCGGTACCCTCGCCTGCAAGCGTCACAACCAGCAGAGTCGCGATGGCTGCCCCCACCAATCCGGCCAGCGGCAGTGCGGCAGGGAAAAGTTGCGCCAGCCCCAGATGGATCGCCAGCACCGCACCAAGCGCTGCGCCACCCGACACGCCAATGATGCCAGGCTCCGCCAGCGGATTGCGCAAAAACCCTTGCAGCGCTGCGCCCGACATCCCAAGCGCCGCACCAACCAGCGCGCCCAATACGGCGCGTGGCAACCTGATTTCGCGCAAGATCAGCGCGCGCGCCTCGGCATCCCCGCCAAAGCCGAACCGTCCGGGTCCGGCGATAAGCGAGACCAAAAAAGCCCCCGCGACTCCAACCGCAAGCCAGACCATGAGCCGGCGCGTTTGCTCCGTCATTGGCCACCCTTCGACGCCGCCAGCAACGACGTGCGTGCCGCAGCCAGGGTCTCCACCGCCGTCGCGATGTGGTGAGTACCGCACAGTGACAGCGCCCAGGGCAGCACGATGTTGGGTGTTTGCGCGAGGCGTTGGGCCAATGCCGGATGGCGAAGGTTGTCACCAACCACGGTCGCATAAGCGTCTGGTTGCGTCGCCAGGACGATGAGGTCAGGTGGGGTTGCGACAATAAATTCCAGGCTGGTCCGCCCGCTCGCCAGCCGCGTGACGTCACGTCCGGCATTGCGCAGACCCGCGCGCTCCAGCGCCTCGTCAAACAACGAACCGCTGCCTGTAACGTAGTTGTTGACCTGGTAAACAAGGGCCGATGGCCGTGCGGCACTCTGAGGGCGTGTTGCCGAAAGCCGCTCGTCCATGCGCGCAACGAGGGATCGGCCCACCTCCGGCTCCTCAACGGCGTCCGCGATCATATGGATGAGTGCTCGAACGCCCGCGAAGGTATCGGGCAGCGGCACCACCACAATCCGCCGGCCAAGCCTGCGTAACAGATCGACCGTTGCCGGCGTCGTGTAGACGCCCGCGATGATCAGATCCGGATCACGCGCCAGCACGTCCTCGGCAGCGCCACGCGTCGATGCGATCTGCGCAAACCGCTCTGGTGCCGCCGACACCGACGCGTCCGCCGCCAGATGCGTCACCGCCGCAATCCGCGCGCGTGGCGCGAGGCGCACCAGGATCTGGTCGGTGCACAAATTGAGCGAGACGATGCGTTGGGGGGCGGGCTGGGCGGCGGCAGGAAGCGAGAACAGCGTCAAGACCACCATGGCAAAAGGC
>JANNEU010000270.1:0-2991 GCA_031379035.1 Hyphomicrobiaceae bacterium | reverse complement strand
CATTGCTGAAGTCCGCGACGGCAAGGCGTTCTGCCTCAGCCTGCCGCTCGATTATCCGGGTGGCAACGTGCTCAATCCGCGCCGGCATCCGCCGATCCTGCGGCCCACGTCGCGCGACGGAAAGCCTAACTTCAACTACGTTCTCGCCAACGATGATCCGAACTTGACGGACGTCATCAACGACGATGTGGCGATCCTGCATCTGCAGTATTCAACGCAGTGGGACAGCCTCGCGCATGTCGGTCAGTTGTTCGATGCCGATGGCGATGGCGTCGCGGAGCCGGTTTACTACAATGGCTTCAAACCGGGCATCGACATCGTGGGTCCGACAGACGGCAAGGACGCCGGCGGCGTTGGCATGGTCGAGGCGAAATCCACCAGCTTCGCTCACAAGCTCGGTGTCCAGAACATGGCGGAGGCCTGCATGCAGGGCCGCGGCGTGATGATCGACCTGTTTGCCCACTTCGGCCGCGACAAGAAAGTGGTCGGCTACGATGACCTGATGCGGGTGATGGACAAAGACAAGGTCGAAGTGCACCCCGGCGACATGGTCTGCCTGCATACCCAATTCTCGGAGATCCTGTTGGAGATGGGCAAGTCTCCGGACGGGCCGCGGCTCGCCAACTCGTGCTCGGCGCTGGACGGGCGTGATGCGCGGTTGCTCAAATGGATCACCGATAGTGGGCTGGTCGCGTTGATTGCCGATAACTATGCGGTTGAGGCCCATCCGGCCCTGCATCAGGGCGGCTGCTGCCCATCGCTGCCGCTGCACGCGCATTGCCTGTTCAAGCTCGGCGTCAACCTCGGGGAGATCTGGCACCTGACCCCGTTGGCCACCTGGCTGCGGCAGGAAAAGCGCTCGCGGTTCCTGCTGACCGCCCCGCCGTTGCGGCTGCCGGGTGCCGTTGGTTCGCCAGCGACACCTATCGCGACCGTCTGAGTTGCGGATCGCACCCAAGGTGCGGCCGGTGCGCGCGCCCCAGCGACCGCACTCAACGGTTTCAACGGCTTAGCGCATTGAAATTAACCATTTTGGCCGTTTCCATTAACCGTTGCATTGACGCCCCAATTTTCCGCTGTTTGTACGAGATCGCCTCCGGCTTGCGGACCCGTTCCTGCGGTCCACCGGAAGCGTGCCGCCTTTTCTTGGGCCGGCCGCGCGACACCTCCCCCGAGGCAAGCCGGCGGCCCGTCCAGCCGGGCCGTTATAGACCCCAGCCCCGCGCCAACTGCCGGACGGGTCGGCCCAAATCCCTGCCTTGGCGGCAGTTCTGAGTATCGAGATCTGCCGTCAAGCGTGCTTGTGCGCCTGGCCACGCTCTCGATCCCTGTTCAAGGAGTACGAACATATGTCGAAGCTTGTGACGATGGCGGCTGTTGCCGCTGCCCTGCTCATGTCCGCCGCCCCCGCCTCCGCCCAGGATTGGATTTCCAGCATTATCGCCCAGCAGAAAGCGCAAAGCGGTGCCAGCGAGGGCCGCACCGCTCAAAAGACCACCCAAAAAGCCAGCAAGCCAGCAACCCGCGTCGCGAGCGCCCAGACCCAAAGCGACAGCGACGACGGCAGCCGTCCCCAGCGCAAGGCTGCAGCGGCTGCGCGCCCGCGTGAAAGCCTCACATCCAGCGGCGGCGAAACCGGCGTCGCGTCTTACTATTGGCAGCCGCAGGCACTTGCCTCGGGTGGCCGCTTCAACCCCGACGCCATGACCGCCGCTCACAAGACGCTGCCATTCGGCACTCGCGTGCGCGTGATCCGGCTCGATAACGGCAACTCTGTCGACGTCGTCATCAACGACCGCGGCCCCTACATTGCCGGCCGCATCATTGATCTGTCGCGCCGCGCCGCGCAGGACATTGGCATGACCGGCTCGGGCATCACCCGCGTTCGCGTCGCGATCCTCGGCCGCGGCTGAGGGATCCCCTCTCACGACAACCCTGCGCACTGCAGATCCAGTGCGCAGGGTTGTTTCGTTTGAGCGGCCTGTCATCGGCCAACAACACTGCTCTCGCCACAAGACTTGGCAGACCGCTTCACCGATAGCCAAGCCAACCGTCCTCGTGCAGTATTCCCCAAAGAGCCCGACGGGCCGGCATGGGGGAGACAGTGCGGGTGAAATTAAGAACGCCACAAGATTGGCACGGCAAAAGCCATGCAGCTAAGTGCATGCTGGCATGACCGAGCTGTATCTCAACGCGATTACGTCCGGCCTGTTGCTCGGCGCGTTCTATGCGGCCGTGACGCTCGGCATCTCCATCTCGTTCGGCATGCTCGATGTGGTCAACATCGCCCACCCGGCCTTTGTGATCCTCGGGTCCTATGTGGCCTATATCGCGAACTTCACCTTCGGACTTGATCCCATTGTTGCGGGACTGCTGGCCTTGCCGCTGTTCTTCCTGCTGGGGCAGGCGGTGTATCAAGTGTCCTACCTCGCATTCGAGAAGCGGGGCAGCGATAGCCTGCGCGGCCTCGCCTTCTTCTTCGGCCTGCTATTCGTCACCGAAGTGCTTTTGATCCTCGCGTTCGGGGTCGACTACCGGTACGTCGAAGCGCGCTACATCGGCCCAACGCTGCGGCTCGGCTTCATCGACCTGCCCTATCGGATGCTAGTGCCGGCGGTGCTGTCGGTCGCGCTGTTCGGGGCGTTGCAGCTCTATCTCTCCCGCAGCTTTACTGGCCGCGCCATTGCCGCCGTCAGTCAGGACCCGACTGCGTTACGGCTTCTTTCGATTGATCCCGTTCGCATCAAGCGCATTGGTTTTGGCCTCTCTATCGCAACGGCCGCGCTGGCTGGCGCGTTTCTGATCATCATCCAGCCGGTCGAACCCTCGGTGGGCCGCGAATACATCGGTCGCGTGTTCGCCATTTGCGTTCTGGGCGGCATGGGCAGCCTGTCGGGCACGCTGATCGGCGCGCTGCTGCTCGGGGTGGTGGAAAGCATCACCACCACGTTCTTCGGACCATCGTGGGCACCGGCGGTCGGGTTTGGGTTC
>JANNEU010000235.1:0-7617 GCA_031379035.1 Hyphomicrobiaceae bacterium | reverse complement strand
CCTCACGTTCGCGGATGCGACGCTCGATCTCCGTGGCGTTGCGGAAGCGGGGCAAGGATCACCGCGTTTTACGGGTCAGGCGACCGGTGCGACCGCCTCGTTACGTGAGCTGATCGCGCTGTGGACAGAAACCGATATGGCGCTCGGAACGGGATTTGGCGCCGCCAAGGTCAATGGAGAACTCACCGCTAGCAAGGATGCGGTGTCGCTTACAAAAGCACTCTTTAGTCTGGACCAGACGACGGCAAACGGGGACCTGAAGATTGAACTCAGCGGCGCACGGCCACGGCTGTCAGGCAAAATCGCGGCCGACCAGATCGACGCCGGAGTTTATGTCCCCCAATGGGTTCGGTCGCGCACGGCCGGCACACTGGAGAGCACACCTGCGCCCGCAGTCGAGGTCGAACTGGTGCCGATCAAAGAGGCGCTCCGGGCGCATCTGGAAACTCTCGCCGGTGAGCGGGCACCGGGCGACGGCGCTCAGTTCGAGGCCATATCCCCCGGTGCCAACGTATTCAGCGATGCGCCCATCAATCTTTCGATGCTGGATGCCGTTGACCTCGATCTCGACGTGACGATTGCAAAATTGGACGTTGGCCGGCTGACCCTGGCCGTGCCGCGTCTGTCGGCGTCGCTCAGCAATCGCGCGCTCACGCTTACCGCGCCGGACATTGGTGTGAATGGCGGCAAAGTGACGGCGACCATGGCCGTCGATGGCCGCGCGCCGACGATGACAATCCAGACCAATATCTCTGGCGAAGAGATCCAGGTCGAGCCGGTGTTCGGCCTGTTAGACTTGAAGCCACTGCTCGCGGGCAGTGCCGCGCTCAAAGCCAATTTGGCAGCAACCGGGCGCAGCGCTCGCGACTTGGTCTCCGGTCTGACAGGCACTGTCAACGTCGAAAGCCGGCGCGGCAATATTGTCGGTTGGGACGTGCGGCGGGATTGGGTAACGATGGTCTTCAGCCGCCAGCTCGGGGATTACAATGGCCGTGCGCGCACGCCCTACGATCTCATCCGAACCGATGTCGCGGTGACGGCGGGTGACGTGCGGCAGTCCAGCTTCCAAGTGTCCTCCCCCGTACTGGCGCTGAATGGTGGCGGCACAGCCAAACTCATCAATCAGCGTCTGGACATCCGCGCAAAACTCGCATCGGCGATCCCACCGACGCTGCGCATTCCGTTCCGGCTGTCGGGACCGTGGTCGAAGCCGCAGCTCGGACTTGATGCCGAGGACGGTGGCCTGCTGAGTGTCATTGCCTCGCTGTTCGAACCGACGGGAGCGACGGCCAAAGGATCTGAACTTGACGATCCCGAAGTTCGGCGCCTGCTGCGCCGTGCCAAAGAACGAAGCGACCAGGGGCGCACGATGGATTCCGGTGCCGCTGATGGACTGCGGACATTTGGGGATCAGCTGCGATAAGCTGGTGCGCGTCACTGCTGGTACACTGACATCATTAATTACAGGCTGGTTGAAGGTTACACACGGCATAGCGGGTCCGCTTGCAGCGTCCGCATCGCCCACCTGCGGCCGCCAAAAATCGACCGCCAACAGGACCGCCAATCGAGGGTTGCCCCGCGAGTGTTCGTGTCCAGGGTTTCAGATAACAGGTCCGGCACCTCACCCGCCATTAACCCATCCTTCACCTCCGTTTGCGAAACCTTACGGGTGAACCCGGCGAGGCCCCATGGCTGCGGTGGCAGGCAACGTAAGCGCGTACGACCTTCCCGGCGATTGGCCGCAGATGGAGGCAGGGCTCGCGCGCCTGCTCGAAGGTTGGGTGTCCCACCTCACCCATGATCGCGGATTGGCCGCAGCCTCGCTCGAAGCCTACAGCCGCGACCTCCGGCAGATGATTGTGTGGCTGACAGCCCGTCTCGAACGCGCAGCCACCGTAAACGACCTCACCACGCTCGATCTCAAAACCGTGCGCGCCTTTCTCGCCTATCGCCGCCGCAGCGGCCTGGAAAATCGCTCAATGGCGCGCGCGCTATCGGCACAACGCTCGTTCTTCCGCTGGCTCGAAGAAACCGGTGCCATGCGCAACCGCACGTTTGCGCGTGTGCAATCGCCGAAGGTGCCGCATGGCGTGCCCAAGCCATTGACGGTTGATCGCGCCGCCGCCGTTGTCGACGGTGGTATGGCGGCCGATCTCGACTGGGTGGCCGCTCGCGACACAGCCGTGCTGCTGCTTCTCTACGGTGCTGGCCTGCGCCTCGCCGAAGCGTTGTCACTGACACTCAGGCAAGCGCCGCTGCCAGGCACGGATGTGCTGTTGATCTCCGGCAAAGGCGGCCGTGAGCGGCTCGTACCAATCCTGCCAGTCACGCAAGCAGCGGTGCAACGCTACATCGCGCTCTGCCCCTATCCGCTCGAAGACGACGAAGCGCTGTTCCGTGGTGCCAAGGGCGGCCCACTCAATCCGCGTCTCATCCAGCTGGCCATGGAGCGCCTGCGCGCGGGCCTCGGGCTGCCCGATACCGCGACGCCGCACGCGCTCCGTCACTCGTTCGCAACGCATTTGCTTTCGTCCGGTGCCGACCTCCGCCAGATACAGGAACTGCTCGGTCACGCCAGCCTCTCGACCACTCAAATCTACACCGAGGTCGACCGCGACCGTCTCATCAAAGCGCACCAAGCCTTCCATCCGCGCGCTTAAGCGCACCGTTCCTACTGACTGTACCCCTCGTACTGAAAGCGTCCTCGCCATGTTGTTCCGCCGCTCGCATCTCACTCTGTCGCTCACCTTAGCGATGCTCGCACTGACCTCGGCTGGAGCCCACGCGCAAGACACGGGTTGCCCCGGCAAAAACTATCTCGAGACCCTCAAAACAACCGACGCCGCAGCGTTTGCTCGGATCCGCGCTGCTGCCGACACCACGCCCAACGGCAAAAACACCCTCTGGAAAATCGAGCATCCGGACTTCGCCGAGAAACCAGCGTCCTATCTGTTCGGCACCCTCGGCGTCACCGACCCACGCCTGATGAAATTGAGTCCCGCAACCGAAGGTGCCCTCAGCCTCTCACGGCGCATTGCCTTTGAAGTCGAAGATCTGACGGCCGACCGCACCACCGAAGCCATCGGCGTGATGACGAACGCTTTGGCCCCAGGAGCCTCCGCAAAGCTCGATCTGGTGCTCGGCAAGCCTGAAGTCACCCGGGCCAATCTGGTGCTTGCACGGTCACCGCTGCCGAAGGAATGGCTCCCGCGCGCGAAAGCATGGGTCGCGATGTTGGCGGCCTCCCGATCAGAGTGCGAGGCGTCTCGCCTCAAGCAAGGCAGGCTCACCCAGGACCGCGAGATCGCGCGCATCGCTGAAGATCGCGGCGTCGGGTCGTTTGGTTTGGAAAGCGCAGAGGCGCAGCTCGGAGCACTGGCAGCTTTGTCAGACGCCGATCAGATCGCCCTGCTGAAGGCGCGGCTTGGCACGTACGACCAGATCGATGACCGCACCGAAGCGCTCGTCCAGCTTTATCGCACGCGCGACATCGGCGCGCTGTGGCCCATGCAGCTGGAACTCGACAAGTCGGCTGGCGTCGGCGCTGAGACCCTCGAAGCCTATCGGCTAGCCGCCATTGAGGAGCGAAACGTCCGCATGCGCGACCGGCTGACCATGCATTTGTCCTATGGCGGCGTGTTTGTGGCCGTCGGCGCAATCCACCTGCCCGGCACCCGAGGTCTGGTCGACTTGCTCAAAGACGCCGGTTTCACACTGACGGCAATGGAGTAGCGCAACCTACGCCGGCGCCTTCGCCTGGAGAATACGGAACGTGGTCTTGATGCGCCGCACGGTGCCGGTCCGGGCGCGCATCACCACGGTTTCAGTCTCAGCAAAGTCACCGCGGAAATGCACACCGTCGAGCAGCGAGCCGTCGGTGACACCGCTCGCTGAGAAGATCGCGTCGCCCGATGCCATCTCCGGCATCGTGTAGATGCGCTTGATGTCCTTGATGCCCATGGCGAAGGCGCGCGCGATTTGTGCGTGTCCTTCGGCACCCTTGTCGGGCTTGAGGCGGCCCTGCATCTGCCCGCCGATACAGCGTAGTGCAGCAGCAGCAAGCACGCCTTCCGGTGCGCCGCCCGAGCCTAGATACATGTCGATGCCACTCTTCTCCGGATCCGTCGTCCAGATCACGCCGGCGATATCGCCATCGCGGATCAGCCGCACGGAGGCACCGCACGCCCGCACCTGCCGCAACAGGTCGTCGTGCCGTGGCCGGCCAAGCATGCACACCGTGATGCGCTCGATGCCTACGCCTTTGGCCTTCGCCAGTTTGCGGATATTATCCGCCGGCGACGCATCGATGTTGATCAGATTATCCGGATAGCCGGGCCCGATGGCAATCTTGTCCATGTACATATCAGGCGCGTTCAACAGCCCGCCGCGCTCGGCAATCGCGATAACCGCCAGTGCGTTTGGCTCAGCTTCCGCGCAGATGGTTGTGCCTTCCAGCGGATCAACCGCGATGTCGACTTCCGGCCCGTTGCCAGTACCCAGCTCCTCGCCGATATAGAGCATCGGCGCTTCGTCCATCTCGCCCTCGCCGATAACGACGCGGCCCTTGATGTTCACCCGCGCCAGCTCTTCGCGCATGGCTTTTACCGCCGCGCCATCGGCCGAGTTCTTATCGCCGCGCCCGCGCCAGTGCGCCGACGCAATCGCCGCCGCCTCGGTTACGCGCGCGATCTCGATGGACAGCACCCGGTCGAGCCCGCCATGCGGATCGGAGGTGTCTTTGCTGGTGTCTGGCATGAGTTCCTCGCCTACTCCGTCCCAGACAAGAATTCTGGGGACGTCTTTTGTTCTATCGCCGCGCGCGTCTTAGCACGCCTCAGGTCCAAGGGTAGGCCGGATGCGGTAACAACTCATGCAGCGGTTTTGCAAGGTTCGGGCCGAGAATGACCAGGGCATCGCGGTTGCGGGTGTCGAGTTGCCACATCATCTCACGGCAGCGGCCGCAGGGCGGGAACACCCGGCCGTCATGATGCACTGCAACAACGAGGCGTATGACAGTTTCGTGGTCCTTCAGCATGGCCGCCACCGCCGCATGCTCGGCGCACGAGCCCATGCCCGATGTGAACTCCATCGACACGCCCGAATAGCGTGCGCCCGTCGCCGTCACGATCACCGCAGCAACCGTGCCCGCCTCACACTTCCGCGTCGGCTTGATGGGCCGCGCGAACGCGCGCGCAGCGGCGATGAGGGTGGAGTAGTCGGGCAATGTCTTGTCCGTCATGCGCACGTCCTGAATGGCGAGGCGCGATCAACGCTCACAACTTCTCGATCCTGATCATTTGCGGCTTCTCGGCGACCTTGCCATCGGCTTCGATGGCGTCCAGCGCCTTGCGGATCGCTTCTTCCGTTGTCTCGTGTGTGATGATGACGATGGAGGCCTGCGCACCGGCGACGCCGCGTGGGCTGCGCTGCACCAGGCTCTCCAGCGACACCTCACGTTCGGCCATGCGCTTAGTGATCGCAGCCATCACCCCCGGCCGGTCGAAAGCGGTGAGGCGGATGTAATAGGCACCCTGATGTTGGCCAAGCTTGGCGCGCTTGTAGGTCTTCAGCTTCGCCGTCGGCACGCCGAACGGATGCAGAATAAAGCCCGCCGCCACATCGACGATGTCGCTCGCCACGGCCGATGCCGTTGCCTTAGCGCCCGCACCAGGCCCGATCAACAAAAGACTGCCGGAGAAATCGCCATCAATCGCTACCGCGTTGGTGACGCCTGAGACCTGCGCGATCGCCGCCTCTTTCGGCACCATCGCCGGATGCACGCGCTGCTCAATGCCGCTGTCGGTCATCATCGCCACGCCGAGGAGCTTGATCCGGAAACCGAGACTGTCCGCCGCCTCGATATCCGCCGCCGTGATCGACTGGATACCCTCAATGTGGACCTGATCGAACGCCACCCGCGTATTGAACGCGAGCGCCGTCAGCAAAGTGAGCTTGTGCGCGGTATCAAAGCCGCCGATGTCAAACGTCGGATCAGCTTCCGCATAACCCTTTGCCTGCGCGTCTTTCAGCACGTCGGCAAACGACGCCCGCTCCGACTGCATCCGCGTCAGAATGTAGTTACAGGTACCGTTGAGGATACCATAGACGCGCTTCACCTCATTGCCGACCAACGCCTCGCGCATGGTCTTGATGACCGGAATGCCACCCGCCACCGCCGCTTCGAAGTTCAGCGCGACACCGTTCTTCTCGGCAAGCTTCGCCAATTCAACGCCATGTTTCGCCAGCAAGGCCTTATTGGCGGTCACCACATGCTTCTTGGCATTCAGCGCCGCTTCGATCGCCTTCTTGGCAACGCCCTCGTCACCACCGATCAGCTCGACAAACAGATCGATAGCCGGATCAGCTGCCAGCTTGACCGGGTCATCGACCCACCGCACACCCGCCAGCGACACGCCACGATCCTTGGTGCGATTGCGCGCTGATACCGCCATCAGCTTGATCGGCCGACCCAGCTGATCGCGCAGCCGTCCGCCATGCCGCTCCAGCAGATGCAGCAATCCAGCACCGACCGTGCCAAGGCCAGCGATGCCGATCTTGAGCGGTTCATCAGACAGCAAATCGAGTTTCATGGTCACGCGGATGGCTCAGAGGGTTGGATTTATGTAGCCGGCAATGCTCTTTCAGTCTTGCGTCTCGATTTCGACCAGCCTGCTGGAGAAATCGACGAGCAGCAAACAATCTTGCAGAAGTTCCGTGCCGAGTAACGCGCGCGCGGTGTCGGGGCGATGAGTAGCAGGCGGTTCGGCCGAGACGAACGCATCAACAGCTATCGCCCTGCCAAGCCACTCAATACGGCCTGTCGCACGCTCCACCTTGCTGATCGAAGAGGTGCCGAGCTCGACGTATTCGTTCAGTCCAGTAAACGCGAAGCCCAAGGTGATCGCTTGGTCGTGTTGCAGCATCAGCGCCCGGTTGAAGCCGGTATCAACCACCGCCAAAAGGCTATCGTGTCCGGGAACATCAATGCGAACAACCGGGCGGCCAAGTTCGTCGACACTACCAATGATCTTAGCCAATGCCGCCACCTATAAAGGTTCGGTCCCGCACACGGTGCACAAAGCCGAGTGCCGACGGGCCGAAGCGCTGCTTAAAAAGTGGACTGGCTTCGAGAAATGTTTTCCCTGTGACGTATTCACCAGTGACGATGTCAATCAAAACGACTGTGCCGGTGGGCAACGCATCGAGGTGGTCCTTCTTTTTCGCAACCCAGATTTCACCTTGCTCACAGGCAAAATTTGAACGGGCACGTGCTTGATCAAGGTCGGTCACTGTCATGGCTGGCTCCCATCTCTTCGCATTTCGCCACAAGCTGGAATTATGCAAGTGCCCTGCGCGCCGCAAGGCGAGCGCTTACCGCAAAAACGTATAGTCATACCCCGCACCCATCGCCGTAATGCGGCCGGCGGTTGGGGTTGGGAAATGCACTGGCAGCAGAATGGCCGGCGTACCCGCCACGCTCTCAAAGAACTTTCGGCGCGACTGGATACCTGCGGCCATGTCGGTGTCGAAGATGGTGTAGAGTTCCGGCATACGGCACTGCAAGGCATGATGCATCAAGTCGCCAGTGACGACCGCGCGCTGGCCCTTGGAGCGGAT
>JANNEU010000164.1:0-16264 GCA_031379035.1 Hyphomicrobiaceae bacterium | reverse complement strand
GGACCGCGCGGACGTGAGGTGTCGATTAACCCGGCTGCGGATGCCGTCAACAGACTGTCCGACATAGATCGGGACATCGTCGAGGTCGCACAGAACATAAACGCCGATTTCGTTGGTCAGTGTTTTAACCGCGCGCCGGCGGAATGTCAGGTCGATAGCCACTGCGTTGCTCCGATGAGTGGTCGCCGATGTGCAGTGACGGGCTATTCCATGGCAGTTGTTGTCCATAAACGCTCAGCGAAGTCGATGACTTACGTTGCTTCGGGGACTTCAGAATGCCCCCATCCGCCGACACATGCGTCCCTCACGGAGTATAAGGTGTGTCAATCACGCGGCGCGGCGAGATGCCTTTTTAGACAGGCTCTGCGGTGTCGAGGCCAAGAGTGGTTCTAGTATGTGTTTGGCGAGATGACGCACCACGGGAACGACGACGCCGTCACCCGTGAGATGGTAGGCCTCGTTGTAATTGTTCGGCAGTTTGTAGTCGTCAGACAGGCCCATCAACCGCGCAGTTTCGCGCGCCGAGATAAGCCTGGTACGGACCTTCTGTCCGTCAACGACCATAATCACCTGTCGACTGGAGCCACCTGCTGGTGTTCTCAAGCAACCAGCGATGTCGTCAAAACGGATCTCGGCGCGCTGGACTTTTCCGCCATCACCGTTCGGACGTGTGCGTTTGTAAATCGTGCCGACCATCCGGCGTCCCAATGCTTTGGCGGCGTTTACTTTTGCCAGATTGATTGAACTCATCATACCGAGCAATTTTTGGGTTTCGGATTGGGTGTGCCATTTGACGCTTTTAGGATTGTCTTCAACGAGATCAGAAAACGCATGGTCGTGTGCTAATGGCAACGGCATGCGCCACCACAGCCAGTTCTCCCGCTCTGGCGCTCGGAGCCGCATCAGTGCGACTTTGAGTGCCTTCGTGTGCCATGGCCCGGTGGGGCCGTTGTCGTGAACGTGTTGCGGAAGTGCCAAGCCCGTGCGAACGCCGATCATGAAAAGGCGAGGTCGCGACTGCGGCAGAAACAGCGCTGCATCCACTACAAGCGCACCGAACCGATAGCCTGATAGCCGAAACGTTTCGCTGATGGCAGTGAAGTCCTTGCCGCCGTGAGAGGTCAGAGTGCCACAAACGTTTTCAAGGACGATAACGTCGGGTGCGCGACGTGCCTCAATCAGCGCCTTCATCAAGGTCCAGAATGGCCAGAACGTACCTGACCGATCCCCTTTCAGCCCGGCCCCGCTACCCGCGAGCGACAAGTCCTGACAGGGAAAAGACGCCCAAACGAGTTGTGGCTTGCCGGGGAGATCACTGATTGTGAGTGTCTTGATATCTGCATTTTTGTGGACACCTACACCCCAGTTGGCCTCGTAAATGGTGCTCTTTTTTTGATCGAAATCGTTTGAAAATGCGCATTCCCAATGCGGCCCGAGACCCGCTCTTGCCATCCCACCCCCGGCGAAGAATTCAAAATAGCTAGGCATTGGGTTCGCACCGCACCGGCGGCATCTCCTCAAGGTCTGACTAGGTCCGTATACGCGAGTCAGCCTTGTCTAGCGCTGCCGACCTGCGGTTCTTCACCGGAAAGCAGTTTGCCTCAGATGGGGCTCAAATACAAGAACAAAAAAAGAACAAACGTCACAAGATGCCGCTAAACTTCAACCGGCACGTCAGGCGAGCGCCCCCGCCGCTGCCTTCACATCTTCTGGCGTGCCGACGGGCGTCGACTTCAGCGCCTTGTCGATTCGCCCGGCCAATCCCGACAGGACTTTTCCGCTGCCGATCTCGTAAAACTCGGTCACGCCGGCGGTGGCCATGGCCAGCACGCACTCGCGCCAGCGGACGGTGCCGGTGACTTGTTCGACCAGCCGCTTGCGGATGTCCGCCGGATCAGAGATGGGCTGCGCCAGTACGTTGCAGACCACCGGCACGACCGGGGCTTGCATCGCGACTTTTGATAGGGCTTCGGCCATGGCGTCGGCGGCGGGCTGCATCAGGCGGCAGTGGAAGGGCGCGGACACCGGCAGCGGCATGGCACGGCGCAGGCCGTGTGCCTTGCCGACTTCGGCGACGCGATCAATGGCGGTCTTGTGCCCTGAAAGAACCACCTGCGCCGGATCATTGTCGTTGGCCACGTCGCACACATCGCCTTGCGCGGCTTCGGCGGCGATCTTGCGTGCGACATCGATTGATACACCAAGCAGCGCCGCCATGGCACCGAGGCCAACCGGCACTGCCTTCTGCATGGCCTGGCCGCGCAGTTTCAAAAGCCGCGCCGTGTCAGCGAGCGAGAACGTTCCGGCCGCCGCCAGCGCTGCGTACTCGCCGAGGCTGTGGCCAGCCACGAACTTGGCATGTTTGGCCAGGGTAATGCCGTGCTCGGTCTCCAGCACACGCATCACAGCCATCGAGTGCGCCATCAACGCGGGTTGCGCGTTTTCTGTCAGCGTCAGTATGTCCGCTGGGCCGTCCCACATGATCTGCGACAGCTTCTGGCCGAGGGCTGCATCGACTTCGTCGAAAACGGTGCGGGCGGCAGGATGGTTCTCGGCCAACGCCTTGCCCATACCGATAGCCTGGCTGCCCTGGCCCGGAAATACGAATGCCCGCGTCATGGCCAATGTCATGGAATGTCTCCCCGTCGACGTTGCGCCGCATCACCACGGCGCGTCGGGACTGTCAAGAAGCGTCAATGGCGGAACACTGGCAGGATCACTCTTGACTGTTGGGTCACGCTACGCTTGACCCAACCGACCGTATTTGAATTCTTGATCCGACCCAGCTTCAGAGATCGCCGATCCCCATGACCGACGTACCGACCGCGCCCGCGATATCCCGTAACGACGCCAGCCGTGCGTCGTCCTGGGCGCAGCAGCGTCTCAACATGGTCGATAGCCAGGTCCGGCCGAGCGATATCACGGACCGCCGTATTATTCGCGCCATGGGTGCCGTACCCCGCGAGGTGTTTGTGCCGGTGCACTTGCAAGCCATTGCTTACATGGACAATCCGGTGCCGTTGGGACCGGTCGCGCGAGGCCGTACGCTGATTGAGCCACGGCTGTTCGCCAAGCTGGTGCAGCTGGCCGAAATTCCAGACGGCGGGCGCGTACTGGAGATCGGGGCCGGGGCTGGTTACGGTCTTGCGGTGTTGGCTGCGATGGGCCTCAAGGCAACCGGTGTTGAGGACAATGCGGACCTGGCCGTCTCGGCGCGGGCGACGCTTGAGACTTCTCTGCCTGAGGGCACTGCAGCAACGCCGCCGCAACTTCGTACGGGTGCCCTCATGGCTGGCGCGGCCGACGCAGGCCCGTTTGACGCGATTGTTCTGAGTGGCAGTGTGGCAGACGTTCCGGCGGCTTTGCTGGATCAATTGAAGTCCGGCGGCCGGCTTGTGGCCGTCGTGGGTACCGGGCCCAGCGGTAAGGCGACCGTCTGGCTCCGAACCGGCACGACCTATGGCGCGCGCGAGGCGTTTGATGCCGCTGCGGCACCGTTATCCGGCAACGCCAAGGCTGCCCAATTCGTGTTCTGATGACTGGCGACGTCCTGGTCTGGAACGCGTCTTTACACATTCTTTACCGACTCCGCTGCCAATGGGCCTCAGGCGTGCCGAACGCCATGAGGGAGCACTTGCGGATGACGGCCCAACTCAGCCTGCTGGCCCGCGCGAGCGGCGTGCGTTTTGCGCGCCGTCTGCTTCGCGCGTCCGTCAGCGCGGTGGCGCTGTTTGCCGCAGCCGGCATCGTGCTTCCGGTTCAGGCTGAAACGCTGCACGAAGCAATGACGCTGGCCTATCAGAGCAATCCCAAGCTTGACGCCGAGCGGGCCCGTCTGCGGGCGACCGACGAGGGCGTGACGCAGGCAAAGGCCGGGTTCCGGCCGACAGCATCGGCGAATGCCAACACGGGCGCACAGCGGCAGTTGTCGTCGCCCCGGCAGCAGACGGACGGGGTGACCCACCCTTCAGGCTATGGCGTTACGGCGCAACAGTCGGTTTTCTCGGGTTTTCGCACCGTCAACACAGTGCGCGAAGCGGAAGCCAATGTCCGCGCCGGCCGCGAGAACCTGCGGCTGGTTGAACAGCAGACATTGCTCGATGCCGTGACGGCCTATGCCGACGTGATCCGCGACACAGCGCTGGTACGGCTGCGCGAGAAAAATGTCTCGGTGCTCTCAACAGAACTCCAGTCGGCCGAGGCGCGCCGCTCGGTCCGCGAAGTGACGCGTACGGACGTCGCGCAGGCGCAGGCGCGCCGCGCCAAATCCATTTCTGCGCTCGACCTTGGGCGCTCGAACCTCAAGACCAGCCGCGCCGTCTATGAGCGCGTGATCGGCCGGCCACCTCAGAACCTGTCTGAGCCCGCGCTGCCCGCCAAGCTGATCCCATCGTCGATCGAAGATGTGCTGAAGATCGCCGAGAAAGAAAACCCGAACGTCGTTGCCGCGCTCTATCGCGAACAGGCGGCACGGCATGAAGTTGACCGCATCTGGGGTGAACTGCTCCCGGAAGTGCGGCTCGAAGCCAGTTACAATCAGGCCTTTAAGGCGTCGACGTTCGTCGATCAGTCCAGCACAGCGACGGTCACGGGCCGTGTGAACGTGCCGCTTTATGAGGGCGGCGAGGTGAAGGCCCGCGTGCGCGCGGCAAAGCACACCCATGTCAGCCGTCTGCAGGAGATCGAGCAGGCCCGCACCGAAACGCAGGCGACCGCGGTGGGCGCTTGGTCGCGACTGGAAGCAACCCGCACCCAGGTGACGCAGGATAAAGTGCAGGTCGGTGCTGCTAAGATCGCGCTGGAAGGCGTCCGTGAAGAAGAGCGGGTCGGCCAGCGCACGCTCTTGGATGTTCTCAACGCCGAGCAGGAGTTGCTGGATGCCGAAGTTGCAGCGGTTGCGAACCGGCGCGAACTGTTGATTGCTGCCCACGCACTGTTGGCTGCCATCGGCCAGCTCAACGCCGGCACACTCCAGCTCGGCGACAGTCAGTATGATCCCACGGTCCATTATGAAGAGGTGGAGCGCAAATGGTTCGGTGTCAGCATTACCCATGCTGATGGCCGCATCGAGGTTCTGGACAAGCTGGATAACTGGGGTGCCGTGGACCCCTATGTCGCCAGCAAGGGGCTCCGCGCTTCGGCACCCTGATCGCCCAGTGACCGCTCCGTAACCGTCCTGTCGTTTTCGCCCGTATCGTTCAGGGTTGGCGTTCGCGTGGTCGTTGCCTTGGTCCAGCATTTTGAAAACTTACGGCGGCGCATACTTCGCCCGGATCCGCCATTTGCTTGGACTTTCGCCCCTCGCCTGGGCCTCAGTTTTATGCCGGATTGAAGCATTCTCACCGTAGCGGCGATTTTCGTGTCTCATCCGCCACACTTTGAGTTTGGATGTGTGTCCAACCCCATTGTTGCTTGGTTCCAGAATCGGATAGGCCTCAAACGGTGGGGTCGCGTGGTGGACCTTGTTATCTAGATTTGGTGCACGCGCGGCGACAAGGCGGATTTTATGTCGAAACATCGCTCATTTTCTCGGTTAGGCCCTATGGCTCGTGCGCGGTCTCGGCTGCTCACGGCGGTATCGATGGTTGCCTTGGGTTGTTTCGCGGCGCTGGTACCGTTGTCCACCGCAGCAGTTGCCGAGACGATGACGGATGCGCTGGCTCGGGCCTACCGGACCAGCTCCAAACTTGACGCGGCCCGTGCGACCTTGCGCGCGACGGACGAAACGGTTGCTGCGGCGAATTCCGGTTACCGGCCCGTTGTGAACGGCACCGCTGATGTGGGAAGCCAGGAAACAACCAATCGCGCGAACACGGGCAGCGTGGCGCGGACTGAGACGCACCCGCGTGGCTATGGCGTGTCGGCGACCCAACAGCTGTTCCGTGGTGGACGTGTCCTCAACACGGTGCGCAAATCCGAGGCTGATGTCCGCGCACAGCGGGAGATTTTGCGGACTGTTGAGCAGACTGTGCTGCTCGACAGCGCGACGTCCTTTCTTGATGTCATTCGCGATACGTCGTTGGTCAAGCTGCGAGAAAGCAACGTGAATGTGTTGTCGCAGGAATTGCGAGCGACACGTGAACGATTTGCGGTGGGGGAAGTCACGCGGACGGACGTTGCCCAGTCGGAGGCAGCGCTTGCTGCTGCCCGCTCGGCGCTCGATTTGGCGAAGTCAAACCTGCAGTCCAGCCGTGCGGCTTATGAACGAAACGTCGGGTCGGCACCTGGATCGCTGGTTGCCCCGAAGTCGCTTGAAAAGTTGCTACCGAAGACGTTGGACGACGCGGTGAGCATCTCATCGCGCGAAAATCCGAACGTTGTGAACGCGCTTTACGCCGAGCAGTCGGCGCGGCATTCGGTCGATGTGGTCTGGGGTGAATTGTTGCCGTCGGCCTCGCTGACAGCAGCTTATGCGCGCCGGTACGATCTTGCGACTGGTGTGAACGAGCAGGATTCGAAGTCGATTGTGGGCAACCTGACGGTTCCGCTCTATTCGGGCGGCGAGGTGCAAGCGCGTGTTCGCGGGGCCAAGCAAACCCACATCAGCCGAATCCAGCAGATCGAGCAGCAGCGCACGGAAGTTAAGGCGTTGGTTGTGACCGCATGGTCATCGCTCATTGCGGCGCGGGCCCAGCTGGTGTCTGACAACACGCAGGTCGCTTCGGCGCAAACGGCGCTGACGGGCGTTCGCGAGGAAGAGCGCGTCGGCCAACGGACGTTGCTGGATGTGCTCAATGCTGAACAGGTGCTGTTGAATGCGCGCGTGGCCGTTGTCACGGATCAACGCAACATCGCGGTCGCGGCTTATGCTGTCATGTCAGCGGTGGGTCGTCTCAACATCCAGGAACTTGGCGGCGTCGATGCCGTCTACGATCCGGAAGTCCACTACCATGAAGTGCGCCGGCAGGCCTGGGGCGTTTCAGTGACGCGCGCCGAGGGCCGCATCGAAACGAAGGACAAGTGGGATACCCACACCTCTGCACCACGCCGCCAGGACGATGCCACCACTTGGAAACCGGCGAAGTAATTGCTTTTTGTTAGGTTTTTGGGGCGGCGAGTGCCGGTGTGTCGGTCACGCGTCGCCTCTTTGTTTTGCATGAGTATCAGTTGCTGTCACATGGGTCGGTTTGTTTAGCGTCTGAACATGGGCGGCCAAGAGGGTTGGTCGTATGTCGTCGTCACGCAATCAAGTGTCTGGTGGTCGCCCTAGTGAGGCGAGTATGGACGACATCCTTGCTTCGATCCGGCGGATTATCGACGAGGATCCGATTGAGGCGCGGCACCGCACACCCAGAGCACAGGGCGAGGATCGCCGGAGCGGGCCAGTTGTGCCCCCGCTGGCACCGTTATTCGCACCACTCGCGCCACACGAACTCCAGTCGACGTTAAATCAAACGCCGGTGGCTGTGGTTCGCTCGCAAGCCATCAACGATGATGTCTTGGCGGAGTTGCTTGCGCCTGCACCCAGTGCACCAGCTGGTACGTCGCAGTCGGCGCGTCCACGCGTGGTTGTGCAGCCCATTGTTCAGGACATGGCTCGTCTTGACGTTGTCGAAGCGGCGGTCCCAGTGGCGTCGGTCGAAGAGGCACTCATTGGCGTCGAGACTGCACCGATAGCGGCGTCCTTGCCGATCGGCGTGCCGACAGCGGCGGCAGTGACCGAACTACAAACTGTCGCGGCTTTACCGCGCACGGATGCACCGTCGGCCGAGGACGTGCTCGCGGAACTGGCACGCGGGCTGACATTTTTTGCACCATCGGTTGCCGCTGAACCGGTTGCGGTCGCGCCCACGTTCGAGGCACCGGCTACGGTTGACCTGGTAGCTACCGACACGGTGGCTGCTGATCTTGATCCGCAAGCCGTATTACAAAGCCCGGCCGAGGCCGTGGCTGCAGCGGTGGCCGCCGTTGCGGCGGTCAACGCGGTTGCCGCGCAATCTGGTACCCGCCCACGAGCGGCAACTGTGGAAGCTCCTCCGTTTGAGGGCGCGCATGTTGAGCTGGAGCCCGTCTTAAGCGCGCCCGTGCCGGTCGCAATCAACGCAGAAGAGATCGCGCCACCGCCATTGCCGGCTCCTGTCGTTGCCGCCTTGCCGTTTGAGATGGCTGCGCTACCCGAGATTGCGGACGCTCCGGTGGCAGCCGTTCCAGATGCGCCGTCGCCAACGGTTTCGATTTCCAGCCCGCTTGTTCCGCAACCTGCCGCGACCTTCGAGGATGCGATTTCAACAATGCTGCGTCCGCTGCTGCGCGACTGGCTCGACGACAACATGCCGCGCATGGTGGAGAAAGCGCTGAAGGAAGAGATCGCCGGGGCCGGCGGGATCGTCACGCAGACGGCTAAGCTCGCAAGGCCTGACGCCGCTTAAGCCTGCCAGACCGAGGTGTTCTTGATCTCGGCGTCTTCCAATTCGCGTGTGACCGGCACCTGGTATGCGGCAACCTGGATGAAACGATCACGCGGGAAGTAGTTTCGTTTCGGATCGCCGATCAGCACCAACGCACCGCGCGTTTTGGCGGCGTCGATGAAGGCCAGCACGCGCTCGGCGAGCTCTCGCTCATAGAATAGATCACCGACCAGGATCACGTCGAATGCGTCCGGCGCGCGGGCGAGCAAGTCGTCCGCAGTGGTTGTGATCACCAGCTCATTTGCTTCGGCATTGAGGCGCGTTGCCACCAGCGCAAGTATGTCAATGTCCGCCGCCATGCACGACTTGGCGCCTGCCTGCATCGACGCTAAGGCCGACAACCCCGAGCCGGTACCAAGATCAAGAACGTGCTTGCCGGCCACGCGTGCGGCATTGTCCAGCACATAGCGCGCCAGCGCCTGCCCGCCCGCCCAGGCGAACGCCCAGTACGGCGGCGGCACGTTCATTTCGCCCAATTCGTCTTCGGTCTTCTGCCAGATGGGCAGACTTTCGGCGGCGAGATACAGTTTTAGTTCAGGCACCAGTGGCGGTGCCCATAGCGCCGTGTTTGCGCGAATGAATGCTTCAGGATCGCGCATGGTTCCGCTCATAATTGCCACACGCGGGCGCGCTCCATGAAACCCTCCACCATGGCCGGCAGCAGCGGGGCCTGATGCTCGGCCAGCAGGCGGAAGTTGCCGGGCGGTCGCTGTGCCGAAGTGCGATCAGCATAGTAGATCGGGATGCGCCGTTTGACATGCGCTGCGAGGAACAGGCCGACGCGGTCCTTCAGGTCGGGCTCATAAACCAGATCACCGATGAGAAGGATATCGGTATCGACCTCGCGGCCGAGCAGATCGTCTGTGCTAACTGTGAGCGCGACGCCGTTGGCCGCCGCATTGCGCTTGCAGGCCGCGGCTGACAGTGGATCGATATCGGCAGCCGTGGCGTTGGAGGCACCAGCTTTCATCGCCGCAATCGCGCCGAGCCCAGAGCCGGCACCGAGATCGAGCACGCGTTTGCCGGCGACGAGACGCGGATTGTCGATCAAGTGCCGCGCGAGTGCCTGCCCGCCGGGCCACGCGAAGGCCCAATACGGCCGTGCACTCAGCTCATCGGACATCGCCGCATGCGCCGCATCGAAGATGCCGCGCGGGTCATTGGCCAGATGCAAATGCACTTCCGGCACCAGCGGTGACGCGATCAGCTCAGTGTGTGCCGCGATGAAAGCATCGAACGGTTTGTGTGCGATCACGAGGCGCGCTTCTTTGCAGCTTTCGACGCGCCGCCCAGCTTTGCCGGATCAAGTCCGCCGCGCCGGCACACATGCACCCATTCTTCAACGGTGACCGGCTGCACCGACAACCGCATGGAGGTCACCAGTGCCATCTTCTGCAGCTTGGCGTCAGCCTTCACGTCGGCCAGCGTTATCGGCCTTGGGAACGGGCAAACGGCGGCCACATCCACGCATGCCCACGTGCCGGTGTCGTCGTCTTGATCGGGATGCGCCAACGCGATTACCTTCAGAATACCGACGATCTCTTTGCCGATGTTGGAGTGATAGAAGAAACCAAGATCGCCGATCTTCATGGCTTGCATGTAATTGCGCGCCAGATAGTTCCGGACCCCGGTCCACGGCTCGCCCTTCGCGCCCCGCTCAATCAGCATGTCCCATGAGAACACATCCGGCTCTGACTTCATCAACCAGAAGCCGGTTGAGATGATGGGGGCAGGTGTCGGCTTGGCCATGCTGCGTCCTTGAAAGGTCTGGTTGACGCTCTGTGCGGCCGGGCGCGGCGGCCGTCAACGGATGGGTGCCAAGTTTCCTCGTCTCTCGTCGCCTTGCCCTCCCCGTGGCTTCCAAGGCATTGTCACAGAACGGCTGTCCAGGAGACCCCAACGCCCATGCCCACCGCCGAGATCGACTATCAGAGCTTGGAGTTCGGCTATCGGCGTTCGCCGGACCAGGACGCACCGCGTCGCCATCCGGTCGTGGTGGCCGGTGCCGGGCCTGTTGGTCTCGCTGCGGCCATCGATCTGGCGCAGAGCGGTACACCTGTGGTGCTGCTCGATGATGATGATCGGCTCTCAACGGGCTCGCGCGCTATCTGCTTTGCCAAACGCACCTTGGAGATTGCGGATAGGCTGGGCGTCGGCCAGCGCCTCGTTGACAAGGGTGTGACGTGGAACACCGGCAAGGTCTTCCTGCGTGACGACCTGCTCTACAGTTTTGACCTGCTGGCGGAGCGCGGGCATCACCGTCCGGCCTTTATTAATCTGCAGCAGTATTACGTTGAGGGCTTCCTGCTTGACCGGGCGCGAGAGCTACCAAACCTTGACCTGCGTTGGCGCAACAAGATCACCGGCGTCACGCAGACTGCCGATGCCGTTACGCTTTCAATCGAGACGCCCGATGGCTCCTACACGCTGGCCTGCGATTGGCTGGTTGCCGCCGACGGCGGGCGCAGCGCCGTGCGGCGCTCCATGGGCCTGGAAAGCAAAGGGCAGACGTTTCGCGACCGCTTTCTGATTGCTGACGTGCGGATGATCGCGCCGTTTCCGGCCGAGCGCTGGTTCTGGTTCGACCCGGCGTTTCATCCCAAGCAGTCCGTGCTGCTGCATCAGCAGCCCGATAACGTGTGGCGGATCGATTTCCAGCTTGGCTGGGACGCGGACCCGGAGGCGGAAAAGCAGCCAGAACGTGTCATCCCGCGCGTGCGCGCGCTCTTGGGCCCAGACGTGAAATTCGAGCTGGAATGGGTCAGCGTCTATACCTTCAGCTGTCAGCGCATGGAAAAATTCCGCCATGGGCGGGTGCTGTTTGCCGGTGACAGTGCGCATGGTGTCTCACCGTTCGGCGCGCGCGGTGCCAACAGTGGTGTGCAGGATGCCGACAATCTGGCGTGGAAGCTACGGTATGTCATCGAAGGTGTCGCGCGGGAGACGTTGCTTGACACGTACGACAGCGAACGTGTTGCGGCGGCCGACGAGAACATCCTCAACTCAACGCGCAGCACGGATTTCATCACGCCCAAGTCTGATGTGAGCCGCGCCTTTCGTGATGCGACCTTGGAACTGGCGCGTGATTGCGGTTTTGCGCGGCGGCTGGTCAACAGCGGGCGGCTATCGCTGCCAACGAGCTACAGTGTTTCACCGTTAAACACGCCGGATATGGATGTTTTTGCGGGACTGATGATTCCAGGCACACCGGCAGCCGATGCTCCGGTTAAGATCGACGGTCAGCCAGATTGGTTGCTGCACAATCTCGGCAACAATTTCACCGTGCTGATCTTTGGCGGCACAGATGCTGTTGCAAACGCGCGTTACGCATCAGAGACAGTGCCGCTGGCACCAGTGATCCGTCGCGTTTTCATTGTCACCGCCCAGGGCGCGTCGCCCCTTCCTGGTGGGATTGAAGACTGCGAGGGGGTGCTGGCTCAGCGCTATGATGCACGGCCCGGTACAGTGTATCTCTTCCGGCCAGATGGTCACGTGGCGGCGCGCTGGCGCACGCTAGACGCGGGGCTAGTGTGTGCCGCGATGGAACGTGCCATCGGCAAATTTGGACACACGCAATGACCAGCCCGCTCAACACTGATCTCAATCTCGCCGCCCCTGACGATGTCTACGAGGCGTTGATCAACCTGCACCGAGACTTGACGCCTGCGGAGAGCCAGTTGGTCAATGCCAAGCTGATCTTGTTGTTGGTCAATCACATCGGCGACCGTGCGGTGATTGACGCGGCGTTTGCAAAAGCGCGTGGAGGCATTGTGCAAGCCGAGTAGTTTCGCCTACTTCAGGTTCATCAGCGACAATTGCATCTTCTGATAAGCGAGCCGCATGCGGGATTTTACGGTGCCGAGCGGCAATGACAGTTGGGCTGCGATTTCGCTTTGCGAAAGCCCTTCGACATACGCCAGGACAATGATCTGCCGTTGCTCATCGGGCAACGTCGCGAGGGCTGCGCGCACTGCGACGCCTATTTCGTTGCTGACGACGGCGTCGTCGGCGGGTTGGTCACCGCTCGCGACTTGCATGACTTCGTCGTTGTATTCCTGTGTGGGCCGTTCGCGCCGCAATTTGTCGATCCGCAGATTGCGCGCAATTGTGAAAATCCACGCATTGGGATTGCCAGTGGCGCTCGCATAAAGGGCCGCTTTGCGCCAAACGGTGAGCAGCGTCTCTTGCGCAATTTCTTCCGCGGTCGCGACATCGACGCCGCGCCGGATCATGTAAGCTCTGACCCGCGGGGCATAGGCCCGGAAGACAGTTTGAAAGGCAGCCGGGTCTTGCGTTGTCGCAATATCCCGCAAATGATTTTCCATCGGATCCATGGGGCGACCTCAGCGCGTAGCGTTGGGCTTCACGGTTTTCCGCGGTCATCCGAAATACCGGATGCAACGTCGATGTGCAGGCCAATCCGCCGGGCACCTCTGTTGAGTACATTGTATCGCCGCTGCCGTTCTAGCACTGCGGCATCTCGTTGCGCCCCTACTCACGCGGCGGTCACGCGAGCGTGATCGCGGTGATGGAGATCCGACCGTCTGGCGTGGGCGTTGGAAGGATAGTGCTGTGCGATACCGCCAGGCTAGGTCGTGCACCTCGCCTCAGTCTCTTTCGGTTGCGCTTCAGCATGCAATTCCAACAATCCCTCGGAGAGGATAACCCAATGGTATTCCCGTTGCGTGCCGTACTTGCTGGTGCCGTGATGCTCAGTGCGTTGCCGTTGACTGCCGCGCGTGCCGACGACATCGTCGACACCGCCGTCAAAGCCGGATCTTTCAAGACACTCGTCGCCGCCGTAAAGGCCGCTGGCCTGGTCGATACGCTGAAGGGACCGGGACCGTTCACCGTTTTTGCGCCGACTGACGCGGCCTTCAAAAAACTACCGGCCGGCACCGTTGAGGGGCTGCTGAAGCCCGCCAACAAGGCGAAACTGGCAGCGATCCTAACCTATCACGTGGTGCCGGGCCGCGTGAAAGCGGCCGATCTCGCCGGCAAGCGCCTGAGCGTGGCGACCGTGCAAGGCCAGAAGGTTAAGATCGACGGCCGGAATGGCGTGAAGGTCAATGGCGCGAAGGTCGTGAAGGCCGATATCGGTACCTCCAACGGCATTATTCACGTGATTGACAGCGTGTTGCTGCCACCCGCCGCCAAGGCCAAGGCGAAGCATTAACCCGCGGAAAATCCGTTCTCACATCGATGATCCGGGCCCGGTACGCACGTGCCGGGCCCGCTTGGCATTGGAGTGCGTGCCGGCACACCAGACAGGGGGCCAGACGGGGGACGAGACGGGGGCCTTGATGACGCCGTGCCGCTAGGGCACAAAGGACGCTGAAGCTTTGCCCTCGGGCGAGGCACATAGCCCTTTGATCGCCCACGGATTCCCTCACAATGCGCTACGACGAGAGTGACAAGCAGAGTTCCAACGTCGAGGACCGGCGCGGCGAACGTGGGGTTGGCGGCGGCGGCATGCAGATCCCCATGGGTGGCGGCGGCATGGGACTAACGACCATGCTGATCGTGGGCGCGATCATGCTGCTGTTCGGTCTCAATCCGCTCGATCTCCTGACTGGCGGCGGTGGCGCGGGCAATATTCCGAACCTGCCGCAGAGTCCGCGCGTGGAAGCCGGCAGCCGTGGCGGCGGTGGATTGAGCTTGCCGGGACTTCCTGGCCGTGAGGGCAAGGCCGGCACCAACCAGCCGGTCTCGCACGCGGAAGACCCCATGAAGGTGCGTGTCGCGCAGGTGCTGCACGACACTGAGGAGGTTTGGACGGATGTATTCCGCTCCATCGGCCGCCAGTATGTGCCGCCGAAACTGGTGATTTTCACCGGCGCTACGCGCACGGGGTGCGGCATCGGCCAGACTCAAATGGGGCCGTTCTATTGCCCGGCCGATCAAAAGGTCTACATTGATCTCGCCTTTTATGACGAGTTAAAGCGCAAGTTTAATGCGCCCGGCGATTTCGCGCAGGCTTATGTGATCGCGCACGAAGTGGGCCATCATGTGCAGACGGTGCTTGGCATCTCCGATAAGGTACAGGCGGCGAAGGCACGCGGCGGCGAGCGGCAAGCGAATGCCATTCAGGTCCGTATGGAACTGCAGGCTGATTGTCTCGCCGGCGTTTGGGCGGCAAAGGATTATCAGTTGCACCGCCAGCGGATCCAGCCGGGTGACATCGAGGCTGGTCTGAATGCCGCCGCGCAGATCGGTGACGACACGATGCAGAAGCGCTCACAAGGTTACGTGGTGCCCGAGGCGTTCACGCACGGCACCTCAGCGCAACGCGTGGCGTGGTTCAAGAAGGGTATGCAGACCGGGGAGTTGCAGTCCTGCGATGCGTTCAATTTGCCGGATCCGCAGTAAGGCAACGGTCTTTTGAAATGCAATCGGGGCGGATCTTGCGATCCGCCCCGTTATCGTTTCAGCGTCTTGGTGCCGGTTAAGCCAAGATCATGCCGTTGTGCAGCATGTCTTGCGCCGTCATGCCATGGACGCCATCGAGGGTGACGACATCCTGGAAGCTGCCGCCGATCTTGACGGAGATGTGCAGGCCGTCCTTGCCTTCGGTGACACGGAAGTTGTTGGCGTCCGTACGACCGTGCAGCATTTCCGAGAGATCAAGACGATCACCCTTGCCGAAGTCGGTGACGTGGTCGACAGCACCGCCCTTGCGGAAGTTGGCCGAGTGGAAGCCGAAGGTGTCGTTGCCTTCGCCGCCCGTGAACACGTTCGCGTTCTTGTCACCCCAGATGACGTCGTCGTAGGCCGAGCCCACAACCGCTTCGACGCCCGAGATGCTGTCCTTGCCGGAGCCGTAAGCCACGTGCTTGTGCAGATCGACGGTCACGCCCTCGGTGGCTTTCGAGAAGTCGATGGTGTCGAAGCCGGAGCCGCCAACGATCACGTCGTTGCCGCCGCCAGCAACGAACACGTCGTTGCCCGAGTTGCCATAAAGCGTGTTGTCGCCATCGCCGCCGCTGATGACGTCGTCGCCCTTGCCACCGAACACGGTGTCGTTGCCTTCGTCGCCGAACAACTTGTCGTCACCTGCGTTGCCCCAGATGCGATCATTACCGGTGCCGCCGTGGATTACGTCATTGTCGGCGTAGGTCGGCTCATGCGGACGGTCGATGCCATCCCACTTGCCAGCGCCATACATCACGTCGTCACCCTGGTCGCCATTCAGCGTGTCGTTGCCCTTGCCACCAGAGATGAGGTCATCGCTGCCGGTCAGCATCGTCACGTGGATCATCGACTTTGCAGCCAGACCGCTGCCGTCGGTGGCCTGGGCATACACGGACACGTCGAAGTCCATGCTGTCAGGCGTCGTGACGGTCAGGCCGGCCAGTTCTTTCGCCGACAAGGTCCAAGTGCCATCGTCATTGCGGACGCCGGCGGACAGAACTGCATCCTTCGGCAGGCCACTGAGTACGAGTTCGACCGCGTCAGCATCTTTTGCGTTGATGAGGCCGGTAGCGATGTTGAGCGCAACCGTCACGCCGGCGGCTTTGTCGCCGTCGATGGTGTCATTGCCGCCATGACCGAAGAGCGTGTCGTCACCCTTGCCGCCTGACATTTCGTCGCCGGTCTTGGCACCGTGTTGTTCGGCCCCTGTCACGACATCCTTGGCATCGGCCGTCTTGAGAACGATCGCTTCCTTGTGAGCTGCGTCATATTCTGCCTGCTCAGCGGCAGCCTTGTCGGCAGCGGCTTTTTCAGCAGCGGCTTTTTCAGCAGCAGCTTTCTCAGCAGCAGCTTTCTCGGCAGCGGCCTTCTCGGCAGCGGCTTTTTCGGCAGCAGCCTTCTCAGCAGCAGCCTTTTCAGCAGCGACTTTCTCGGCAGCGGCTTTC
>JANNEU010000158.1:0-5444 GCA_031379035.1 Hyphomicrobiaceae bacterium | reverse complement strand
TTGCCGCGGGCCTATCAATGGGCAGACGGGTCGGCTTACGTGAACCACGTTGAACTTGTCCGGCGGGCGCGTGGCGTCGAGATGCCGCCCAGCTTTTGGACCGACCCGCTGATGTATCAGGGTGGCTCGGACGCGTTTCTGGGCCCGCGCGAGGATATCCTGGCCGCCGATGCCAGCTTTGGGATCGACCTGGAAGGCGAAGTCGCCGTCATCACCGGCGATGTGCCGATGGGCGTGGCTCCGGCGACAGCCGGGTCGCACGTCCGCCTGTTGATGCTGGTCAACGATGTCAGTCTGCGCAACCTGATCCCCAACGAACTGACGAAGGGTTTCGGCTTCTTCCACGGCAAGCCCTCGACGGCGTTCGGCCCCGTGGCGGTCACACCAGACGAGCTTGGCGCTGCCTGGCGCGACAGCAAGGTGCATCTGCCGCTGCATGCAGCGATCAACGGCGTGCCGCTGGGTGCCCCGAATGCCGGTCAGGACATGACGTTTTCCTTTGCCGATCTGATCGCGCACGCAGCTAAGACGCGGCGGCTGGCGGCCGGGACCATTGTCGGTTCCGGCACGGTCTCCAACAAAGGGATCGATGGCGGGCCCGGCAAATCCATCGCCGAGGGCGGAGCGGGTTACACCTGTCTCGCCGAAGTCCGGGTCGTTGAGACAATTCTCGCTGGCAAGCCCAAGACGCCCTTTCTGAGCTTTGGCGATAAAGTCCGTCTCGACATGCAGGATGCCACGGGGGGGTCCATATTCGGTGCCATCGAACAGTCGGTTGTTCGCTATTCGGGTGCCTGACGCATGAGAGCGCTTGATACCACACTGTTTGCACTGACCCTGGTGGTGGTTCCGGGGCTGGCGTGGCTGACCGGGCGGGCCATGGGTCGCCGCGACTGGACCATCGCGCCTGTGCTGGTGATGAGCGGTCTGGTGACGCTGTTACCGCATCTTGTGCGATTGCTGGTCCTCGCAGCCTTTGATGGCCGCAACTTTGATGTGGCGTTGTTCGCACATTTCCGGCGCGCTGCCGAAGCACTGGAAATCGGCTTCTTTTTTCTGGCCCTCGGCGTGTTCATGACCATGCTTGGCTGGACCTCGACGCCGGTTGCCAATCGCACCTAGCACTTTCAATTGGAGCCTTCCCATGAGCACGCCCAAATTTGCCTCGGCCGGGGATATGGCCGAGAAGACGGTATCGTTCACTAAGCTGGGCGAGGGGCTGTATGCCTACACTGCGGAGGGTGACCCCAACACGGGTGTGATCGTGGGTGACGACTGCTGCATGGTGATCGATGCTCAGGCGACGCCGCTGATGGCGCGCGACGTGATCGCCCGCGTCAAGGCGGTCACCGACAAGCCCATCAAGTACGTGCTGCTGTCGCACTATCATGCGGTGCGTGTGCTCGGCGCTTCCGCCTTCAACGCCTCGGAAGTTATCGCCAGCGAAGCTACGCGCAAGCTGATCATCGAGCGCGGCGAGCAGGACAAGGCCAGCGAGATCGGCCGCTTCCCGCGCCTGTTCCGCGGCGTCGAAAGCGTGCCACCGGGGATGACGTGGCCGACGCTGACCTTCAAAGACAGTCTCACGCTGTGGCTTGGTAAACGGCGCGTCGACATCATCCAGTTGGGCCGGGGCCACACCGCTGGCGATACCGTTGCGTGGGTGCCGGATGCGGGGGTGATGTTCTCCGGCGATCTCGTCGAATACAAGTCAGCTTGCTACTGCGGTGACGCGCATTTCCGCGATTGGCCGCGCACTCTGGACCGTCTGCAAGGCTTCCAGCCGAAGGCACTGGTCCCTGGCCGAGGCGATGCTTTGATTGGTGCCGCCAAGGTGTCCGAGGCTGTCTCCGGCACGCGCGATTTTCTCACGGCCACTTTCGCGACTGCCGAGCAGGCCGTCGCGCAGGGCAAGTCCCTGAAAGAGACGTTCACGGCGGTTCGCGCCGCGATGGACAAGCCCTTCGGCAGCTACGCAATTTACGAACACTGCCTGCCCTTCAACGTGTCGCGCGCCTACGACGAAGCCCGAGGCATCGATTGGCCGGTGGTGTGGACCGACGTGCGTGATCGCGAGATGTGGGCGTCGCTGCAAGGATAGAGGAGTGCGGCGGCTCAAGCTTTCTTGGAGAGCGGGTGGTGATCAAACACCAGCTGCTTCAGGCGTTCCTGCAGCACGTGCGTGTAAATCTCAGTCGTTGAGATATCAGCGTGGCCCAGCAGTTGCTGGACAACGCGCAGGTCTGCGCCGCGATCAAGCAAGTGCGAGGCAAAGGCATGACGCAGCACGTGCGGCGAGACGCGCTCAGGGTCGAGGCCAGCGTCGAGCGCCAGTGTTTTCAAGTCTTGACCCAGGCGTTGCCTCGTCAGGTGTCCCTCGGCACTGCGGGACGGAAACAGGTAGTGTTTGCTGGGTCCTGTCGAGACCGCATCGCCAGCAGCCGATGCCGCTAGAAAGCGCGACAGCGCAGCAATGGAAGGGCCCGTCAACGGGACTAGCCGTTCTCGTCCACCCTTGCCCTTGATCGTGAGAACCTTGCCATCACCAGCCAGCACCGTTCGCGGCAGCGTTACAAGCTCACTCACCCGCAGGCCGGTTGCATAAAGCACTTCGATCAGTGCATGCAGCCGCAGCGCGCGCAGCAGGTCCGCGCCGGTCGCCGCGTTGGTCCGGGTTTCGGCAACAGTGAGCAGCTTGTCGACCTCGGCGATGGACAGCACTTTGGGCAGGGCCCGGGCCTGCTTGGGCCCGCGGAGATACTCTGTCGGATCTTCGTCGATGACGTCGCTCGCCAGCAGGAATTTCGCAAACTGCTTGAGGGCTGATAACTTGCGCGCCCGTGAGGTGGCGGCCAAGCCTGCGCGGCCAAGGCCTTCGAGATAAGCTGCCACATGCGCGCGCCGCACGTCTTCGACGGCAAGCGTTTCCACGTTGAGAAAGCCGATAAACTCTTCAATGTCACGGCGGTAGGCATCACGTGTATTGGCTGATGCACCGCGCTCGGCGGCCAGCATTTCAAGGAATCCTGCGAGGTGGGCCTGCGCCTCGGCAGCCGCGGCAGGCGTCACGGCGCGGTCCCGCGCGGCCATTGGGCGATGAGGGCTTCAACGCCGAGCTGGCGTGCGTCGCGATCAAGGCTGGCGCGTCGCAGGGCGCGGATGGTGTCGCCAAGCGCGATGATGTGGAGACCGTCGGCTTCCGCGGTGCTGGTGGCGCGCAGCGCGAGCAACACAGTCCGTGCGATATCCTTCTTTTTTGCCGCGTCTTGCAGTTGCGGCAGCACGCCGGTGTCGGGCAACGCGCCGGTGGCAGGTTGTGGCGTACGGCTCGCCGCTTCCCACAACGGGATAGGGACGTTGACGTCGGTGGCGTCGAGCACGGTGGCGAGGCGGTGCAAGAGTGGCGCTGGGAAGCGATTGCGGCGGACCATGTCATCCAGCGCGACAAGGTTCTGCGCGCGTTGTCCTTCCGTCGGCGCGCTGTCGGCGCTGTCGATGAGCGCAAGCCAGTGGCGGGCCTCTGGCGTTGATGCAAACGCGCGGGCTTTCGGGAGATCGGCACCAGCCAGGAAAATCTCGGCGGCTGTCTCGCCATAGGGCTCGAGCCCGGCGGCCGGCTGCACGTCTTTGAGCGTCAGCGCAAGCACGCGTGCCATCGGCTGGGCAAGACCGGCCTTGCGGGCATCTTCCAGGGCAGATTTGGCCAGTTGAAGTTTACGCGCCTGCTGCGCTTCAGCCGCGATCAGGCGCACAAGTTCGCCGCGCCGTAAGGCCGGCACATCGGCTCCAGCTGGGGCGGCGGTATAAATCGCAGATAGCTGTTCGGTCGTGATGATGTTGAGACGGGCGGCTGCTTCGGCGGCGGCGGTTCGCATGCCGGGATCAACTTTGTCATCGAGGGCGAGGGCGGCCAACAAGGGCGGCTCGGCCTTGTCGAGGATCTGGGCGGGATCGATCGGGGCCAGCAGTTCGAGCAGGCGGTAGTCCAGCACGCGCACAAGCTTTGGTACGGCGAGACCAGCCTTGCCATTGCCGGCGAGAGCGTCGAGCGCTGCCATGGCAACCGGCGCATCAACGCCGGCCTCGCGCGCGAGTTCTACTGCGATGCCGGCACCGGCGGCGTTGCCTTCAGCGGCTGCGCAATAGCCAGCCAGCAGATGCAACTCGGAGACGAGGCTCTTGGGCAGCTCAGCCCGGCGCGCCATCAGGCCTTTGGAGGTCTGGCAAGCGGTGGCCTGATTGCCGACGGCAAGAGCGTGGCGAATGCGGTAGGCTTGAAAAATTGGATCAGCTTCGGGGATTGCAGCGAGGCGCTTGCCCATGTCGTCGAGACGGCCAGCGCGATAGAGCGCTTCGAGGCGCAAGGCTTTGAAATGTTCCGGTGAGCGACCGCCTTGTGGCGGGTCGATCTCGGCCAGCAACAGCCGCGACCACAAGCCAGCGAGAGCAGCGGAACGGGGCGGCAATGCCGCTCCGGCCAGGGCCTCCTCCAGGGCCTTGATGTCCATGCTCCGCCAAGCGTCTTGAGGCAGGCCGCTGCCGTCGGCGGCCAGCGTCGGTTCGACCTCGAGGCGTTCGACTTTACCGATGGCGGCGGCTTGCTGTGGGCTTGAACCAGGGAGAGGCGCGGCAAAGGGCGGCGGTGAAGCGCTGCCCGGGTAGGCTGAGCCGAAGCCCGATGGTTGTGGGTCTGTGCCTTGGAGCGATGGGCCGCGCGGCGTGCCTGGAGTGGGAATAACACCCCCCATAGGGGGCAAAGCGGGCGCGTCTGTCGCGGCTGTTGCTGCCGCACGCCGGGGTCTTGGGCCGTCGTTTTCCTTGAACGGCTGCCAGTCGCTTTCAGCGACAGCCGGTACCAGCCCTGCCAGCATCATCGCCGCGCTGAGTGCGCCCCGCAGTCTCATCCCGCATATCCTCGGATTGTTTCAGCGCCGGACTTTGACGCCGGAGACCGTCGAGCGGACTTCCCGCTGGTCAGGCTCGGCGTACTCCGACAGCGCATACAGACCTCCCGCCACCAGTCCGGCAGCGGCTGCACACACGAACAGGAACCGGAGCAGGCTGGGCATGTGGCGTTCCGTGTCTTGAACCGTTATGTAACTGCTTCACCTGGGCGCGATTATGACCCGGACCTTGGCTGGGGATGAACGCGCGTGATGTGGAATGACGAAGAAGGTCTGCTGCGATGATCGGTCAATTGCTGAAATACCGGGATGGATCGCTGCACCGCTGGTGCCGGTGAGCGTCCGGCAGGAGCATCCTGGAGTGGCCCCTGACGCCGCTCCGAGTGTACCCGATTCGCCCATGAGGCCGATGAGATCCATGCACGGCGTCCCGCCCAACGAACCCTCTGGCCCGCGCCCTTTGGCCGGGCCCCTGCGGACGGCGCTCGGCGCGCGCAGCATCGTGATGGTCGGGCTGATGGGGTGCGGCAAGACGTCGGT